>JAFXMW010000080.1 GCA_017530105.1 Bacteroidales bacterium
ACGGCAATGGAATGACGTTTCCCCAGTTGTTTTACACTTTTTCTACACTTGTTTTACACTTTAAAAGTGTAAAACAAGTGTAAAACAACTTTCAATCGAGTGTCGGGAGGGCGTTAGTGAATCAAAGCGGCGATTTGATCGGCGGTGAGGGTGAAAGTCAGTGGGCTGCGCGAACGGGGCGACGAATATTGATAGACCAGGGTGGCATCGGTGGCCACGAGCAGCACTGCCAATTCCTTCCCGTCGTCGGAACTCAAAGCCAGATGGATGGCTTCGAGAAGGTTGTTCTGTGCCTCGGCATCGCCTTCGAGGTTGAGCATGGTGAGCTCGTCGACAGTATAGGTATAGGTTACCACACGGTTGACAGAATCGAAAAAGCAGCTGACCATGGTGGTGAGGCTGTCGACGGGATAGGGGCACTCCTTGTTGACGCTCTCGGAGATGTAATACAGCAGTGCCAAAGTGTCGGTGATGGTAGCGGAGTCGTCGCTCTCGTCGGGAAGAGGGATGTCGTCAATAAAAGTCTCCCACATCCAAGGGGCTATGTTCATCTCGGTTGAGTCGGTGCGGAACCGGTCGCGGTAACGGTGGCGCAGGGTTATGCCGCCTGCCCACAGGGCTTCGACCAAGCCGGAGGAGGTGTCGGAAAGGAGGTTGAGGGCTACGGTGCGGCGCACTTGGTCGAGGTTGTTGCCAGTGTATTCGCGGATGCGGGGCCAGACGGTGTCGGGGTACTCGTAGATGTTTGTCAGGACGAGGGCATTGGAATCGAAACGGCAAGAGACGATTGATTCACCGTCGTCGGAAACCACTATTGGCACCCGATTGTTGAGGTATTGAGCCACCTGAGACACAAATTGGTGCGCCCATTGTTGTTCGGAGGGCGCAAGGGCGTTTTGAAGGTCGGCTGTGGAATAGTCGTAACGGGCAGAGACGGGTTTGTCTTTAATGCTTAATTCGACACGGAGGTCGAAGGTGTGGTCGGCAAGGGGTTGGAGCGACCACAGGTCGTGGTGGGTGAGGTAATAGAGTATCTGGGACTGGGTCTCGGCATTGATGGTTTGGTCAGGGTCGAACCTCAGAAAGAGCTTGACATAGCGGTAGTCCGTGTTCATGAACACGTGGAAAACGGTGACGTGGTTGGCTGTGTCGTGGTAGGGGATGATGCGTTTGAAGGTCTTGACAAGGTCGTAGACAGGGGTGATGTCCTCGGCACCCAGCATTTGGGCACGGAGGGGCAACGCCGTGGTAAGAAGCAAGAGAAAAACTGCCGCGTAGCGTTTCGCTGCTCTATACATACGGACCGGCGGGGAGTTTGTTACTGTTTGCCGACTACCTGATCGCCTGTTTTGCCAAAGCGACGTTGGCGGTTTTGGTAGTCGTAGACCGCGGAGTAGAAGTCCTCGTGGCGGAAATCGGGCCAGAGCTGTTCGCTGAAATAGAGTTCGGTGTAGGCCATCTGCCACAGGAGGAAGTTGCTGATGCGCAGCTCGCCGCCGGTGCGGATGAGGAGGTCGGGGTCGGGATAGTCCTTGGTGACAAGATAGCGGCGGAGGGTTTCCTCGTCGATGTCGGCGGGCTGGATACGTCCGTCGCGGGCGTCGGAGCAGAGGGCGCGCAGCGCCTGCGCCACCTCCCAGCGCGAGCTGTAGCTGAGAGCGAGGACGAGGGTCATGGCGGTGTTGCCCGCAGTGGTGTCGATACATTCCATCAGCTTGGAGCGCGATTTTTCGGGTATGCGGTTGGTGTCGCCGATTGTCTGGAGACGGACGTTATTGTCCATAAGGGTTTTGGTCTCGTCGCGGACGGCTTTGATGAGCAGTTCCATGAGGCCGTCGATTTCGTCCTGTGGCCGGTTCCAGTTCTCGGTGCTGAAAGTGTAGAGTGTAAGGTATTTGACACCGCAGGCCACGGCGGCTTCCACTGCCTGTCGGACAGCAGTCATGGCGTTCTGGTGGCCGAAAATGCGTTGATGGGCCTGGCGTTGTGCCCAGCGGCCATTGCCGTCCATGATGATAGCCACATGCTGTGGCACACGGGTTTTGTCTATGTCTTCAAGTTTCATACTTTGGCTGTTTATTGAAGGGAAATGATTATTGTTCACATACTTTACCGCGCATCCAACCGAAGAGCACCTCGGCGGAGAAAGAGAAGGAGACATTGAAGAAGGAGTACCAGTCGTTCAACGAGTCGTCGCCGCGCTTGATGCCTGGGGCGTTGACATAGCCGGGCACCACCTCGCCACTGCGGTCGGCAAGGGTGGCGGCCATGCTGCCTGAGGAACTGCCCCCCAAATTGGCTGGGTCGACATAAGTGGTGCTGACATCGTCGAGATAGTCAGTCCATGTTTTGCGCCAGCCATACTCTATGGTAAGGTGCACGTTTTGAGAGAGTCGCCACCTGTATCCAATGCCAAAGGGCATACAGGCCACAAAGAGCTGGTATTTCACCCTGTCGGGGTAGGCCTTGGAGCCTTGCCCCTCGGTACCCAGCGGCTGAAGGGCATACCACTCGGTGATGCCGGAGGAGGGGTCGGTATAGGCGGCCATGGGGTTGAATTTGAAAGCGCCAAAGCCGCAGAAGATGTAAGGAGTGGAGCGCTTGAGGGTGGCAAGACGGATGCCATAGGGAAAGAAATTGAACTCGACCCTTATCCACCCCTCCGCCAGAGGGGAGCGGAAACTGAGATTGCGGCGTTTGATGTAATCGGGGTTGCCGCCTTCGATGTGTCCGTAGGAACCACCGAAAGAGAGCGACCAGCGGGTGTCGAAATTGAAGCGCGCCATCAGCCCCACGGCGGGGTTGACTTTGCCGAACATGCTTTGGTTGTTGAGGTCGCCGAGATAGGTCATGCCGCCAACCGCCAGCCCCACTTCGCTACGAGCCAGTATATTCTGAGCGGCAGACGAGAAGGACAGAGTGAGCAATAGTAAAAGCGGGAACAGGCTGCGCATGGTAATAAAGGGTGGTTTCGTAGTTTATGTGATTAGAACTGAAGCGACCAACAGATACTTTCGGCCTGCATGAGGAGGTCGCGCTTGGTCCAGGGTTTGTTGCGGGGGCAATAGACGTAGCCGGTGAGCATGATGACTTTCTTCTTGCTGGGCGAAAGGAGGGTGTAGGTGACAAAGGGACCCCCCATGAAGTCGCCGAAAGTACGCCAGCAACCACGGGTCTCGATGCAGTAGTCACTGCCGTTGAAATCGACCTGACGGAAAGTGATGGGTGCCAGATATTCGCCCTGTTCAGTACGGCGACGCTCAATGCCCGCATAGCTGCTGTCCTTGCTGCCGGGGACGTGGCGTTTCATGATGGTGTCGAGACGGTCGAGGATGTTCTGCTCGTTGAAGACATTCTGGTCGGTGTAGGAAAAGACATCGATCAGCACACCCATGCCGAAGTCCTTGGCTTCCTTGCGGACCCAGGCAAAGTCCTCTTTCTGTTTGGCGATGGCAAACTCGTTGGAGAACATCAGTCCGAAGCCGAATTGTTTGCGGATGGCCTCATTGACTTTGAAATTTTCCATGCCCTTGAAGGCTTTGATTACCCTGCGGTGCTCGGCCTTGTAGACCTCGTCGAGGATGAAGGGTTCGTATTTTCTGAGCATCTCGCGGAGCGAGGCTTGGTCCTTGGCGGCGAAGTCGAACACCACTTGGGGAGCGGCATACTCGTCGATGTGCTTGTAGACTTTGTCGGGATTGTTAGGGTTGACGTCGAAGTAAAGAATGTTGCGGTGGTTGCGGAACATTTCGGTACTCTTGTAAGACGAGACGGGGATATTGACAATATCGAACATGCTTTCAGGCACAGGCAAACCTACTTGCGGGCGCCCGAAAAGGGAGTCGATAAGCTGTTTGGTCTCACCAGTATAGACATTTTTGTCGGCGACAATCATCATTTCGAGAGTCTTGCCGGAAGAACCTTTTTTCTGTGGCTCGTCGGAAGGATTATTATGACAGGCCGTAAGAGCCATTATGGCGGTGAGAACAAAAAGGGATAATTTTTTCATTGCTGTGGATTTTTAGTGTTTGGAATATATAACGTGTCGCGGGCAGAAAAATTGCCTATGGACAACATTATTTTTTGTTTGACTCGTTCCAAGTAAAGAAGTCGGCTATGGCTTGAGCGATAGGGGTCTGAGGCATGAGCAGATCCTGCCTTGCGCGACTATTGTCGTAATACTCGCACACCATGAGTTGGCGCACATTGCGGGTGGAGAGTTGGGTGGAGAGACCGCAACAACGGAGCAAGTCCCCTACCCTGCCAGCCACAGAGAGCAACCAGTTGGGAAGAACTATGAGGCATTGACGGTAGCGGCACACATGCGACTGGAGGCGGTAGAATTGCTTGAGAGAGAGGTTTTCGCCAGTTAGGAGATAGCGGTCACCATGGCTACCCATAACAAGGGCATTGGCAACAGCAACAGCAGCATCGTGCACATGGATAAAACTTTTGCCTCCTTTGGGGACGGGCATCAACGGTTTGCGATAGCCGGTGAGAAGCAGTGTGCCCGAACTGGGCTTGGCATCGTAAGACCCCACCATGAAGCCTGGATTGACTATGACGATGTGCCAGTCAGGATGCTCGCGGGCAGCGGTAAGCAGGATTTCCTCGCCCTCTTTTTTGCTGCAACCATAGTAGGAACGGGTGAATGGAAGCTGCATGGGGGCTTCCTCATTGGCAGGATGGGACTGAGTGCCGTAGCCGATGGTATTGGCAGTGCTGGTGTGAACCAAGCGGGTGATGCCTGTTTGCGCCATAAGTTGCACCAACCTTTGGCATAAGCGACTATTCACCGGCAAATAATCTTCGTAATGGAGAAGGGACATGTCGGTGACACCGGCACAGTTGATGATGGCATCACAGCCTTGGGCGGCCTTGGACAGGTCGTCGTCGTGAAGCAACGAGCCTCTGAAAACGGTTAAAGAGGAGACGGCATTAGGGAAATCATTGGAAAACAGGGACGCCTGGGCTCGTAATAAAACATGCACATGGTGTCCCTGCTCCAATAATAATTTGAGTACGTTGTGACCTAATAGTCCGCTTCCGCCTAAAAGGAGGATGGTCATATCAGCCTACATTACAGCCCGGAGTGACCAACTGGCTGGGAGTGACCAAGACGAGTCGTCCGTCTTTGTCTTCGGCGCTGAGAATCATGCCTTGGCTTTCCACACCTTTCAGCTTGCGGGGAGCGAAATTGGCAATGAAGCAAACCTGCATACCTACCAACTTCTCGGGTTCGGGGTAGTACTTGGCGATGCCGCTGACAATGGTGCGGGTGCCCATACCGTCTTCGATTTTGAACTGAAGGAGTTTGTCGGCCTTGGGCACTTTGCAACATTCCAGCACAGTGCCTACGCGAATGTCCACTTTCCCGAAATCGTCGAAAGCCACGGTCTCTTTCACAGCGTTGGGAGTCCAGGCGTTGAGTTGGTTCTGCTTTTTGGTTTCGAGCAGTTTGTTGACTTGGGCCTCGATGGTGGCATCGTCGATTTGTTCAAAAAGCAGTTCGGGTTTTTCAAGGTGAAGACCTTCCATCAGGAGATTGGCATTGCCAGCGTGCTGCCATCCCATGGCGGGCAGATTCATGATGCGGTGCATCTTGTCGGCAGTGAACGGAAGGAACGGCGCACAAAGGACAGCAAGGTTGGCACAAATCTGCAAGGAGAGATTGAGCACCGTGGCCGTGCGTGCAGGGTCGGTTTTGATGAGTTTCCAAGGCTCTGTGTCGGTAAGGTACTTATTGCCTAAACGAGCCAAATTCATCATCTCGGACAAGGCCTCGCGGAAACGATAGTTCTCAATGCTACGGCCAATCCGTTCGGGATAGGAAGCCATTTCCTTGATTACCTCCTTGTCCATGTCGCTCCATTCACCGGCTGCAGGAACTGTGCCCCCGTAGAATTTATGGGTGAGCACCAAAGTCCTGTTGACAAAGTTGCCGAGAATGGCCACCAACTCGGAGTTGTTCTTCAATTGGAAGTCTTTCCAAGTAAAGTCATTGTCCTTGGTTTCAGGGGCGTTGCTGCAAAGAGTGTAGCGCAGAACGTCCTGTTTGCCCGGAAAGTCTTGGAGGTATTCGTGGAGCCAGACAGCCCAGTTGCGTGAGGTGCTTATTTTGTCACCCTCAAGGTTGAGGAACTCATTGGCAGGGACATTCTGCGGAAGGATGTAACTGCCTTCAGCCTTCAACATTGCGGGGAAGATGATGCAGTGGAAGACGATATTGTCTTTGCCTATGAAATGGACCAGTTTGGTATCCTGGTCTTTCCACCATTTTTCCCAGTCATTGCCTTTCAGTTGCTTGGTGAAGCTTATGTAACCAATGGGGGCATCGAACCAGACGTAAAGAACCTTGCCTTCCACGCCTTCGAGAGGCACTTTCACACCCCAGTCAAGGTCGCGAGTCACAGCACGAGGCTGCAAGCCAGCATCTATCCACGACTTGCACTGCCCGTAAACATTGACTTTCCAGTCGCCTTTATGCTGATTGAGAATCCATTCGCGAAGCCACGGCTCATCTTTATCTAAAGGGAGATACCAATGTTTCGTTTCGCGCATGACGGGCTTGTTGCCACTAAGCATGGACTTGGGATTAATCAAGTCTGTGGCACTGAGCGAAGTGCCGCAGGCCTCGCACTGGTCGCCATAGGCATGTTCGTTGCCGCAATGGGGACAGGTGCCCGTGATATAACGGTCGGCAAGAAACTGGTGTGCCTCCTCGTCGTAGTACTGCATGGAGGTCTTCTCGATGAACTTGCCTTCATCGTATAGTTTCTTGAAATACTCGGCTGCCGTGGCGTGGTGTTCTGGGCAGGAGGTGCGGCTGTAGATGTCGAAAGAAATGCCCAGCTCCATAAAGGAGTCGCGGATAATTTTATGGTAACGGTCGACGATGTCCTGGGGGGAGACACCCTCCTTACGAGCCTTGATGGTGATGGGTACACCATGCTCATCACTGCCACCGATAAACATTACGTCCTCGCCTTGGGCACGGAGATAACGGACGTATACATCGGCAGGGACATATACCCCTGCCAGATGCCCTATATGTACCGGACCGTTGGCATAAGGCAATGCCGAGGTAACTGTGTATCTCTTGAATTTTTGGTCTTTTTCGCTATACGTCATTGTGCTAATTCTTATAAGTGTAAATCACTTCGTCGGTGCCAGAAGAAACCTTGGTCGGGTATTTCATATCGTTGTATTCATAGCTGAATTCCTGGCTATTGTAATTCGGTCTGCTGAACAACTCGTTGTTTTGTCCCATCACGTTGATGGATAAAGTAACAGCTCCATTCTCCTCCGACGATAACATGTTATTCAAAGAAAGGGTCTTCGACGAAATCAACTCACCCCAATTACAGAACATGGGGTTGTACATATTGTCGAAAGTAGCGGTAATTGTATCGGTCACGGCAACCTGAACGGGAATAACGCCTCCGGTCATCATCATCATCATCTGAATGAGCGGCAGGATGTCTTCGGGAATGAATTGCTGGAACATAGCTATGTCATCGGAAGAAAGCGTAAAATTGACCAGACCGCCGAGAATTTGTTTCTCAACATTTTCCCCATTCCACTGGAGACTCATGGAGAACGTTTTGTCGGTAATGGCAAATTTCGATGCCGAAGAGGTCTGCGACATCTTGGCGGCGAGAATCATCGACTCGGCTGCATGGCGTCCAACTATCTGCTCAAAAGCGGAGCCCTTGCCCAGCAACTCGCCTGCCAGGTTCATGAGGAAAGTGTCGTCAATTATAATGTCGGCACCGCTCATTTTCTTTGCCTCGTTGTGCATGATATTTGCAGTAACAGCCAAAGCGCCACTATAATAAACCTCGCATTTGGTCATCTGCCCATTCGAATAGGAATACACGATTTCTTCATTCAAATTACCATTGGATGCAACCTTGGTAACATAGTCTTCCGAATAACTGAAAGAGGTGGTTCCCACACCCGTCGTGGTGATGGACTCCAAATTGTCACCGTTCCAATTCCATTCCTGAATGATTTCACCATTTTGCGACACCGAGGCAATCATCATGATAGGGTGATATATACCTTCGGCATATACCGGAACCTTCACGTTTTCCTCTTTATCCTTCTTACAAGACGATGCACCGGCCAAAACAGCCAATGCACATAACGATATAATTACCTTTTTCATAATGCAAAAATTACTGTCAAATTGCCTTCTTAGCGATGGTGGTGCGCTTGGGGGCAGCTTTGGCCTGAGTGGTTGCCTTGGGGGCAGACTGCTTGGGGGTGGCGGCACGCTTGGGGGCGGCAGCTTTCTTTACTACCGGTTTCTCGACAGCTTCAGCCTCCTCGCTCTCTTCCTTCTTCTCCTCCTCTTCGGGAGTCAACTTCCCGGCATTAAGCAGAACATTATACCACGAAAACAGTTTTTTTGCATCTGAAGCATGCACCCGCTCGGAATCATAGTTGGGAAGCACTTTGCCCAACAAATCGAACAGCTCCTTGCTGTCAGCCTTCTTGGGGTCGAAGCTGGTGGGCTTGCCCTCTAAGATTGTGTACGCGTTCTGGAATATCTCTTCGAGAGGCTTTTCGTCCTCGGTAGTAAACATTCGTATCTCACTCAACTGGCTGATACTGTTACTGGAGAAGACGGGGAATTTGTTACCTGAGACGAGGTTCATAACGATGGCGCCGTTTTTAGTTCTGGACACCAGCTCATTTAAATCAGGTTTGCCTGAGATGGCTAAGATGTTTGATAAATCCATTGTGTGTAAATTATTTTAAAACTAAGCAATAACGCAAATATGTAATTAATATTATGAGACGGATGAAAAAATACCTCAACTCATGTGAAAACGTATCAATCCTGCAATTGGCGAGGCAGTCATTTCTCCCAGTTCCACACCGCATGACATTGCCGCTTCTGCCAGTTCGTCACCAAACGAGGCAACAATTCCGCCAACTAAACGGAGCGGCAAGCAACCCTCCTCACCGAAATAGCCCACTTGTTTGAAAAAAGCGCTGAAACAATCCTTCAGCACCTCCTTAATATAAACCTCATCCCTATGCAGTGAGGCAAACGATACCAGCGAAGCAAGAAACCTGTTGGCATAAGGCTGGCGGTAGATGCGGTCAAGAAATTCCGCTGTACTGAATGGGTAAGTATCATGGAACATGATTCTTAACTCCTGTGGCATCCGCTCTTCAAGATAATCTTTCAGCAACCTTTTCCCTATATTGTTACCCGAACCCTCGTCGCCCAAAATAAATCCGGTCGACACACGTTGTTTTGCAATAACACTACCGTTGTAATAGCACATATTGCTGCCCGTACCCAATATTCCTACCATGCCGACACCACTTCCGCAGACTGCCCTGCAGGCACCCAGCATATCGCCATGAACCTCGCGCCGGGCAAACCTGAAATACCGACCCAACCACTCATCAACACGCTGGCAGGCGTTCTCTGTGCCGCATCCGGCTCCGTAAAAGAACACCTCCCCTACCCTTTCCGCCTCGCATGGCAACATGCGGCACGCACTTTCCACTTCCTTGAGGAAAAAGGGCTCATCCACCAGCAACGGGTTGAGACCCACCGTTGAGCAATGTGTCTCCTCGCTGCCGTTAAGCAACACCCAATGGGTCTTAGTGCTCCCACTGTCGGCAATTAGCTTCATCGCTCCCGCCACAGGACTAAATTATGCCAATAATGTCGTTAATGTCCTCCACGCCATGCCTTTGGCAATAATCCTGCAACCCTTCCACTATCTTCACTGTCACTGCGGGATCAATAAAATTGGCAGTACCCACCTCGATGGCTTTTGCTCCAGCCATGAGAAACTCCAATGCATCGGCGGCACAACTGATGCCACCCAGTCCCACAACGGGAATCTGCACAGCGTGAGCCACCTGCCACACCATTCTCACAGCCACAGGCTTCACACACGGGCCACTCAATCCGCCCGTAATAGTGCTAAGATAAGGACGTTGCCTCTCTACATCTATGGCCATGCCCAGCAAGGTATTGATAAGCGACACACTGTCGGCCCCCGCCTGTTCCACAGCCTTGGCAATTTCCACTACGCTGGTGACATTTGGCGTTAGTTTCACTATCAACGTATTACCATACACCTTGCGTACTGCTCCAACCACCTGTGCAGCCATATCGGGATTGGTACCGAACCCCATACCTCCCTTCTTCACATTAGGACAGCTGATATTCAGTTCTATACCGGGGATACACTCCAATTCGTTAATCTGCTCCGCCACACTGCAATACTCCTCAATCGACGACCCGCTGACATTTACAAGGATATTCGTGTCAATATCCTTGATTCGGGGGTACACCTCCTTGCAAAACGTCTCCACACCCACATTCTGCAGCCCCACAGCATTCAACATCCCCGCAGGGGTCTCGGCCATACGGGGATAGGCATTGCCCTGCCGACGCTCGCCCGTAGTCCCCTTCACAACAATGCCTCCCAGTCGGCTCAAATCAATGAAATCTGCAAACTCCTCTCCATACCCAAATGTGCCTGAAGCCGTCATTACAGGGTTCTTCAGCACAATATCGTGAATCCTTGTTTCTAATTTTGCCATAGTCAATCTGTCTATTTGGTCTCAATCCATTTTGTCAACTTACATACGTCAAACACCGGACCCTCTTTACAAACACACTTATGCCCCTCGTCGGTGTCGCACACACAGCACAGGCAGGCCCCTATGCCGCAAGCCATCATATTCTCCAACGACACCTCGCAAGGGATGCCCTTCTCCAAGGCATAACGGCCCACAGCCTTCATCATCGGGGTGGGACCGCACGTGCAGATATGGTCATACGCATCCGTAAAGCGCGAATGTTGTGTTACCAACCCTTTCTCGCCCAAGCTGCCGTCCTCTGTGGCATAAACCACCTCGCCGTAAGGCTCAAAAGCCTCCCTCACGGGAATCAAGTCCTTTGTACGGCCACCCAGCAAGATGACGGGGTTCACACCTTTACGTTTATAGCACTTGGCCAAGTGAAGCAACGGTGCAATACCGGCACCTCCGCCCACCAGCAAAGGTCTGTCACCCTCCACAGCGAAACCGTGTCCCAAAGGATACACCAGGTTCAACTGCTCGCCCTCTTTCAGGGTCGACAACTGACGTGTCCCCTTCCCAACCACCTGTATCAGCAACGAGAGCGTGTTCCGCTCCTCGTCCACATCGTGGATAGAAATAGGCCTGCGCAGCAGCACTTCGCGGCAATTCTTCACCTCAACCTCAACAAACTGTCCTGCATCAATCGGAGGCAGTTTCTCTGGATGGCGCAGCGTCAGGGCAAAATAATGATCACCCAGTTGCTCGCGCCTTTCGATAACAAAATCCGTAATATGCTTCATACGTCCTATCTTGTATAAGTCTACATTTGTTCTTCCTGCCGCCTTCACGGCATCAATTATTTCAAAATGCAAAAATACGAAAAAAATTCGTACCTTTGCAAATTCAAATAAAGAAAACAAATGGACCTGCCCTCTAACACTCTGGCCGCGGCCGTCGAAAATCTCTCCACACTCCCTGGTGTAGGCAAACGCTCTGCTTTGCGCTTTGCGCTCCATCTGCTCAAACAACCTGCCGGCGAAGTCATGCAACTGGCCGACTCCATCCACCGTCTCACCACCGACATCCACTACTGCCACATCTGCCACTGTCTCAGCGACTCCGACACCTGCCCCATCTGTGCCAGCCCCAAACGCACACAAAGCATTGTCTGCGTGGTAGAAAATGTCCAGGATGTCATGGCCATCGAAAACACCCAGCAATACCAAGGCCTCTACCACGTCCTCGGAGGGGTCATCTCACCCATCGACGGCATCGGCATCCGCGACCTCAATATCGCCACACTCATCCAACGTGTGCAGCAAGGCATCCCTTCGCCTGTCGAAGAGGTAATCCTCGCACTCCCCACCACCATGGAGGGCGACACCACCGCTTTCTACCTCAACAAACAATTACAGCCCCTCGGTGTGAAAATCACCACCATAGCCCGCGGCATAGCCGTAGGCGACAACCTTGAATACGCCGACGAAATCACCCTTGGTCGCAGTATCCTCAACCGCATACCCTTTGCCTAAACAACAACACTCAATAACATGAAACGACCCTTAATCCTGCCAATCCTCATGGCTCTCACCCTTGCCGCCTGCGGACAAAGCAACGGCTCCCAACCCGAAAGCCTCGAACCCAAGGCCATCAGTAGCGACGAACAACTTCGACGCGACATAGGCGAAATGCTCCTTATCGGTTTCCGTGGTACCTCCATCACCGAAAAAGACCATATTGTCCGCGACCTGCGCGACTATCACATCGGCAACATAATCCTCTTCGAATACGACGCCCCCACCGGCACCCGTCACCGCAATGTACTCTCGCCCAGTCAGCTCCGTACCCTCTGCAGCGATTTGCAAAAATACGCCGATACCACCCTCCTCATCGGCATCGACCAGGAAGGGGGCAACGTAACGCGTATGCGCGTCCGTGACGGCTTCCCGCCAACCATGACCGCTGAAGCCTCTGCACAAGGCGGCAGCGACAGCGTCATCAGCAACGCCAGCACCATTGCCTCCGAACTCAGGCAGGCAGGCGTCAACCTTAACTTTGCTCCCTGCATCGATGTCAACGTCAACCCCTCCTGTCCCGTAATAGGCAAACTGGGACGCAGTTTCTCTGCCAACCACAAAACGGTATCGGAATATGCTGCACTCTACATCAAAGCCCATCACGAAAAAGGCATCATCACCTGTCTCAAACACTTCCCCGGTCACGGCAGTGCCAAAGGCGACACCCATGCAGGCCTTGTCGATGTTACCGATACATGGAAACCCTACGAACTCGAACCCTATAGATACCTCATAAGCAACAACCTTGCCGATATGGTAATGGTGGCACACGTCATCAACCGCAACCTCGGCGACAACCTGCCCGCCTCACTCTCCCCCCTCGCAATCAAAGAAACCCTACGCAACCAACTTGGTTTCAACGGGGTAGTTGTCACCGACGACCTGGCAATGGGGGCCATCACCAAACAATACGGCTTTGAAGAGGCCTTGCGACTCGCCATCGAAGCCGGATGCGACATGCTCTGTCTCTCCAACAACGGCTCAGCCTACGACCCTGAACTTGTGCCCAAAGCAGTGGAAACCATTCTGCAATATGTAAAAAACGGGCAACTCTCAGCCGACGACATCCACACCTCAGCCGAACGCATCCGTACCCTGAAAAGGAAGTTAAAATAATCTTAGAACCAGCCTGTTAGACTTAGCAAACCCGTTGCAGCAAGATAACGGGCAAGTTTCCCTATAAACATCAAAACCACTGTCCAGCGGGGGTTAACCCTCATCAGTCCCATGGCTATGGCAATCAAATCACCCACAAAAGGCAGCCATGTCAGCAATGCCGCCCAAACACCATAGCGGGCTATCTTGCTGTGAACACGTTCCAGTTTCTCGCGTCTCACCCTGAAATACTTCTCCAGCCACTCCCATTTGCACAGCCATCCCATGGCGAAACTGATCATACCGCCCGTAGTGTTGCCAAACGCGGCCACCAGCGACACCACCCACTTGCCATAGCCTGCCAACAAAGCACCTGCCAGCAAAGCCTCGGAGGCGAAAGGCACCACCGTGGCGGCCAACATACTGCCCAGAAAAAGACCAAAAAGTCCCAAATTGCCAAACATGCATCCCTAAACGAAGTTTCAGGCGTTTTATTGCATTTATAGGACGATATGTGCTGTCACAGGCTCTCTGGGGCGGATTGGCGCTCAGGCTAAATTCCATATTGTATCTTTGCAAATAGAAACAAAACGGCAAAGTAAATGCAATTGTATGATAATATGTATTTTAATATAATTGTTTTACACTTTGTCCACACTTGATTTACACTTTTAAAGTGTGAAACAAGTGTAATACAAAAGTGAAAAAAAAGGTAATAATTATAAAAATGTAATCGCTATGGCACAATTGAAAAAAAGAGGACTTACACTCACGGGAAGACTTGAGACAGACAATGTTTCATTCTATACCAAGAAAGGTAAAATCATTATGCGGTCGGCCACCACCAAGCAACCGCCAAGACGCACTCGCGGACAATTCATCTCAAGACAGCGGGTAGCACACAACATGGGCTTATGGAAAAGGTTGAAACATGATGTAAAACCCATGTTTACAAACAGTGAGAACATCTATGGACGTTTTTGCTCGCTGATGCATAAATGTCCCGTGGTCTTTCTGACAAAGGAGGCACTGCGCAATGGAGCCACCCTGCTGCTGCCAGGGATGACCGTAAGCGACGGGATACTGGCCGACATAGGCTACCACATTGGTGTGGCAGAAGGAAGTCCAGCACTATTTACCAATTTGAAAGTAGCAGAAGAATGGGATGGCCAACCAAACGGAACAGACATGGTTGCAGCACTTTGCCGTTTTAATACAGATTTTCGAACAGGGGATGTCCTTCGGCTCTACACTTTAAGACAAGTTATTGAAAACATGATTCCTAAAGTATATATTGAAGTAGAAAATCTTACTATTGAATATGGAGAGACTATTGTCGGGTTCAGAGGTGTTGAACTGCGCAGCGTGGATGGGTGTCTGGTTCTTGCCGGGAGTACATTTGCCGATACGTCGGCAGGTTGGGCCCTGGTTCATATCAGCGGAAATAAGTGTTCAACGCAAACCGTTGTCACCCACTGCACCCTTTATGAACAATACACCACCGAGGAGGCCATGGCGGTTGCAGCCGACAGCTATGGCGGGCTGACTTTGCCGGGAATGATTACCCCCGACACGGATTGATAGCATGATTGTTGAATGAATGGTCGTCAATTGGAGAAAAAGGCTCCTTTGACAGCATAAACAAGCAGGAAAAGGACAGCTATGAGCTGCCAGCGACGGGCTCGGATTTCTTTCTTCCGCCTACCCAGCATGATGGCAAGATAAGACATCAGGAAGAGAACCAGAAACAACGGGATAGCTACACGCCAGAGAGCGTCTCCCACCAATACACGGAAACCCAATCCCATACCCACGAAAAGGGTGTTGGTGCCCGTGGCAACACCGAGCAACAGCACCGTCAGCCAACGCGAAATGTCGTAGGCGGGCAGCTCTTTGTCCTTTTTTCGGAATGCTGGAAAAAACATGCGCAACGCCACCACAAGAAACAGGCCAAGATAGACAAGATTGTCGTAGTCGGGATAGCCGAAACGTAACATATTGCCAATGTATATACCTGCAAGCATGAGTAATACATGCACAATGGCCAAGAGAAGGGACACAGCCAACCCATGTGAGAGCCGGATAGGATTTTTCAATGCACAGCCTCGCACCGTTACCATAAGAGGCACCGAAAGTGCAAAAGCGAGGATAATATATTCTAATATTGACATGACGTTATGACAATGATTTGGTTAATGTTATGAAGTCGTCGACGGATAACTGCTCGGCTCGCAACGAGAGAAGTCTGTCGGGGACATTATCGAGTGGCATATTGAGTTGACGCAGCGCATTGCGGAGGGTCTTCCGACGTTGGTTGAAACCGATTTTCACCACTTTTACAAAAAGGTTTTCATCACATTCCAAAGTAGTTATACTATTGCGACGAAGCCGGATGACAGCCGATTTGACCTTGGGGGGCGGGTTAAAGACATGTTCGGGAACAGTGAAAAGGTATTCAATATCGTAATAAGCTGATAGCAAGACACTCAAGATGCCGTAGGTTTTGCTGCCGGGCTTTGCGGCCACCCGCTCAGCCACTTCTTTCTGAAACATGCCTACCAGTTCGGGAACACGACTGCGATTGTCGAAGACTTTGAACAGGATTTGCGAGGAGATATTGTAAGGGAAGTTGCCTATTACGGCGAAAGGTTCGGAAAAGAGTGTTCCGGGGTCAAGGGCCAGGAAATCGCCCTCGATGACGTGGAGCGACGGGTAATGTTGATGGAGGTAGGATACCGACTCACGGTCGATTTCAATGGCATGGAAATCAATATCCGGCATATTGTAAAGATATTTTGTCAGAACCCCCATACCGGGACCTATTTCCAAGACGTGAGGAGTGATGCCCGTAAGGCTTTCGGCAATTTGACGGGCGATGTTCTCGTCTTTGAGAAAATGTTGTCCAAGGAACTTTTTTGCACGTACTTCCATAACAAAGGTCTATAGGGTTTCTTTCTCCTTGGAATCAATTGGTTGCGCAGGCTCAGGAAGGGCACGATAACGTTTGCGCGCATGGTCGACATAGAGACTTGCCGGGTAGTCGAGGATGAGTTTTTCGTAACAGGCTCGAGCCCGTGCAAGATTGCCGAGTTGTTCCTCGTTGAGCTGAGCAAGAAGCAAGAGGGCATCGTCGGCCAGGATGTCGTCGGGATAGAAATCGACAAGCTGCTGGAGGAGAGTGTCGGCCTCGGCATAACGCTGTTGGCGTATGCGAATGCGAGCTTTCTGATATAAGACTTCGTCGAAAAGAGGATGCGACAAAGCGCTGTGGGATATGTCGTCGAAAGCATTCCAAGCAGAATCAAGCATGTTGCGATAGAGTAGCAAATCGGCAGCAGCGTAACGCGAAAGCATGTCGAAGGTGCTGTCTTCCTCCATGTTGTCGCTGATAAGCAGAGAAAGCTGCATGGCATCGTTGGCAATGAGTTTGGTGGTGGAGGACCGGAGGACATCCAACTGGGTTTTTGCCCATAGGAAATCGTTGTTGTAATAGGACAGTTTGGCATTCTTGAACTTGGCCTGCGAACCCAGCACATCGTTCTTATTGGCTTTTTCCACCTGCATGTAGAGGAGGGAGGCATCCCATATCTCACCTGCAAACAGGAGCAGGTCGCCAAGGGCGAGTTTGGTCTCATCGCGCTCCTTTGGGGGGAGTTTGGGTAGCTCAAGGATGTCGTAGAGTATGTCGGCGGCACGCTGGACGCTGTCGGCATAATAGGCCATCAGGTCGGCATAATTGCGCATCAACGGAACAGTGTTGACGCTTTTACCCAGCTCGTCAAAAGCAGCTTCGTAGTCGTGGAGCAACTGCCAGAGACGTTTGTTTTCGATGGGGAAATTGCGGTTTATACGGGCAAAGGCAACGTCCAGCTCCCCTACCCTTGCGGCAAAGTAATTGGCCCCTTCCTGCCCCTTTTTCGTCACTGTAGCGTAGCACTGCTGGGCTATGTCGTAGGCCTCGTTGGAACGGGCAATGGAGGCCACACGCATCAATGGCTCTCCCTCCAAGTCGGGGAAACGGACATCAATGGCACTTGCCTGTACCATGGCGAACTGGAAATCCTTTTGTTGCAGCGAAAACCAAAGCATCATTTCAATATACTGTCTATTGTCAGGATGCTGCTGTATGCGGGTTATCAATGTATTACGGAGTCCATCAACAAGTTTTGGGTTGGCCGTTTCTTTGAGTACACGCTGCAGTGAGATTTGGATGGAACCCATCATATTGGGAGACTTGTCCAAAAGGTCGAAGTATTCCTGCATCATGGCCTCATAGTTGCCGACACGTTCATAAAGGGTTGCTAATTCGCTCACAAAGACAAAATCATTTTGCATCTTTTTGCGGGCAGTAAGATACACTTGTATCGCGTATTCGGGATGGCCGGCAGATTCAAAAGCCTGGGTCAACTCGTTGATTTGCTTGGTATCATAGCCTATCTTGTCCACTACCGAACTATAGGTTTTGGTTGCCTTGCGCTTGTCGCCACGCATTTCATATATCTGCCCGAGATCTACAAATAAATATAAATTGGACGGGTTCTTTTTTATGCGCCGCTCTACCAACTTCTCTGCTTCCTTAAAGTTCTCTAATTCAAGATAAGAACGGAACAACATTTGGTAATAGAATTGGTTCGGAGTCCTCGTATAGAGCGTTTCGTAACACTCGGCAGCTTGTTCATACTGTCCACTGGAGAAATAATGCGCCGCAATCTGTTCTTGACTCTGCTGCGCACTACATGGCAATAAGAAACCCAGCACGAAAGCCAGACAAACCAAACACCGTTTATTTATCAATACTATTGGCATGAATCACATCTTATAAAAAACACCGGAAAGGGATTCCCGGTGCCATTTGAGTGACTAAGCTGGGATTCGAACCCAGGACCCCATCCTTAAAAGGGATGTGCTCTACCTGCTGAGCTACTTAGTCATCCTTTATTCACTATGTTTGTGACTAAGCTGGGATTCGAACCCAGGACCCCATCCTTAAAAGGGATGTGCTCTACCTGCTGAGCTACTTAGTCATCCGAAATTTGAGTTTGCAAAAGTACAACTTTTTTCTCTTTTGGCAAAAAGTTTTTCATAAATAATTTTAGTGCGAAAGAATAACTAACTATTATACAAACTAATACGTTCATCAAGAAAAAAAATATTAATAAAATTTTTGTTCATTCAACAAATAATTCGTACCTTTGTTTTCTCAAAAAAACTTAAAATATGGATTCAAACATCAATATTAAACAAGGTTTCGGCAACATAAAGTTCGATATGCCGATAGAAGAAGTTGTCGCTATCCTTGGAGAACCGAATGAGGTTGAAACAATCGAAAACGCCACAGACGAAACCACAACAGTACTCAGATACGACAATACCCTTACACTTTTCTTTGAGGGAGACGACCCTGTGCTTTCATGTATTGATATTGTCGACGAAAAATCCACCTTGTTTGGGCACAAGATATTCGAAATGAATGAAAAAGAAATTGTAAAATTAATGGTTGCCAACCATTATTTTGAACAAGACGTGGACAATGAAGAGTGGGGAGAACGCCGGGTAACTTTTGGTGAGGGAAATGTTGATTTTTACTTTGACGAGGATGATTTGCTGTCAGTTATTATCGGCAAGTAGTGCCTATGGTACATAATACACCTTTATTATCAACAGCTTACCTCCCATCTGTTCAATATATGGCTTGTCTGGCCAAATATACAACCGTATATATTGAGCAACATGAGACCTTTCCAAAACAGACATTCCGAAACCGCACCTTGATTGCAACGGGGAACGGACCTCTTATGCTCAATGTTCCCGTGTCACGCCCTCAAGGCAACCACACCCAAACAGGCAATATCACTGTCAGTTACCATGAGCCTTGGAATATCCGCCATTGGAGGGCAATTGTATCTGCATATAATGCTGCCCCTTATTTCTTATACTATCGTGACGGTTTTGAAGAAATTCTTTCACAGCATTTTTCACTACTTTCAGAACTAAACGATGCTTTACTACGGTATATTCTATGTAAACTGAAAATAAAATGTAAGGTTATTTATACAACTGATTACCAGTCACCAGACAATATCCAACTGGATTATCGGAATTCTATGACATCAAAAAAAAAACCATTTGACTTTAAAATGCCTCCTTACAGTCAAGTATTTGATACTCGACATGGTTTCATCCCCAACTTAAGTGTAATTGACCTCCTCTTTAACCTTGGTCCCGAATCAAAAAACTATTTACAGGCTCTTTGACGATGGTTGTTACCATCATAAAAAAGCACACCTTTCACACCATTAATAATAAGGTCTTTTGCCAATAACAATCGTGAGATAAATGTCGAAATAATAGACATAATTCACATAGAACATGTTATTTAGTTGTTCCGTTTCTTGTGAAACATGAGTCTGATTTCAACTGTTGCATATAAATTATCAACACCGAAATATCAGCTGGAGAGACTCCACTAATCCTTGATGCCTGGCCAATAGTTCGAGGTTGCATTTTACTCAGTTTTTCTCTTGCCTCATATGAAAGCGACTGAAGTGAGAAATAGTCAAATTCTGAAGGCAACGAAATATCCTCAAATTTGAGAATTCGATTGGCAACATCTCTTTCCTTCTCTATGTATCGTTGGTATTTCAGCAATATCTCTGTTGCCATGACCACATCCGACTTGATATATTCTGGCAACATATCAACTTGAGCCTTTAATTTTGCAGAAATCGAAATCAGGTTTTCCATACTGATTTCTGGACGCAAAAGTAGATTTACTAATTTTACTCTCTGCTGAAGAGACGGAGTATTAAGCTTTTCGAGAAGGTCATTTGCCTCACTGGGTAAAACAGGTATTTCTGTGACTGTTTGGACGAGACTATCGGTAAATCGGGACTTCTCCTCTACCCTACTCATCCGCTCACTGGATGCGAGACCTAAATCGTATGATAATGGCGTTAGACGAGTGTCAGCATTGTCTTGACGGAGCAGGATACGATACTCCGCTCTTGATGTGAACATTCTGTATGGTTCATCGACCCCTTTTGTTACTAAATCATCAATAAGGACACCTATGTAAGCTTGGGTGCGGTTTAAAACAAACGAGGGTCTGCCTTTAAGTTTGAGTACAGCATTGATACCCGCCATGAGTCCCTGACAAGCAGCCTCCTCATAACCAGTGGTACCATTAATTTGACCGGCAAAATAGAGATTTTCGACCAATTTTGTTTCAAGGGTATATTTCAATTGAGTCGGCGGGAAATAGTCATATTCTATTGCATAGCCTGGCTTGAGGATTCTTGCATGCTCAAAACCTTGAATAGTGCGGAGGGCGTTTAGTTGCACTTCGAGTGGAAGTGAAGAGGAAAAGCCATTGAGATAATATGAGTGCGTGGACCAGCCTTCTGGTTCGACAAAGAGCTGATGGCGGTCTTTTCCAGCAAAGCGCACAATCTTATCTTCTATTGAAGGGCAGTAGCGCGGACCATGTCCTTGGATTCGGCCGGTGTAGAGCGGAGAGTGAGCGAACCCTGAGCGAAGGATGGAATGAGTTTGTTCGCTGGTATAGGCCAAGTAGCAAGGACGCTGTTTAGCCAATGGAAGGGTGTCGGTATAGGAGAATTTGCCTGGTTTGGCATCTCCTGGTTGTTGCGTTAGTTTATCAAAGTCAATCGTACGTCCATCTATTCGGACAGGGGTTCCTGTCTTGAGCCTTTCAACAACGAAACCAAAGTCACGCAATCTATCGGAAAGTCCTTCTGCGGACTTCTCCCCTATCCTACCACCCGACCAAGTAGAGTCACCAATATATATAGTGCCATTTAAAAAAGTTCCATTTGTTAGTATAACTGCTTTAGCAGAAATATCCAAACCTAAACGGGTGCGCACTCCTGATACTTTTCCACTTTCAAAGATTAAGTCAATCACTTCATCTTGCCATATTGAAAGATTAGGAGTATTTTCCAACACTTTTCTCCAATTAAGAGAGAATTGCACCTTGTCGCTCTGAGCCCGTGGACTCCACATAGCAGGACCTTTTGACAGGTTGAGCATTCGGAACTGAATCATTGACTGATCCGTGACAATGCCTGAGTATCCTCCAAGTGCATCAATCTCTCTTACTATTTGACCTTTAGCCACTCCACCCATTGCAGGGTTACAAGACATTTGACATATTGTGTCGATATTAAGAGTAATGAGTAGCGTTTTGGCACCAAGGTTAGCCGCTGCAGCGGATGCCTCGGCACCAGCATGACCACCACCTACAACAATGACATCATATTGAGGACTATTCATAATGAGAATAAATTAGACATTGGTGAGGATATTTGAGAACAATAGGGTAGGGGAGGGAATGGATGTTTCATGAGAAACAGTATATTTAAATGATTGTTTTCCATAATGCTAAAGCATTGTTTTCGCGATTTCTCATTTCGGCTGCATCGATATCAGTCTTATCGCCCTGACCTAATAGATGAAGTATACCATGGATAATGACCCTTAGAAGTTCTTGTTCAAAGGAGGTGTTGAATATTGCAGAATTTTCTTTTACACGATCAACGCTAATCATTATATCTCCAGATATAACATCACCTTCAACATAATCGAATGTGATTATGTCGGTATATGTATCATGGTTGAGAAAGGTCTGATTGGCTGATAGGACATAGTCATCATCACAAAACAGGTACGATATTACACCGACTCGTTTCCCTTGATTGGATATTACACAGGTTATCCATTTCTTGAGGAGTGTTTCACTCGGAAGAGTTAAATTTTCGATTTGTTGTGAAAATGTGATGGCCATGATGAACTATTTCTGCAGTGGGTTGGGTAAAATGATTATTTGATTATTATGATTGTTATCAAAAATTCATACAGAATGTACGTTATATCAATAATATACCGCAAAAATCCTATTATAATTGGTCATTTTGAATGCGATATTTTCTGATTGGCAGGGTAGCAATACAATAGGATTAAATCTCGTTGAGTTGTTGAAAAGATTTGTAACTATGCTTTGATTCAACCTTTACTGGTTGGTAGAATTTGTCAAGAATATTTTTGCGTCTCTCGGATTCGCTATGACTAATTCCATGGAAAAAGAATTGAAGTTGGATAGATTGATTCGAAACAGAGATGCCATCGGCTAAACAACTGACTAAAGATAATACGTCGGGGGGAAGAATAGGGGAGATGGGGTTCGAAGTATCTCCGTGTTGCTTTTGATCATTAGGAATTGCTATGTTGAAAAAGACACCATCGCAAGAATGATTGCATGAAATCAATAACGATGTCTCGGGATAGTTTTGGAGCAGAGACTGTATGGTGGCAAGAACGGGTACAGAGACGATAGCGTGATATTTAGCAAGGTTATTATTGTAACAAACCGAAGCCACTAAATCCTCAACTTGACAAAGAGACGTGCTACCTACTTGTATGACAATATTATCCATTGGTATTTTTGAAATATTATGATTTACAAAGATACTAATTTTTCATAACTTGTAGAAATAATCATTCACTTTTGCTTTATAGTATGGAGAGAGAGTAGGGGGTACTACACGGAAGAAATCGGTATTATTATGCAAACGGTTGAACTTTTCGATGTCGCTTTGTGAGGGTTGATGAGGTATTTCTTTACCTTCACGGCTTTCTCTACGTTCTTCTTTTTCACGCTGCATTTCGGCTTTTTCGTGTTCTAATAGACGCGTCATGATTTGTTGCTGGCGATTGATTGTCTGCTGGGTTATAACCTTATTAACAAGCTCTGTTTCGGTTTGTTCCATTTGCTTGATGATTTGGTCGATTTCTTTTTGTAATTTTGAATTGCCAGCATCGCCTTGTTTCAATTCTTGTCCATATTCTTGCATCATACGACGTATCATCTCTTGTTGAGCGGCCATTCGTGCGAATTCTTCACTCATTTGAAAACTGGATTTATCACCTATTTTTTTACGTCCATTAGGTTTTTCTTTTCCTTGTTTGTCAAGTTGTTTCTTCAATGCCTCCATTTGTTTGTTCAACTCTTGCTGCATCTGTTTCATGGATTTGGCGGAGGGTTTGCCTTTGCCTGGCTTACTACAATTTCCTTGCTTTTTATTTCCTGGATTCTTACAACTTCCAGAGTTCTTTTTTTGCTGGTTTTGCCTCATTTGTTCTTGCATTCTGTCGAGGGATTCAGCCATGACAAGGGCAAGATTGTTGAAAGAAGTCATAGTATATTGCATTGACTGTGAGGACTGTGTGTTCTTATATGTCCCGTAGAAAGATTGATTCATTTCCAACAGACCAGACAGGGAACGCGATATGTTGTTGTTGACATCGGCAAGGTTTTTATTGATCATTTGGGCCACCGAAACCTGACGCTTAGCTATTGCCCGCAGGGAGTCTTCTACTACCTTAAAATCGTCCTTTATTTTGTTTTGAGAGCCGATTATGGACTGATATTTGGGGTCTTGAATGTAAATGGACCGAATTTGACTGATTAACGATTCTTGATTGAACGAGAGATTAACCAGGTTCTTTAACAGATGCCTGATTAACTCGGAGTCTTCCGCCAAGTCTTGTTGTTCAACATCCTGTTGGGCTTCAGCAAGTTGTTCAGATAGTTCATCCAGCTGTTGGGCTGCATCTTTTTGTTGTTTCGATGCATCTTTGTTTTTGCCTTTACCTAAGTTATTTTCTGCTCCATGCTGGTTTTCATCAATCTTTTTCAACTGTTCCGGATTGACTTTAAAGTCAATATTTTCATCGATTTTTTTGTAATCTGATTGGATTTGTTTTAACTCCTGTTTCAGTTGTTCAAATTGTTGAGAAGCCTCTTGTTGGTGCTTTAAAGCAGTCTCTTTGTCTTCTTTGTTTTTTGCCGTTTCTGATTCTTTTGATAGTTCTCTTTGCTTTTCAGCTAAATCCTCGGCCTTATGAATTGCATCCTCTACTCGTTTCTCCATCTCAAGGCGTTTCATTAACTCTATGTTTTGGTCAAGCTGTTTTTCAAGCTCTTCACTGTCAAGCTTTAATTTATTGAGTTGTTCTTGCACATTCTTTTTGTCTAAATCCTTCATCAACTTCTCCATCTCCTGCATCATATTTTTCATTTCCTCATTCAAAACCTCGTTCATTAACCTGTCGAGTTCTTGTTGCTTTTGCAGGAGTTTTTCGCTTTGGTCTTTATATTTTTGTTCAAGTTGTTTATTTTCACGTAACTGCGATTGCATTTGTTGAAGCATTTTCTTTACTTCTTGCTGCTTTTTTGATAGTTCTTGGAAATCTTTCTTATCTTGCCAGTTCAGTTCCTTCTTATTCACCAGATTACGCATTAATTCACTAATATCTTCCTGCATTTTTTTCAGTTCAGACATTGACATCTGAGCCCTTTCTTGGGCTTCATTAGAGTTACGCTCCAGGATATTATCCAGCTCTTTTTCTGTTGGTATACTCACTTCAAATTGTTGCGAGGTGGCAGATTTGGGGCCATGAATAGCATCATTGTCCCACACTTCGAAATAATATACCAGTTTGTCTCCAGGAGATAATTCTATTTCAGACAGATTGGTTGAATAGTAAAAGTCCTGTACCGTCTCTTTAGTGATTCCAATATCAAAAGTGGATACTGACTTGACGGTAGTATCTGAGACATTGGTTTTCACCATCTTGAAAACCAACTTTGTGAACCCGTAATCATCCTTTATCCGACCGGTGAAAAACAAGCGGTCATTCGTAATAGAATCACGTGTTTCCATAACCGAAATGATAGGCGACATGTCAGCTATGGCTGAAACAGAATACTTCAAAGTGTCGGAACGCGATGCATAGCGATTAATGGCATAAAAACCATAGTTAAAAGAATGTAGAGCCCTGAATGACAAAGACACGCGCCCGTTTTCATCCGGAGAAACAACTTTTGTCTGGTCCTCAGAAAAGAAATAAAGAGTATCGACATTACGGGTGTTGAAAAGCCATTTTACTATGGTTCCTTCTGGCACGACAATATCGCCCTCGTTAGGCAAAGTTTCTTCTGTCTTCTGTGTGTAAGCAGGGTAGGAAATATGCGTCAGGAAATCGACAATAGAGGGCTTTGGGATAACATTGAGAGTATACTCCGGTGAACGTACTTCTGCTGCCTGAAGAACAAAAGAACAAGACCGCTGTACAGTTTTAAAGACATAAGAATAATGCGATTTATCTATTTTATGCATTCTGAACACATTACCTTCAATATTAATAAACGCTTCAGACGGGACTGCATCACCTTCAACCAATACCTTTAACTCAAAATCATCGTGCTGAAAAGCTTCCAAAGGGGAGGACTGCACGACAAATGAAAAGGGGGCAGGACGTTCAAAATAGGTGTTATAGTGAGCAATACGATGCGAAGGGGACGTAAGCAGGGTAGGGGAGACCACAAGCATAATAAGCACCACAAACAAAGGTATTGCAGCATATTTCACATACTTCTTGTTCGCTTTAATATCTATGGCCTGATGAAAGGGGAGAGGACTGAGCTGAGCCGTTTTCTGCTCAATGGCAGATGTAAGCAAACTATCGTCTGCACCCGTGTTTTGTTGTTGTAGTTGCAAAAGATTTAACAACTTATCTTTAATCTCAGGAAAGTGATTTCCAATAATGAGAGCGGCCTCCTCATAGGAAATAACTTTACCTAAGCGAAACATCTTCATTAATGGCAACACTACATAATATCCCAAAATCACTACTGCAGCTATCAGATAAAACCAGAAAAGAATGGCTCTCACCACGCTCCCGAAATAACCGAAATACTCAAGTAGTGCGACTATCAAAAAAAGAGACAATAATAAGGCCAGGGAATACAATATTCCCTTTATCATCCTGTTCTTATAATATTTACGGATGAAACGGTTGAGATTGTCAAGTATTGTGCCCGTACTTTTCACAAGTCAAAATTAACTTGCAAAGATACAAAAAAAAATTTGTTTATTGCCAATTCAATTAAAAATCGTACCTTTGCACAACAAATACAAGCACTATGAACAAAGTAATAATCATTACAGGAGCCTCATCGGGATTCGGCAAATCTATTGCCGAAAGACTGGCAAAAAAAGGACACAGAATATATGGCATCTGCCGTCGCCAAATGACCCATCCCAACATTGTCTACATGCAAGGCGACATTCGTGATACCGCACGTATAGAACAGATTGCTAAAGAGATATATGAAAAAGAGAAAAGAATTGATGTACTGATAAACAATGCAGGGATGGGACTTGGAGGAGCCTTGGAGCTGACCAACTGGGACGAAATCAAACTGCAAATGGAGACCAACTTCTACGGCTGTGTAAATGTCTGCCAAAAAGTACTTCCCTACATGCGCAAGCAACGCTATGGAAAAATCATTAATTTCAGCTCTATTGCCGGTATTGAAGGCATCCCCTACCAAGGGTTCTACAGCTGCTCAAAATTCGCCATAGAGGGCTTTTCTGAGGCTCTCAGCGCCGAAGTCAAACGCTTTGGTATCTCCGTTTCCATTGTCGAACCTGGCGACTTTGCCACCGGCTTCACCGCTGTCCGCACCAATTCCGATGAAACGCTGAAAGACCCCGACTACGGCCCTGTTTTCACCCAAGTCAAGGAACGCTTCGAAAAGGAGGAGATAAACGGTCTAAAGCCCGAATACATGGCAAAAAAGGTAGAGAAAATTGTCAATGCCAAGCATCCCCATCTGCGTTACTGCGTGGCCAATCTCGAACAAAAGCTTTCCGTCATTCTTAAGCGCTTTATTCCCGGCAACTGGAATGTGGCAATACTGCGGAGCTACTACAAAAGCTAACCGAAAGACAATCAATTCTATTCTTCATGTAGTTAGCGCACTACCGTCACCGTACCTGTCTTACGAAGCAAGATTTTAGGTTCCAATTCTCTGCGGTAAAGAATAGTATAAACATAGCATCCCGATGGCAACTCCATACCATCCTTTGTGCCGTCCCAACTGTCGAAAATATTATTCGTATACCATACTTGCTGACCACCGCGGTTATAAATCCATATCTCCCCATCAATGAGATTCTCGCCATAAACCTTGAATCGACTGTTTTCCGAAAGACTTGGAGCAATGATATTGGGAACATATATCCCGTCTCTCATGATGTGAAGGGTTAATGTGGCTGAATCACTACATCCCAAATTATCATAAACCACCAACATAATAACCACTGAATCACTATTTAAAGGGAACGAATAATTCACCCATGGCGAAGTGCTTATTTCTATCCCATCGGCATACCAAACACGTCTATACACGTCAACACTCTTATCCATTAGCACCACCTCTGGTCGTTCAAAATCCAACACATTCCGGTCTGCAGTAGGTTTTGCCTTAATAGTTTCACGTTTAGGCAATGGTAAACTGATTTCTGTTCCGCAAGAACTGTCAGACTCATAAGCCATATAAAGGAAATAAGTCCGTAACGTGTCGGGGGTAACAGTAATAACACTGTCTCTCTCAAACCCGTCAATCTCATGATTATCTGGTATGGAGTGCCATAGAATGTAACTACCGTCACCAGAGGCACGAAGAATATATTGGTTATGCTGGCAGACATACTCACTTTCTATTGTAGGCTGAGGAGGAGGACTCAAAACCTCAATATTCAAACGCGCAATACTGTCACATGTCTCCCCAACAGGAAAATACACATTATATGTGCCCGCAGAATCAAAAGTATGACCATTCCAGTTACATACACTGCCACACACAATAGTATCTGTTTCGCTATATTGCTGCGATGCTATGACTAATGACATTGATTGTTGATACGATGTTATTTTCATACACTCATCCACATAACTAAACCGTACTCTCACTGTGTAATTGCCAGGCTGTGAATAATTATGAAAAACATTAATACCCTGTTTCACTGTTCCATCGCCAAAGTCCCATAATACCGTTGTAAAACCACTTTTCAAGACCTCTGAGGTGAAAAATAACGTATCATATATACAGAAGACATTGTTTGTGCTGTCATACAAGGAGAAAGGAATACCATTCAGTAGCGAATAAGGATTAATCGGGTCAAGGCTGGCACCCACCGAATAGGCATAACTCTCCGCAAGACCCAACCCATATACGTGGGACACAAATCCGCCATTGTTCGACCTAAGTGAATGAACACCATGTTCCACATTGATTTGAGCATAAACATACTCTCCACTCCCCAACAAAGGCCGGAAAACTGAAGGGCTAAGCTGTTGGTTGTCAAGGTATATATCATTAGAATAGATGTCTTTTGTAACAATATTGACAAAATGTGAATCGACAACATCAGTGCTAAATGTGGCAAAAGTGACATGCGATACCTTCTCTTCAATAGGATGAATTATCGTTGCCGATGGGTCGCCATGAGTACCTCCGCACGATGTCCCTGTCAAATAGAGAGAAACACTGACAGGTTTTGTTGTCCTGAGATAAATAGCAGTATCACCATTCAATGAACGGACCTCTATCTCCCTACTTTGTCGAGCTGACAGAGTGAACAATGTAGTATTATTGCTCCTCACCATAGTATTATTCTCAAGAGCCGTTATCTTAATAATATCGAATGTCCGTGTTTTCGAAGCCACTATACCAAAACGAGTCCCCCAATATTCTGTCGGGACAGCCTGCTCATACAAATGGTCACAAGCCACACAATTTGAGGGGACATACGCACATTCATTCCCCACAAATACAGCAAAAGGCTTGCATTCCTCCGTCCAAACCTCCGTGCCCGACAAATCACCGCTTGACTGCACCATGAAAGTCTCACCCGTATTCAACATAACAGAATCCGTTATTCCATTCAGGAATCTTCCTCCGGCACTGTTTACCATCGTGTTAATATACACCAATGTGCTATCCTGCACAGCCACGACACAAAATTCATTGTTTTTTACCGTTTCTCCTATGGTCTGCAAAACATAATGTTCCTTCAAACCAACCGTTGGAAGCACATTCGTATTGTCATATGTATGTGATGCATAATTTGAAGCATATAATGAAACCGACGCCTGAGTAGTGACATGCAATCCCAAGCCCATAACTTCCTCTTCAATATGATGTTGAAAAGTATCTGGAATATGAATTGTTGTCACCTGTCCCGGTGTAACAGTAAATGTACAACTCCAAAAACCCGAGGCTGTCGACACCTGTCCCGTTGTCGAGCGATCCCCAGATACCAATAAACTTAAATCATTACCACTGTTTGGAAGAAACGCTACCCAAAAATCCCTCCCCATAGTTGAGACCACCTGAGCACTTGTCAAATAACCTATCAAGACAAAGACAATCAATATACTCAAGTGTCTCATAACCATTCTCTATTACACTATCCCATACAGCAACGTCTTATTTAATCGCTTTACGGAAAATAGCACGCTTCATTATCGGCTCCGACTTATATGTCGTATCCCATATCCTTTGTGCCTCATTACCTATTATCTGCGGGTTGGAATAAGCCCAACGTACATTCCTCTTGATTGCATTACTGCTCATATAAGCGTAGTAAATCGAATGTACCCCGCGCTTCTGCCAATCCGGGTGTACCCCGTTCAGCAACAAATCGATGTCAGTGAACTTATGCAATGCCCTGAGTATATGTATCCACCCAAAGGGGAAAAGATGCCCGTTGGCCTTCTTGTAGGCTGCATTCAAATCCGGAATACTCAATCCGAATGCAACAAGATTATCTTCCTCATCCACCACAAATCCGGCAAAATCCAGATTAATGAACGGGAAATATTCATTGATATATACATCTATCTCCTTCTCAGTCAAAGGGACAAAATCATACAAATCGCTGAAAGCCGCATTAATGGTATAGAAAAACTTGCGGGCATAAGGATACACCTCCTTGCGCGACTTGAACTTCAATATCCTCAAATGGTACTTCTGAAGTATCAACTCATTTATCCGCGCCACTTTGTCGGGGATGGGTTGTGACGCATGAATCTGATACTGAGCCCAACGGCAAGGAATCTCATACCCCGCACGTTCAATGAAGTCAATATAGTATTTGGGATTGTACAAAGTGCTGATATTCTGACGCTGGTCAAATCCCTCTATCACCCAGCACTCCTTGTCCATATCCGTAAAACCGAAAGGTCCTTCCACCTCGGTCATTCCCTTCGACTTACCCCACTCCACAACACTGTCAAGCAACTTGGTGAAAACATCATAATCCTCTATAAAGTCAAACCAGCCAAACCGCACAGCCTTCTTATTCCACCTCTCGTTTACCGAATGGTTGATAATACCCGCCACACGACCCACCACCTTCTTGCCACGGTAGGCCATCCACATTTTCAGCTCGCAATGGTCAAGCGAAGGGTTCTTCTTGGTCAACAACCCAAGCTCATCATTCATCAATGGTGGAATATAAGTGGGTACATCCTTAAAGAGCTTGTTGGGGAACTTAATGAAAGTCCTTACCCCACAACGACTGGTAACCTCTTTGATTATAATGGATTCCATAGCGATAGTTTTTACAATACCGACATCTGTTTAAAGCATTTATAGATTTTTTCCACAGCATAGTCTATCTGCTCATGCGTGTGGGTAGCCATTAAAGCAAAACGTATCAGAGTATCCTCAGAAGGCACTGCCGGCGGAATAACAGGAGTAACGAAAACACCCTCCTCAAATATCATGTGGGTAAGGATGAATGTCTTCTCCGCATCACGTATAAACAACGGGATAATGGGTGACTTGGTATGACCTATCTCAAAACCCAAATCCTTGAAAGCCTTCATAGCATATCTGGTATTGTCCCACAATGCCACATTGCGCTCCGGCTCCGTGCGCATGATGTGCAGAGCGGCACGCACCGAGGCAGTGGCGGCGGGAGGTATCGAAGCCGTGAAAATATACGGACGCACACTGTGTTTCATATAGTTGATGGTCTCCTTATCAGCGGCGATAAAACCACCCACCGAAGCCAGCGACTTGGAGAACGTACCCATAACAATCTCCACATCCTTCAACCGGTCATAGTGGTCGCAAGTTCCTCGTCCTTCTCTGCCGAAAACCCCCAAACCGTGAGCCTCGTCAACCATCAGTGTAGCCTGGTACTTGTTGCACAAGTCAACCAAAACATCGATGGGAGCCACGTCGCCCTCCATCGAGAACACACCGTCGGTAACCACAAGTTTGCTTGCCTCGAGAGGACACTTCTGCAACTGGCGTTCCAAATCCTCCATGTTGCAATGCTTATACTTCATTGTGGTGGCAAAAGTAATTTGCTTGCCCTCCATGATTGAAGCATGGTCCAACTCGTCAAACAACACATAGTCGCTGCGGCCGGTAACACAGGGGATAGTGCCTGAATTAGCCTGGAATCCAGCTGAGAACAGCATGACACCGTCCTTGCCCATAAATTCGGCCAACTCGTCCTGCAACTGGATATGGATGTCCAGTGTACCATTCAGGAACGGCGAGCCAGCACAACCTGTGCCATACTTATCGATTGCGGCTTTGGCGGCCTCTTTAATCTTAGGGTGATTGGTAAGACCGAGATAAGAATTAGAACCGAACATCAGCACTTTCTTGTCACCGACAAGCACCTCTGTATCCTGTTCCGACGAAATAGGTGTAAAATAAGGATAAATGCCCTTAGCCTTGGCTTCCTGCGGGGCTGTATAACGCGCTAATTTCTTTTGTAAAGGTTTCATCTAATGTCTATAGCATTAAAAAATATAAAAATGCAAAATAACAAAAAAAATTTCATATTGCAAAATTCTGTTCTGTTAAAAAAGAGAACAGACGTTCTGTCAATCGGCTGGCACCAATTCTAAAAAATTGATTAGTAGTTTGTTCTTTACCCAATAATTGAACTGTTAAATCATAATATTTTAACACTTCCTCGGGCGTTGATATACCTCCAGCGGCTTTAAAACCGACCCATTTACCAGTCTCTTCATGATGTTTTTTTATTGTTTTTAACATCACTTCGGCTGCCTCCAAAGTTGCCGAAACAGCTATCTTGCCTGTCGAGGTCTTGATAAAGTCGCCACCGGCCTTTATTGCCAACTCCGAAGCCTTGGCAATGTTTTCGGGACTTTGCAACTCTCCCGTCTCGAGTATCACCTTCAGTGTGCGCTCTCCCACCTCGTTCTTGATAGCAGCTATTTCGTCAAACACCTTGGCATAGTTCCCCTCAAGGAAAGATCCACGCGAAATGACCATGTCTATCTCGTCGGCACCTTCGTCGAGGGCATAACGCACCTCCTGCAACTTGACGGGTAGGGGAGACTGCCCTGCCGGAAAAGCCCCCGCCACCGAAGCCACACGGATGCCGCTGCCTTGAAGGCACTGGCGCGCATGTCGCACAAAAACAGGGTAAACGCAAACAGCAGCCACATGACTGATGCCTTTTGACTGATCTTGCAGCGACATGGAACGGCTGCATAATTTTTCAACCCTCTCGAACGTGTCGCTGCCCTCGAGAGTAGTATTGTCTATACACGAAAAAACCCGCCGCAGACTATCGTAAGTCCCGGCTGAAACAATATCGGTTGCCATAGGTCTATTACTTTATAATAATTTGTTTATCTTCTCAACCCGCCGCTGATGGCGCCCGCCTTCGAAAGGAGTGTCCAGAAACTCGTCAACGATTCTCAAAGCCACATCCTGAGAAATGAACCGGGCAGGGAGCGACACCACATTGCAGTCATTGTGCTGACGACCGAGATGCGCTATCTCCTCGTTCCAGCACAAGGCGCAACGCACATTGGGATACTTGTTTACAGTCATCTGTACCCCGTTGCCGCTACCGCATATCACTATGCCGCGACTATATTCACCACAATTCACAGCGTGTCCCACCTGATGTGCATAGTCAGGATAGTCGACACTTTCGTTGCTGTTTGTGCCATAGTCTTTTACGTCGAACCCTCTTGCAACAAGATGGGCTTTCACAACCTCTTTCAATTCATAACCGGCATGATCACATGCTATAGGGATAATTTCTTTCATATCAAACAATGTTTAAAACTTTTTCAAAGATGCAAAGATACCACAAATACATAAACTATTAATACTAAACACGATTTAATTATACACAACTTTTTAACCAACTCCATAGTTAAAAGAAAATCAAAGCTGTAACAAATATCAACATAATTTGTTTACAACCTATTCATAATTGTGTCAATAAAAAATGACAGAAAAAAAACATCCCTTCAATGTTGATAAACGCTGTTTTTTTCATCCATTTTCAACAAAAAAAAACGACTGTAAATGCTCAAAACCCTATCAACATACCCTTGTTAGTTCACTATCAACAATACGTTGATAAACCCTACTCATTTTGAAACCCAATGCATTGAAAAAAATAACCTGTTAATAAAAGTACTTTATCGAAATAGCATAAAAATATCTGAAATAAATTATCAACAGAATTGACAAGGAAAGAAATAAAAATAAAATATAAAAAAGATATAAAAGGAATAATTATAAAGGAGGTCTGAAGCAGGTGATGCTACGCTGCTTTTTCTAAAGTTGACCGGTACTTTACTATGCGTTTTCCTATGTTTTGATATAGAACTGATATATATGTAATATATATGTGATATAGAAGTGACGGATAAATGTCGAAGAAAGAATGTTTTAGGTGATGCAATGGCGTGATGGTGCAGTTATGATTGAATAAAAATTCTGTTTTATAGTTAATTAGATGGTCATTTAATGCATCATATTTTCACCTGGTTAAAATATATATTTTAACCTGACAGGTGCTTTCGCGGCAATGGGGAATAAATGTAAAATTTTGATATTCGAAAAAATAATGTATTTTTGCATTTTGTAATAGATACAACCCAAAGGGTTGTAATGTTTGATTATTATGTAAATACGAGGTTTATGGATAATGTTTTTTTAAAAAACGAGATTATTCGTCTTAAAAAAGAGAAAAATGCTGTTATTTTAGGTCATTACTATCAGCGTGACGAAATACAAGATCTTTCGGACTATATCGGCGACAGTTTGGCCTTGGCTCAGATGGCTCAGCAATGCAGCAATGACATAATTGTGTTTTGCGGTGTCCATTTCATGGCTGAGACGGCTAAAATATTAAATCCTTCGCGTAAAGTTCTCTTGCCCGATTTGACGGCAAGCTGCTCGTTGGCGGAGTCGTGCAAAGGTGAGGATTTTGCAAAATTCAAGTCTGAACATCCCGACCACATGGTTATTTCTTACATCAACTGCACTGCCGAGATTAAGGCAATGTCCGATTTGATTTGCACGTCGGGCAATGCCGAAAAGTTGGTGCGCTCGTTGCCCGAGGATCAAAAGATTATCTTTGCACCGGATAAAAATCTGGGCGGTTACATCAACAGTGTAACAGGCCGCAACATGTTGTTGTGGGACGGTGTGTGTATGGTTCATGATGCCATGCGCGCCGAGAGGGTGTTGGAACTCAGAGCCGAACACCCCGATGCAGTTGTGATTGCTCATCCCGAGTGCAACGGAGCTTTGCTCAAAGTGGCAGACTTTGTGGGCAGCACCAAGGCAATGCTTAACTATATCGAAAAGTCGGGTCACAAGAAATTCATTGTCGCCACCGAGACGGGTATTCTTTACGAGATGCGTAAAAACAATCCCGACAAGGAGTTTATAGTGGTGACAGCGAAGGAGGGGTGTAATTGCGCCGACTGCAGTTACATGAAGCAGAACACGCTCGAAAACCTCTATGCCTGCCTGCGCGACGAGACCCCCGAAATAGTGATGGATGCCGAGACAATCGAACGCGCCAAGACACCTATTGTGAGGATGCTGGAGATGTCGAAACAGTTGGGAATTATTAAATGAGAGGACAGCAACAGGTATATGACTATTTGGAGCGGCAGGGAATAAAGTTCGACTATTATGAACATCCTGAGGCTCCAACCATCGAGATTGCGGCGCAGTTCTATCGCGGCGAGGGTACGGTGTTGTGCAAGAATCTGTTTTTCCGCAACCATAAAGGTAATAAACACTACCTGGTTATTATGGATGCGCGGCACAATATGGACATACATGAGATAGAGCATCGTCTGCACCAAGGTAAACTGTCGTTTGCGTCTCCGGAGCGAATGATGAAATATTTGGGTGTAAGACCAGGGTCGGTGTCGCTGTTTACGTTGGTGAACGACGTCAACCATGAGGTGATTTTGTTTGTTGACAAAGGGTTGTTGAGTGCTGAGAAGGTGAGTTTCCATCCCAACGATAACACAGCATCGTTGGTTATCAGTTGCGAGGATATGATGAAGTTTATAAAAAGCACTGGAAACCAGTATGAAATAACGGATTTATATTAGGTTTACGTAGTTCAAGACACAGAAGAAAGAGTAGGGGAGAGGAAATGTTGAAAAGATGACGGAAATTGTTGATAACGAATAAAAAATGTTTCACGTGAAACAAGTAGAATATAGTGTTGAAGCCACTTGCGGGCTACTTGAATTCCTGTCGCAGCAGATGCCCGACAGCAGCCGCACCAAGGTAAAGGAGTTGCTGGCCCACAGTGTGTGTGTGGACGGCAGGAGGGTGAGTCAATTCAATTACCCTCTCCAACCTGGCATGAAGGTGACAATAGAGAAGGTGGGGTACAAGGAAAGACTGAAACCGCGCGAGCTGGATATTGTGTTTGAGGATGAACATTTGTTTGTTGTCAACAAGCATGAGGGTCTGCTTTCATACAGCAAGAAGGGTACTGACATGACGGTAATAACCGTGTTGAACAGATATCTGTCGCTTACCCACCAAAGTTGCAATGCCCATATAGTGCACCGGTTGGACAGGGATACTTCGGGTTTGATGGTAGTGTCCAAGTCGAAGCAAGTGTCGCAGCGGTTTGAGGCCGACTGGAAGGGGTTGGTGAATGACCGTGCCTATGTGGCAGTGGCGTGGGGGAAGATGGAACCGCGTGAGGGTACTATCCGTTCCTGGCTCACCGACGGGCAGTATTGTGTGCTGTCGTCGCCTACCGACAACGGTGGAAAACTGGCCGTGACCCATTACAAGGTGGTCAAGACCAGTAGGCGTTATTCTCTGCTGGAGTTGCGACTGGATACGGGCCGCCGCAATCAAATCAGGGTTCATTTGCGTGAAGAAAAACACCCTGTTGTCCATGACCCTATGTATGGGTATAAGGACGATGTGTCGCCAATAAACCGTTTGGCTCTCCATGCTTTCCGTTTAGGGTTTACACACCCCGTCACCGGCAAGCGGATGCAGTTCGAAACCCCTTATCCCGACTCGTTTCTGAAATTAATGGAACTTTAGACACAATAAAAATAATAATTGTACGTTAGTAGCAAAATAATTTATAATATAATGATACGTATAAGGTTCTTAGCAGTGGCTATGGCATTGGTGTTGCAGACGTTCACCGTCAGGGCTCAGTTTCTGCCCGGCGTTTCCAGCGACACCGATTCCGTGCGGTTGCCCAAATGGGAGCCTCATCTTTCGGTTACTACCGGCTTTATGGGTTCGTCATTTGGTGACAACCGTCTTTTCACCAGTGTCGCTCCGTCGATAGTTTATCGTCCCAGCGACAGGTGGACGCTATCGGCGGGATTTCGCATCACTTCCGACATGGGTCTCAACCCCAACTATTCTTTATCGGCTCCGGCCAAGGACTTGGCTCCTTACAAACGTAATGGCGGCACGGGGCTTGCCTCGGCTTATGCGGCTGGCTCTTACCGGGTGAGCGAGAACTTTTGGCTGGCGGCTGCAGTACACCATATCGGTGGCACTTATGCCCCGTTGTATGGTTTTGCCAATGGCGAGGTGCTGGATGTTTCGGCCACGGCTATCTCGGCAGCTGCCGCTTTCCGGTTCAACAACGACAGTTTCCTACAGCTTTCTTTCACGGTGATGCGCGACCACTATGGCACCATGCCTTTCCTCTACCACGACATGTGGATGCACTGTGGAGGAGGTGCCTGGGGTTTGTATGCCTCGCCTTCGGACTATTACCGCATGGCTTCACCGTTTTCACCCTATTATTACGGAGGACTATATTGAGTTTTTCGCCTTTTCCAATAACAAGACATTATTAACAAAATGGAGTATAACACCCAACGAACAAAACTGAAGATAAACGATTACGGACGTAATATATACAAACTAATACAGTATACCAAAGCCGTTGAAGACCGTGACAGACGTACGCGGATGGCTGAAGCCATAGTAGACATTATGGCTCAGAACAGCCCCGACGACAAGGATGCCGAAGACTACAAACGCAAATTCTGGGTGCATCTGATGATTCTGGCCAACTGGGAGCTGGACGTGGATATGCCTTACGAAATATCACCGCAGGAGACTGTGGAATTTGAGCCTAACACTTTGAGCTATCATCAAGAAGATTTCCACTACCGTCATTATGGTTCGATAATGGAGAAGATGATTCACAAGGTGGCGGAATATCCTGAAGGGGAGGAGCGTGAGGAGTTGATAGAGCTGATTGCCCACGCTATGAAGCGCGACTACCTGTTGTGGAACAGCGACACTGTGGAGGACGAGGTTGTCCGCAAGCAGCTTGAGAACCTTTCGGAAGGGAAGCTCCAGTTGCCCGACAGTTTCCAGTTCAAGGATTTCCGCGAATACCTGAAGGGCACCGATGAAGAACGCAGAGCCAACGGCACTCACAAGAAGAAAAAGAAGAAAAAGAAACAAAAATAGGAGTCAGGAATGTCCTCATTCGAAATAACAGGTGGATACAAACTCCACGGCACCATCAATCCTCAGGGCGCGAAAAACGAGGCCTTGCAGGTGTTGTGTGCCACTCTGCTCACCAGCGATAAGGTTACGATAGACAATATTCCCGACATCCGCGATGTAAATAAGCTCATCGGCCTTCTTCAGCTGCTGGGTGTCAGTGTGCGCCGTCTCAACGACGACAGCACCCTCCTCACCGAAGGACGCAGTTATGAGTTCCAAGCCAATGCGGTGAACCTCGATGTGCTGGAGGGGGAGGAGTTTGCCCAGCAAGCCACTGCCCTGCGGGGCTCTATCATGATAGTGGGACCTCTGCTGTCGCGCTACGGACGGGCAATGGTTCCTCAACCCGGCGGCGACAAGATTGGACGCCGTCGTCTCGACACCCACTTCCTTGGCATGGAAAAACTGGGTGCCATCGTCACTCAGCGAATGGGTGGCTATAAGGTGGAGGCCGACAAGTTGAAAGGCTGCTATATGTTGCTCGACGAAGCCTCCGTTACCGGCACAGCCAATATCATCATGGCTTCTGTGCTGGCCGAAGGCACCACCACCATCATGAATGCCGCCTGCGAGCCGTATGTCTACCAACTTTGCAAAATGCTCAATAGCATGGGGGCCAATATCGATGGGGTGGGGTCGAACCTCCTCACCATCCATGGTGTCAAGGAACTTCATGGATGCCGTCACCGCCTGTTGCCCGACATGATTGAGGTGGGCTCCTTTATTGGCATGGCCGCCATGACGCAGAGCGACATCACCATCCCCAACGTGGGCATGGAGCACCTCGGGCTTATCCCCAAAGTGTTCCGCCGTTTGGGCATAGAGGTGTGGCAGAAAGGTGACGACCTTTTTGTCCCGTCACAGGAGCATTATGAGATTGAGCGTTTCATGGACGGCTCTATCATGACCGTCTCCGATGCCCCGTGGCCTGGTTTCACCCCCGACCTCATCAGTATTGCACTTGTCGTTGCCACACAGGCACGCGGCAGTGTCCTCATCCATCAGAAGATGTTCGAAAGCCGCCTGTTCTTTGTTGACAAACTGATCGACATGGGTGCCCAAATCATTCTGTGCGACCCCCACCGTGCCACTGTCATCGGTCTTGACCGTCAGCACCGCCTGCGGGGTGTGCGTATGTCCTCCCCCGACATCCGTGCCGGTGTGGCACTGCTCATCGCCGCTCTCTCGGCCGACGGCAAGAGCCGTATTGACAACATCGAACAGATAGACCGTGGCTATCAGCACATCGACCAAAGATTGCGCCTTCTTGGTGCCCAAATTGAACGTATCGAATAATAATAAAGCACCTAAATATTATGTTTGATTTCTTGAAGCATAAACCAAAAAAAGCCATTCCCACTTTCGAACCCCTTGGCATCGACATTCATTGTCATCTCCTGCCGGGAGTGGATGATGGCTCCAAGAGTAATGAAGAAACCCTTGCATGTATGCAAGTAATGAACGATGCCGGTTTTAAAAGCGTCATCTGCACTCCCCATTACCAATATCCACGCTTCCCCAACGAAGAAACCGACATTCTCAACCGTTTCGACAGCCTTCGCATCGACCTTAACGGCGAGGGTTCCCCGGTCAAACCGCAACTCATTGGGGTGGCAGGTGAATACCGTGTCGACAGCGGCTTTGCCGACCGCATACAAAAGAACCAGTTCCTCCTGGTTGGTAACCGTTTTCTCCTTGTTGAGTTTTCGCTCCACCAACAAGTCATTGGACTCGACCAAGTGATGTTCGACCTTCAGATGAAAAACCACGAGGTCATTCTTGCCCACCCCGAGCGCTACCCTTATTATAGCTCATCTTCTTCCAAACTCCAACGTCTTAAAGACATGGGTGTTTATTTCCAGGTCAACATACTCTCGCTGATTGGCTTCTATGGCGATGGTTCGAAGCGCAAAGCCTACGAGATGATAGACAAAGGTTGGGTTGAGTTCCTTGGCACCGACATGCACAACACCCTCTATGCCCAGGCTCTCATCGACGCCACCCACGACCGCAAAGTCATCAAACTCCTCGAAACCCACAAATTCCTCAACAGCGAGGTCACCAGTCCCCAGCCTTTCAAAACTAAAAACATATAATTAAACATGGACGCTCTCAATGCCATTTCCCCCATCGACGGCCGCTACCGTTCAAAGACCGAATCCCTTGCCGCCTACTTTTCCGAATCCGCCCTCATCCGCTATCGTGTCAGGGTTGAAATAGAGTATTTCATTGCCCTTGGCCAACTCCCCGAACTCCCCCTTCACGCTCTTTTCACCTCCCGTCCCGAGCTTGTTGAAAAGCTTCGCGACATTTATCGCAACTTCACCGATGCCGATGCCTTGCAGGTAAAGGAAATAGAAAAAACCACCAATCACGATGTCAAAGCCGTCGAGTACTTCATCAAGCAGCGTTTCGATGAGCTTCAACTTCAGCCCTACAAAGAGTTTATCCATTTCGGTCTCACCTCGCAGGACATTAACAACACCTCCGTCCCTCTTTCCCTCAAGGAATGTCACGAGCGCGAACTCATGCCACGCTACCGCGAACTGCTCAACACCCTCGAAGAGCGTGCCCGCCAATGGGCCGACATCCCCATGCTGGCCCACACCCATGGCCAACCCGCTTCCCCAACCACTCTTGGCAAGGAAATCATGGTCTTTGCCTATCGTCTGCGTCGCCAGTTAGACACACTCGATCAAATCCAGTTTTGTGCCAAGTTCGGTGGTGCCACCGGCAATTTCAATGCCCATTTGGCTGCCTATCCTTCCGTCGACTGGCTTTCCTTTGCCAACGGTTTTGTTGCCAACCATCTTGGTCTTGAGCGGCTGCAATACACCACACAGATTGAGAACTACGACTTCCTTGCCGCCTATCTCGACAACTGCAAGCGCGTCAACACCATTCTCATCGACCTCTGCCGCGACATCTGGACCTACATCTCCATGGAGTATTTCAAACAGCAAATCAAAGCCGGCGAAGTAGGCTCCTCGGCCATGCCCCACAAGGTCAATCCTATCGACTTCGAAAACGCTGAAGGCAATCTCGGTCTGGCCAACGCCATCCTCGAGCACCTCAGCCGCAAGCTCCCCATCTCCCGTCTCCAGCGCGACCTCACCGACTCCACTGTCAGCCGCAACCTTGGCGTCCCCATCGCCCATACTCTCATCTCCATTGCCTCCCTGCAGAAAGGCCTGGGCAAACTCCTCCTCAACCAGCAGGCTCTCTACAACGACCTCGAAAACAACTGGGCCGTCGTAGCCGAAGCTATCCAGACAATCCTGCGCTCAGTGGGCTACCCCAACCCCTACGAAGCCCTCAAACAACTCACCCGCACCAATCAGCACGTCACCGCGCAGACCATCGCCGACTTTGTCGAAACCCTCGATGTCGACCCCGCCGTCAAAGAGCGCATACGTGCCATCACTCCGCACAACTACGTAGGCTACACGTTGAACAACATAAACTAAAGGCTAAAGACCACAATTCCCAGCACTCTTTCAGCTTTTAGTTCTTACTCTCTGCTTTAAAATGTCCTTCACCCTGCGCCATGCCCGACCCTACACCGCCCGGTTGGTGGTTTATGGGTTGCTTGTGGTGCTGGCGGTGCTCTTCACCATGGCCACGGCACTTTCTGTGGCCGACTTCGTCAAAATCCTCTTCCCCCCCGACAGTGCTGCCGTCTCCATCCCCTCGGCCAATGCCAGCCTACTCTCCCAACTCCTCCAGCGGCTCTACACATGGCTTATCTCCTTCGGTCCGAAGCATGCCTTGGTCTACTTCTCCATCATCCTCATGATGCTCTACGCTTGCAAAAACATCTTCAACTACTTTTCCCTTGTCCAAATCTCCATAGTCCGTACCAATATGGTGCGCGACATTCGCGACAACCTTTTCCGCAAAGTGCTGCGGCTGCCCCTCTCTTACTATGGCACCAACCGCAAAGGCGACATCCTTGCCCGCTTTGCCGGTGACATCACCGAATATGACCAAAGCACCCTCGGCTCCCTCCAACAGCTCTTCTCAGCCATTGTCAGCCTTGTCCTCTACACTGCCATGCTCTTCTACATCAGTGTCCGCCTCTCGCTCTTTGTCCTTTGCATGTTCCCCATTGTCGCCTTTGTCATATCGGGCATCTCCCACCGGCTCCGCCGCGAGTCGTCGCAGCTTCAACGCCTCGGGGCCTTTCTTATGTCGCTCATGGAAGAAACTATTGTGGGGCTAAAAGTCATCAAAGCCTATACCGCCTTGGACTTCTCCAACCATCGCTTCCGCCAAGCCGATGAGCGTTATGCTCGTCTCCGCACCCGAGTGTTGCGGCGGGTCGACCTCTCCTCGCCCGTCAGCGATTTCCTCGGCAACTGTGTTGTCATCGGCATCCTCCTCTTCGGCTCCTCCATGGTCATTAAAGGCCAAACGGGTATCACTCCCGAACTTTTTGTCTCCTATATCATGATGTTTGTACTCATGATACCTCCTGCCAAGGAGCTCTCCACCGCCATTTCCCAGATGAAGAAAGGACGTGCCTGCACCGACCGCCTGCAGCAGTTCCTTGCCCAGCCCGAAACTCCTCCCGACCAACCCGATGCACAACCCTTCACCGGTCTGAAGAGCCAGATTGAAATCCGCAACCTTTCCTTCGCCTACCCTTCGCGTCTCGCCGACCGCCAAACCGAGCCGCTGCCTGTTCTGCGCAACATAGCTCTTACCATCCCTCACGGCGCCACTGTTGCATTGGTAGGCAGTTCCGGCTCCGGCAAATCCACTCTCGCCGACCTCCTCATGTGTTTTCACCAGCCTACGTCGGGCCAGATATTTTTCGACGGCATACCCATCAACGCCCTCACCACCACTTCCCTGCGTCAGCACATCGGTCTCGTCTCCCAAAACACATTCCTTTTCAACGACACCATCCGCAACAATATAGCCTATGGCTGCCCCAACGCCACCCTACAGCAGATAACCCAGGCCGCGCGCACCGCCAACGCCCACGACTTCATCCTCCAACTGCCTCAAGGCTACGATACCCCCGTCGGCGACGGCGGCACCCTCCTCAGCGGTGGCCAGCGGCAGCGTATCAGCATCGCCCGCGCCGTCCTCACCCGTCCCGACATACTCATCTTCGACGAAGCTACCAGTGCCCTCGACACCGAGAGCGAAACCCTTGTGCAACAAGCTCTCGACACCCTCCTCTCGGGTCGCACCGCCCTCGTCATAGCCCACCGTCTATCCACCATTCGCTCCGCCGACCTCATAGTCGTCCTCGAGCATGGCCGTATTGTCGAAAGCGGTACCCACAACCAACTTCTTGCACTCAACGGGCGTTATAATCAACTTCTTCAGATGCAAGCTATTAGTTGAATATCGCCCATTCCCCAGTTTTTTCCACCTTCGCTCCTTTCCCCTCAGTTCTCCCATATTTCTCCCATGTGGGATGGGAGAAATATGGGAGAACTGAGGGTTAAATAGTGGATAACGAGCGAATGTAGACTGAAATGACTTTTGCGTGGGTTGTTCAGTTGAATGATAACACCGATGGCCACGAGTTGTCCGAGGATTCATTATCGGCGTGTCCGTGATAATTTGTGTTAATAATTTCATGCGTCTGTGTGTAATCCAAGAATTATGTGTAAATTTGCATCGGCATTGTGTGCTTCTCGGTATGTCCGATAAGTGTACAGGTGTTTAATTATATGCAAGTTGAAGAATAGTAGGTCATATTTTGCCGCTAAAATGCTTCTCGCTGTGGCTGCCGCAGTGTTGCTTTGCGGTTCACCGCGCTCCTGGGCGCAGGGCGATGGGCTATTGCGGTTCACCCGTGCCGTGGTGGTGGAGCACAGCGTCGGCGACCTTTGCTGGTCGTCGGTGCCCAACGCGGGGAGTTACGAGTTGTACCGTCGATTTCCGGGTCAAGACTCGTTTGTCTTGCTGGCTTCTTTGACCGACACCCATTATGTCGACACCCTGCACCGTGTGGTCTGTGCCGATACGGTGAATTATTATGTCCGTGTGGACGATACCGTTCAGTCGTTGCTCTCCGACACCGTCGGTCTGTTCTTTCAGGACGACATCCCCACGGCTCCTTGCACCCTGCTCCTCTGCTCTGTCGACACCCTCCTCAACCGTGTGCGCCTCAGCTGGAATCCCAGTCCCGACACCGATGTCATGGGCTACTACATCTGCATGGGCTCGCCTTGCCTTGACTACGACACCGTGTGGGGTCGGCTGAACACCGAATATGTTTGCCGTGAGGATCTCACCCTCGACGAGTATGCCCAAACCGAGTTCTCTTTCCGCATTCTGGCCTTCGACAGTTGCTTCCAGGCAAGTCCTCTTACACCATACTACCACAACCCTGTGCTCAACCTCCATGTCGAACCCTGCACTCGACATGTACACTTTTCTTGGAATCGCTATATCAACATGCCCGACAGCATCCAGAGTTACCATTTGCATTACACTCTCAACGATGATACCTCGGAACGTTGCTTCTATACTGGTCCCGACGGTCCCTATACATACGACATTGATTTCCCAGACCTTGCCGTGCACCGGCTCCGCGCCTATCTGGTCGTTTATTCCAACGATGTAATCATTATGGCACTTTCCCGTGTGCATACATTTCAGTTCGCCTCTGTCGACACTGCCGAGTATGTACGCATCGGCGAAGCGGAGTTTGATAATACAGCGCCAGCCGTGCATTTGACTATGGAGGTGGATCCTGATTTCCAAGGCGCGGACTGCAGGTTGATGCGGGCTGAGGGCAGGTTGGACGATATGGGCAAGTTGATTTGGAGCCCCTTTGCCACCTTGGCTGTGGTTCCCCGAGAAGTGGATCCCACTCCGCAACAATTTATGGAATACACCGATCGTGAGATTCGCCGCAGCGTCTCGGCTTATTCCTACCGGCTCGATGTGGGCGATATCTGCGGACAGCTTTATGTGTCGTCCGACACGGTGGTGGTGCAGTTGCCTGTGGTGGAGGAGGGGAATGCCTGGTTTCCCAATGTCATTAAGGGTGGCGACCCCGATGTGGGACGGTTCTGCCCTGCCGTAGTGTCGCCGTTGGCGGACAGCTACAGGTTGGAGATTTTTTCTCGCATGGGCGAACGCGTGTTCCTCTCCACTGAGTTGGGCGAGTGTTGGGAGGGCAACGACATGATGGGACGCGCTTTGCCACAGGGGGTGTATGTGTATAGACTCCATTGCCATCATGCCGACGGCGCTTATAAAAATTACCAAGGCACGGTGCTGTTGTTGAGATAAGTTTTATGAATTACGAATTAAGTTATTGTTTACAGATATTATGGTCATAGCTTTGTATATCCGGCATATTGAAGAAGAGTTTGTTCCCCAGGTGCATCGTCTGGTGGAGTTGTTGCACAGCAAAGGCATAGAGACTGAGGAGGTGCAAGACCCGCTGCCGTTGCGTCATTACGATTTCCTCCTCTCCATAGGGGGCGACGGCACCCTGCTGAGTGCGGTACACTTGATAGGCAATCGCGACATCCCTGTGTTGGGGGTTAATTTCGGACACCTTGGCTTCCTCACTACCGCCGGACGCGACGATTTGGAGAGTCTGGTCTCCGACCTTCTTGCCGGGCATTATTCCCTTGAACCCCGCACACTGCTGCACGTCGAGGCACGCGACGAGAGTGCAAGTCTCTCCACCTTTGCCCTCAACGAGGTGAGCCTGCACCGTTTCGACAATGCACCGTTGCTGCGCACTGACCTCTATGTGGGGGATGATTTTGTGGCAAACTACGCCGGCGACGGTCTGATTGTGGCTACGCCTACGGGTTCCACTGCCTATTCGCTCAGTTGCGGCGGCCCCGTGCTTACGCCCGACAGTGGTTGTTTCGTCATCACCCCCATCGGGGTGCATAACCTGACGCTGCGCCCCATCATAGTGCCGGACAGTGCTTTGCTGCGGTTGGTAACCTATCCTCATCCGCAATATTTCAGCCTTGGAATGGACTCGCGGAGGCAGCGCTTAGCCTATGGTGCGGAGATAAACCTGTCGCGCGAAAGCTTCACCGTGCGCTTGGTGCGCCTGGGCAACCAAAGCTTTTTCAGTGCCATCCACCAGAAGTTAGGCTGGGGAGGCCCCGGTGCCTGACGGCTACGGACAGCACTGACTTTTTGACCGCGGTGGTAGCGGGTAGTAGCCGTTTTTTGTAATGAACTGTCGCCATATTGAAAAAAAGTTGTATCTTTGCATCCGAAATAATAGCACAAACAGAAATATGTAGGAATAGAAAAATATAGACATAAATAACTGAGCTTGACGCTCTTGTTCTCTTGTGATGAAGTCTGGAAAACTATCTGAACCGAGAATGAGAATGCGATAGGTTCACGCCAAGGGGCGTGGGTTTTCGTAGTACTTATTTGGTTCAAAGGTTTTTTCCAGACACCTATCACAAAAATAAGCAGTTTAAACGAAAGAATCACGCCTTTCTTTATGCCCCTTATTTTAGAGAATATCGGTTTCCAGCTCAGGCAGGGAAGCCGAAAACTGTTTGTATAGAGTAGGCATAAATAAAATGTTACAACATTATGACAAAAGAAATGAAACAGGAGTATGAAACTCCGCAGGTAGAAATGATTGATGCCCGTGTAGAGCGCGGCTTTGAAGGCAGCGTCAACTCTGGCAACCCCGAAGGCCTTGGCGAGGGCGATGAACTCGGCGAAGAAATCTTCAGTTAGTCCGACACACCGATGTTTAACCTTTAAAAGATTTTTGCCTTATGAAGAAATCTTTATTGACTTTATTGTCCCTTTCGGCCCTTGTGGCTGTGAGTTTGGTTTCCTGCCAGAAGGAGACCGTAGGCACCACTACCTTCGAGGCCACGATGGAGGAATGCGAGGACGACGACATCAAGACTACTTTCACCAATGGCACCATGCAGTGGGCGACGGGCGACCAGATAAGGGTGTTCGGAGCGGCTGGCTCGGGTGTGTATCAGGCCACCGTGCGCAGCACGGGCAAGGCCACATTCCGCAGTGTGGAAGGCGATGCGGGTGAGGCACCCTACCGCGCTGTCTATCCCGCCTCGGCAGCAAACGACGACGGCACCGTGGAGTTGCCTGTGGTGCAGGTGACGGAGGACGGCTCGCTGACGGGTTTCCCGATGTACGCCCAAGGCAGCAGCACGAACCTGAACTTCAAAAACCTCTGCGGAGTGCTGCGGATGCGGCTGCAGAAGAGCGGAGTGAGCATCACGGCCATTGAGGTGACAGGTGACATTGAGCTGACAGGCGATTACAATGTTGTCTACAGCGGTGGAGTCCCCACGTTGGAATACTCCGGTCATGGTACGAAGACCACCATGATGACCTGCAACACTCCCCAGAGCATTGCCAACCAGAAGGATTTCTACATCTTCCTGCCCGTGCATACCTATAGTGCAGGAATGCGGATAAGGATATACAGCAGCGACGGCGGTGTCTGCACCAAGACCGTCAGCGCGGGCAACAGTGTCCGTATCCAGCGTGCTAAGATAACCACTATCACGTTGCGCGACAATAGCCTCACCTTTGCCCCCGATGCAGGAGCACTGCCCGGCCTCTTCACCATCAACGAGAATGGAGACCAAGTGCGCTTCTCGCAAGGCAACCTGCAATACACTACCCTTGGCACCCACGCTGGAGCATTGGGTAGCAACATGCCCGGCACTTGGCGCTTCGCCCCAGAGCAGTATGAGTATGTAGGAGAAGGTAATGTCAATATCAGCGACACCTATACCAAGTGGATTGACCTCTTTGGCTGTGGAACGGGGAGTAATCCCACAAAGCTGCGGTGGGTTTGGGGGGACGACTCTTTTGTTGACTGGGGAACCAACGATATCTGTAATGGTGGTAATACGGCCGATGTATGGAGAACCTTATCGATAGACGAGTGGCGCTATTTACTATGGTATCGTAATAGTGGTGGTTATGGAGAAAAAATAGTAAATGGGGTAATTGGTATGATAGTCTTTCCAGATAACTGGGTGCAAACAGCAATGGATACAATCTACAGATATTCGCAATCTCAATGGTCAGTAATGGAGGCACATGGAGCATTGTTTTTGCCGGCTGCTGGTTGGCGTGAGCATTTTGATTACTATGATAATAATACATGTAACTATTGGAGTTCGTCATGGAATATGTGTATGTATTATTTCCCAACCCAATGGGGTTATCAATTAAACATAAGGTCTGCCAATATTCCTTATGGTTATTCTCTGCGTCTTGTTATAGAAAATAATTAATAAAACAGAAGTGGCGGATGTTCCGATTTGGCGGTTGTTTACTATGAAGCTGTTTTGCGACGGTTTTGCAATCCGAAATATCTGATACATAGTGATGTATCACCGCCATCAGCAAAGTCCCTGCCACACGGTAGGGACTTATTGTTTTGGTTTGTAGAAGATATTTTGCTGATTGGAAAATATTTTGTATTTTTGCATTTTGAAAAAAGTAAGATACTATGCCTGAGATTTGTCGTTTCTATGGGATTATCATTAAGATGTTCTTCAAACCGAAAGAACACGAACCGGCACATATCCATGCAATCTATGATGAATATGTTGGGGTATTTGACATTCACACGTTTGAGATGACCCTGGGTGATTTGCCTGAGAAAGCGCAGCGTCTTGTTCAGGAGTGGTTGCAGGATAATGCAACATCGCTTATTGAGATGTGGAATACTCAGCAAATACATAAATTGCCACCGTTGAAATAATGAACACTCTCCCCCGAATAAAAAGAATCGAGGCTTTGCCAAACTACCGTCTAAATATTGTGTTTGATGACGGGAGAGAGGTGGTGTATAATGTGAGTGAGGATATTGAGCAAATTGAGGAGTTCCGTATGCTGAAACAGATACCTCACCTGTGGGAACAGGTTCAGGTGGATTGTAGTCGTACATGTGTCTATTGGAATGACCGTATAGAGTTGCCTTCCGACACGCTGTATGAATACGGTGTTGTCCAATATGGTTTGGATGAGGATACCATACCACATGTTGCTGAAGAATAAGAGTATTATGAAACAAGAAGTCAATAAGTCTGTGAAGATAACAGAGGAGGATAAAAGATTTATGCGGGAGGCTATCCGGCTGGCGGATGAGAGCGTCGAGCAGGGTGGCGGTCCTTTCGGGGCTGTTATTGTAAGGGATGGGGAGATTGTGGCAGGGTGTTCCAACCGCGTTACCGTGGACAACGACCCCACAGCCCATGCTGAGGTGAACGCCATACGCGAGGCTTGCCGCAAGCTGGGTACTTTCGACCTGAAGGGTTGCACGATATATGCCTCATGCGAGCCTTGCCCTATGTGCCTTGGGGCAATCTATTGGGCGGGGATTGAGCGCATTTATTATGGCAACACGCGAAAGGATGCCGCCGAGGTGGACTTTGCCGACGATTATATCTATGAGGATATGGAACGTCCGATGGAGGAACGCAAACTCCCCATAGTCCCCCTGCTGCGGGACGAAGCCCTGCACAGTTTCAGGCTTTGGAAAGACAAGACCGACAAGATTACTTATTAATGATTTAGAAAAAGGCAATATGTCCCTCTATGCCCTCAAGTCCGGCAGGGGTGGTGGGGATGTTGCGTTTGAGGACGAAATGTTGGATGACTTTGTCGTCGGTGAGGGTGTGGACGTAGTTGTTGAGAGTGGTGGTGACGCGGATTTCGATGGTGTTGTCGCCGGGGTGGAAGAGGTTGCTGGTGTTGCAGTAGGTGCGTTCACCGTACCATTTCACACCACAATCCACCCCATTGACCCACAGCTGGCAGATGTCGTGAACCTCACCGAGGTCGAGGCAGTCGAGGCTTTCGGGGGTGTAGGTAACGCCTTGCAGGGTGTCGTTGATGAGGGTGTCGAGGTGGACGTGGGCGGTGTAGGTGATGGTGCCGGAGAAGTCTTTGAATTGTGTTTCGCGGAGGTCGCAAAGTTGCTGCATGACGGTGTCGCGTGTCCAGCCCTCAACGGCATGGTGCAGTGAGAGATGCCACTGCATGGGGATGGTGAAGTAGTGCTGTCCTTCGTTGTAGGCAGGTGCCCACTTACGGGCGTTGGCAATTGCTGCCTTGTCGCTTTTCTCAAAAAGGATGAAGAGGCTTTCGGCAGGGGGGAGGTAGAGCCAAGAGTAGCCGTCTTCGAGCTTGAGCAGTTGCTTCTCGTCGGTGGCGGGATTGTATACCCATGCGGTGCGGCCTTGGTAGATTTCTTTGGAAAATAAAATGTTGGAACTGACAGCCATGCGGAGGGATGCATTGACGAAAAGGAAGATGTCGTCGCCACGGTCGTTGCGATAGTGGTTTTGTAACAGGTAGGGGTCAGGCTCCACTATGGTCACGGCACGGGGTAGGACGTACATCGATTGTGCTGTGTGGTACCATTTGAGGTAGTCGCGGTCAGGATCATAGGCTTTAATAACATGTCCCGAGAGTTGGGAATTGAGGATTGAGAATGAGGAATCCCATTTGACAGGGGGCGTGATGAGCAGGTTGGAGTATGCCTTTTTGCCAACGATGAGTTTGCCGTCACGGACGGTGGCGGTGTCGAGTTGGTGTGGGGTTATGAAGTCGCAGTTGCCACCATTCTTGTGCACCGCTTCCCATAGCAGGTAGGGTATGTCGTAAGGGCTGCCCTTGGGATAGTTGGGGAAGGGCTCAGTCTGCACGCCATATTGCGCCCACAGGCTGTCGACGGGCAGCAGGATAGCGATGTCGGTCTGCATGTCGGCGTTTTGGAGTATATTACTCATGCGGCTGCGGTACTCGTTGAGGAGGTGGAAGTAGGGCCACCAAGTGTTTTGTTCATTGAGGTAGCTGCCGTATTGCACCCAGCCGGGGAAGCCTGCCTGCGGAGGTGAGTAGTTGAAGCCGTGCCAGACGGAGTGGGTGATGCCGCTGAAGGCACTCATGTCGCTGCCCAGTTTGAGCAGTTCGAGAGTGGTCTCGAACAGGCGGTAGGTGTTGGTCATTTCCTCGGCACTCACGAGTCGGTGGCCGTTTTGGTGGGCAGCAGAGGATACCAATTTGTTTATCATGGTGTAGGCGCGGCCGCGGCGGTAGTCGCTGTCGGGCATCTCCTCGCCGATGCGGTGGCGCAGGTAGTTGGTAGTCCAGCTTTCGCCCTCGGGGATGTCGTAGGCGGTGGAACTTTGAAGGGGGAAGAATCCCCGACCGTAGGCTTGACCGCGTGACTTTACTCCTTGCCCCTTGCACCAGTCGGCAAAGACCGTGGTGAACCGCTCGTAGAGAAGCTGGGCTTTGGTACACTCGAAGTGGAGCCGGGCCATTTGAATCTTCCGCTCCATTTCGGGCGACTTGCGCGCACCGTAGTCGTAGCTGGTCACTTCGCCCAGCCGTCCTGTGGGGAAGAGGACAAACGGCAGCCAAGGCATAATGTCGTAGCCGTTGCGGCGGCGAAACTCCTCGGCAAAGTCGTCGGTCCAGTTGCTTCCTTCCAGCTCCATGCTGTCGACAAAATAGGCACGCAGCCAGTTCTTCATGGGGCCGAAACGGTGTTCAAGGGTTGAGGACATGTGGTTGAGATAGCTTAGTACCGCCTCGCGGTTCATGTGGTCGAGAATGGGTCCCGAGGCACCGGGGGCACCGTTGATGACACTGGCAAAGGAGGTGCAGCGTACCAGAGCGTAGAGCCAGCCTTTGGAAGTGTTGATGTGTTGATACGATGATAAGGTTATCTGTTGTGAGTCATTCGAATTATCAACATGAACGGCGTAGCGTTGTTCGATGTCTTTCACCGTGTCGGGGACGATGAAGAGGTCTACCAGTTCAAATTGGCGGTCGGCATTGGGTTCGGTCACCTTGGGGTCGACGGCATCGAATATCTGCTGTTTGGTGATGGTGAATTCCCCTTCCGTCAAGTCTATAGGAGTAGAGTAAACAAGCATCACTTGGGCGCGATGCTCCATGGGCAGTGTCTCGGATCCGAAGGGCCATCCGGAGCCTACCAGCAGGTCGCATTGCATACCCAGACGTTTGGCTTCGCGGAGGGTGACATCAAGGGCGTCGAGCCATTTATTGCTGAGCCATGTGAGTGAGGGGATGCCGAGACTGTCGCACCGTTTGGAAGGGAATTCAATGGGGTTGATTTCCACTCCTCCTATGCCTGCATCACGCAAAAGACGCAGTTCGCGTTTCAGTTCAATGGTGTCCACTTTGTCACCGTTCCACCACCAGCGGACAAAAGGTTTGGTTTGTGCCATAGAAGAAAGGCACATCAGAAGCAGGAAAGGGAAAAGGAGGCGTTTTGTAGGCATGGGGTTAACGTTTTGAGGCGATGCGTTTGTCGTAGCGGTACACTTGGAATAGATACCATCCCAATTGTGCTGCCTGCACCACTGCACTCACCACGGCAAAGAGCAACACGGCAAGTTGGAAATTGTTTTGTTGGATTCCAATATAAAGAGCGGTAGCACGCAATAACAGCTGTACCAACTGCATTCCGAAATCAACATGCTGAGTCCCCATCACATTGCTGACAAAGGCCAGTGAGTTGGTTACCACAAGAATGCCCATCCATGGCATGAGACAGCGCACATAGTAGCCCACACCGATCCATTGCTGACCGAAGAGAAAGACAAAAAGAGGTTCGGCAAAAAGAAACAATAAGGTGCAGCCAATCAGTGTGCCTGCGGTTAGGAAAAGAACAAAACGGTGTACGTCACGTGCAATGGGACTGCTCTCCTGCACTTTGGCCGAGGTGCTTTGGTAGAATACCTTCTCAAATGTGTTGGCAAGTACGTTGACGGGCCTTTGGGTAAAGGTGAGGGCGAGAGAGAAGAGTCCCAGCAGGGGTTTATCGAAATAAACACTCAGCCACATGAGGGGCAGGTTGGCGGAGAAACTGCTCACCAGTTCCTTTGGCATCACGTATAGAGCGAAATTTTTATGCTTCAAGGCTGCCTGACGCAAAGCCTGACGGGTGATAGAGGCATGGGGGTCGTAGTAATGACGCCGCTTGGTGGTGATGTGGCGGAGATAGGCATGTCCTGCCACTTTGCCCAACACCGAGCCTACGGGCAGACCTACGGTATGTAGGAATTGCCAAACGGGAGCCAGTAGACCAAAAAGGATGCGTGTCACAATTCCGCTACTAACCGACACCACTTCGCCTGCCGCCATTTGTTTGTATTCCTTGTTGCGGTTGCAAAGAAAGACATACACCCTGTTGGTTCCGGTGAAATAAACCAGCACGGGGATGAGGAAAAGCAGAATTGCCGGCAGTTTCGATACGGTGACTCTGCACAGTGTCATGATTGTCACCACTCCGAGCAGCAGCAACGACACACCCCTGTTTAGCCGAAAGGCGAGACGTGCCAGGGTTGAGGCTTCTTTGTCGTCGGAAGCAACTACTACGGCCATTTCGTATTTACATGTCGAAAGGATAATCAGTACTTCGGTGTAGCTGAAAAACACATTGCACAGGCCGAAGTCGTCGGGAGTGAAGAGTCTCAGCAAAATCAGGTAGGCGGCAAAAGCCAACCCTTGGGCAAGGGCATTGCCCGAAAGCAGGATACCTGAGTTTTTAATAAACCGAGAGGACATATAGGGTCAACTTCTAATTATTCAAATAGTTATTTGCTTGTGCGATGATTCATGTAAAGTTTTCCCCCGGTGGCTTGCCGTCGGGGTTCACGATTCCGAGTAATATTTCCTGCCTGCCCATTCCACAGCCAATAAAAGCACCAGCAATACCAAAATCAGTGGCAGCGATACCAGCGGGGTGTGTTCTGGGTGGGTGTAGATGACATTTTTCAAGTCCCCCCTTTGTTTTAATATCTCGCCAAGTTTTCCTGTCTCCCCTTTGTCCAGCATTTCTCCCCCTGTGCTTTGGGCTATGGTGTTCAACAACGTGTGGTCTGCCACCAACGAGAGCTGTTCCATGTCAAAATCCTCAACCACAAAAGCGCCCATTGCAGAGTATTGTTTGCCAGCAAAGGAGGTGACCGCACGGTAGCGATATTCACCAGGAAGGAGTGAGCCGAGGTCGAGTGAGTAGCCTTGTCCCGAGGGGTGGAAATCGTATTTTGTCGTTTGTGCTGGATTGCCATTTGAGGTTGCAGAAAGCTCGCAAACCATATCGGGTTTGTTGGTCAGTTCCCAGTTGTCGTCGTAAAACTCTGCGTGGAGTGTCACCCTTTCGTCTTCCCTGTAAATACGTTCAGCATCCACATTCAGCCTATCGCGGCGGCCTTGTGCCCCGGTGTATACTACCATCTTCTCCACCAGTTGGTCGAAATCGTCGTGGCTACCTGTCATTAGATAGCTGTGTAGCCGCCATCTCCACAATCCTTCTCCCACCACAAAAGAGCAACGAGTCTCCCCTTGGCGGCCAAAGGCTATCAGCGGACGGTCGGTAGGGCTGCCGTTCAGTTTGGCATAGAAAAGGCTTTGCACACCTGCCGCTGTGCGGTAGTTGCCAAAGGGAGCGCTAAGGGGAGGAAGGCTTTCCATGCGTCCTGCAGTGGCATCGTCGAGGGCAAAGAGGCTGAAAGCATCGTTCTTCGAAGCCGTCACCTCGTCGCTGTGGCGGCTTTTTGCTGTTATCTCCATGCCGCAATGCAGAGCGTTGAAACGTGAAAGGTCGGTAACGTTACCCAAAATGTATATCCTTGGCACCTGAGGAGGTAAAGCCTGCATTGCTTTCTGTGTTTCGGCATCGCAAGGCAGATTATGCAAAATCAACACATCGCAGGCATCGGTAACTTTTTTTGAGCCATTTAAGTCTGCCATTGTGCGGAATACTTCCACCTCGTAGTTCGGGTTGCTCTCTATCCCCTGTTTCAAGGCACTGATGTCGGGATGTGGGGCTGCAGCCACTATGGCAACCTTACGCCGGCCGTCGAGTACCTCCACAGCCACCGTGCGGCTATTGTTGGACACTGTGGCCTCATCGCTACAAGGCGACACACTTACGGTATAACTCTGCAATCCCGGTTTCTCAGCATCGAGCAGCAGCGTTTCAGTCCAGATAAAAGCATTGTCTGAATAATGTATGGGTTTGTTCAGCAGTTCTTTGCCTCCATGGGTTACCTTCAAAACCGAGTGTTCCCATTTCATCTTTCTGGCACGTATCGTCACCTCCATGGGGAAACGGCTGCCTGCGTATGCCACACGTCCTGCCCTTACCTCGGCAATCCAGGCATCGCGGTGTTCAGAGGTGTCGCCCAGCCCTATGGTATAGACAGGCACAGCCAAAGCTGTGGCCGCCTCCACGGGGTCTTGACCCTGATTGTAGATTCCGTCTGATAGCAGTACCACTGCCCCCAGATTTCTGCCGGCAAACCGGTCGCCTATATCCGAAAGGGCAGCAGCTATATCCGTGCTTCCACCGCCAAAAGAATCATACACCACCTCATACTCCTTCTCCAGGTAACGCAAACCCTCCAGGCTATTCTTTTCTGTCGGTGCAATCGAGCCGCTTACATCCTGTGTCACCACTATCACCGGTTTTTCATGTCTGTTCACATTCCTTCTCACCACAGGCCCCAGCAGCAACAACGCCAGCAGCGTCACCGTAACAAAACGCAATGCTGCCAAACCACGCTTTGCCCAAGGCGGCAAAGTCTCGTTGCCAGATGCTTTTCCCTTTCCCCTTCGGTATAGGGCGTAGCTATACACTGCCCCTGCCGCCAAGCAGAACAATATAAAGTACCATGGATAGTCAAATAACAATCTCATAATTGAAAACAAATTAGTAACGGCGACAAAACACCATACAAAATGCAAAGATACGAAAATAAAACTGAAAATTAAAAAAAAATGTGTATTTTTGCATCTTCAAACAATACAAACACATTCATAGTTTCGATTAATAGAAAAAGTATTATTTATAGTTTTCAGTTTTAAATCATTAGTTTAAATATGCCTATTCACATTCCACAATCCAAAAATGTACATTGTTGCTCCCGTTGGTCGCGACACTGTATGTTATTCCTGTCCCTGTTGCTCATTCTCATATCCTCGTGCAGCAGGGAGAAAACCCCCGAAACCATGAGCTACATCAATGAAACCGTTGTCCAGGAAGCCCTCGACACCCTTCAAGCCTGTTATGGCGAAACCTGCATGGCCATTCCCCGCCGCAGTGTCCCGCAGGTTGCCGCCCTTTGGACGGCCCAAGACGGCACTCCTCAAGATTTTGTTGCCTTCTGTAAGCAATTTTATATTGCCGACAGTGTTGAACATAGCCGTATGGCCGATGCCCTTCAGGCCAATCTCGAAAGCCTTTGGGGCTGTTTCAACAAAATCAGTGTCGACCTCAAACTTCCCCTCCATGTCGTAGGTCCCGACCCCACACCTCTCGATGAAATGTTTGGAGGTTTTGACCCCTCTGCTCATTTCGACGACGACATGTTCCAACAGAAAATAGCTTTTGCTGTCGTTCTCAACTTCCCCTTCTACACCCTCCGCGAAAAGGACAGCCTCGGTGCCCAGTGGAGCCGTCAGCAGTGGGCTTTTGCACGGCTGGGCGACCTCTTCACCTCGCGTGTGCCTGCCGAAAGCAATCAACTCCTCGCCAACCAGCTGGCCGCTGCCGACAACTACATCTCCAACTACAACATTATGATGGGACAGCTCCTCGACAATAACGGCAACCGCCTTTTCCCCGACATGGCTCTCATCACCCACTGGGGCTTGCGCGACGAACTCAAGACCCACTATAACCAAGGCGACAGTGGTCTCGCCAAGCAGCGTATGATTTACCAGGTGATGCGCCGTATCATTGATCAAAGCATCCCCCAATGCGTCATCAACAACAGTCAGTATCGGTGGAATCCATACGACAACACCCTTGTCGACAGCCAAGGCAAAAAAATCAGCAACCCAACGTCCGAACCCGACACCCGCTACCAATACTTCCTCGACAACTTCCATGCCATGCAGCAGATTGACCGCTACAATCCCATGTACCCCACCGCCATCGCACGTGCCTTCGACCAAGACATGGAGGTGAGCTACGACGAGATAGAACAACTTTTCACCTCTTTCCTCAGTGCACCCGAAGTGTCACAGGTGGCCAAGTATATCGAAAAGAACTTAGGCCGCAAACTGGAACCCTTCGACATCTGGTACGACGGCTTCAAGAGTCGTAGCACTATCAACGAGGATGAACTTTCGGCCAAAACACGCAGCCTTTACCCCAACAAAGAGGCCTTTGCCTCCAAGGGTATGCCCTCCATATTGAAGCAACTCGGGTTCTCCCCCGACAAAAACCGGTTCATCTGCTCCCACATCACCGTCGACCCCTCGCGCGGTGCCGGCCACGCGTGGGAAAGCAACATGCGCTCCGACAACGCACGCCTCCGCACCCGTATCGGTGCTGACGGCATGGACTACAAGGGCTACAACATCGCCGTACACGAGTTCGGCCACAATGTCGAGCAAACCATCACCCTCCACGATGTCGACAACTACATTATGAAAGGTGTCCCCAACACTGCCTTCACCGAAGCCCTCGCCTTCGTCTTCCAGACTCGTGACCTCGACTTCCTCGGCTACAAGAACAGTGGCAAGTCCAAGGATGCCCTCGAAACCCTCGACATCTTCTGGGGATGCTACGAAATCATGGGTGTTGCGCTCGTCGACATGTACTCTTGGCGTTGGCTCTATAATCATCCCGATGCCACCGTCCAGCAGCTCAAGGAGCAGGTTATTACCATTGCTAAGAATTTGTGGAACCAATACTATGCACCCTTCCTTGGCGAAGAAAACTCCACCATCCTGGCCATCTATAGCCACATGATTGACTCTCCTCTCTACCTGCCCAACTATCCCTATGGACACATCATCCAGTTCCAACTCGAGCAGCAGCTGAAAGGCAAAAACATCGCCGACGAAATCCAGCGGATCTATCCTGTTGGTCGTCTCACCCCGCAACACTGGATGCGCCACGCCGTGGGCAGCGAAGTCTCCACCAAACCCCTTCTTGATGCCGCTGCACAAGCACTTAAAGAATTAGAATAAACAGAATAATCGGGGTAATCTGATTACTCCGATTATTCCAATTTCTTCGAATAAACATTAAAATATATAAACCCTATGAAAAAAGTTTTTACCCTACTGACAACAATTGTCTTACTTATGCCCGTGGCCATGGCTGACGAAGGCATGTGGATTCCCATGCTCCTTGGCCGCAACCAGGCCGCCATGCAAAAAGCCGGTATGCACATCACCGCACAAGACATCTACGACATCAACAACGCCTGTCTCAAAGATGCCATCATCCTCTTCAACCAAGGCTGCACAGGCGAATTTGTCTCCGACCAAGGCCTCTTCCTCACCAACCACCACTGCGGCTACTACTACATCACTTCCAACAGCACTGTCGAACACGACTACCTCACCCATGGTTTCTGGGCAATGAACCGCAACCAGGAAATACCTTGCAAAGGCCTTACCGCCACCCGTCTTGTCCGCATGGAGGATGTAACCGCACGTGTCCTCAACGGCATCGACGACAAAACCCCCGAAGTGGAACGTGAACGCATTGTTAAGCAAAACATCACCATCATCACAACCGAGGCCGTTGCCGGCACCCACTACAAAGCCATCATCAAACCCTTCTACTACGGCAACCAATATTTCATGTATGTCAACGAAGTCTTCACCGATGTCCGCCTTGTGGGTGCTCCCCCCAGCAACATCGGCAAATTCGGTGGCGACACCGACAACTGGATGTGGCCCCGCCACACTGGCGATTTCTCCATGTTCCGCGTCTACGTAGGCAAGGACGGAAAGCCCGCCACCTACAGCAAAACCAATGTCCCGTACAAACCCCTCAAACATCTCGACATCTCTCTTAAGGGTGTCGACGAGGGCGATTTCACCTTTGTCTTCGGCTATCCCGGCACCACCCAGCGCTATGTCACCCACGACCAGATGGAACTCCAGGCTCTTGAGGAAAACCCCATCCGCATTGCCCTCCGCGATATCCGTCTTCGTCACTACAAAAACGCCATGGAGCAGAGCCCCGCACAACGTCTCAAATATGCCTCCAAGGTTGCCAGCATCGCCAACGGCTGGAAAAAGTGGCAGGGCGAAACCCTCGGCATTCAGCGTCTCAAAGGCGTTCAGCAGAAAAAAGCACAAGAATCCGTCTTCCAGGCTTGGGCTGACAAACGTCCCGAATACAAAAACGTCCTTCGCGACATGGGGCGTGCCTATGAGCAAATCCGTCCCATCGAACTGCAGTGGGTCTACTTCAACGAAGCCGTCATGGCCTCCGACCTTATGAACCGTGCCTACAAACTCTGGAGCATGGCCACCCAAACGACCAATCAAGACAGTCTTGCCCGTGTGGAATGTGACAAACTCCTTGCCGCCAACGAGACCTACTTCTCCGATTTCGAACTTCACTCACCCGTCGACCGCGCCATCTTCGTCGAAACCTTCCTCCACATGTGGCGCGAAGGCTATGCCCCCTACCTCGACAAGAAAGGCAAGGACGAAGTCGGAGTGCAGAAGATGCTCGAAAACATCTACGACAAGTCGATGCTCAACAATCGTGCCAAATACGATAAATTCCTCAAGAAATACAAGGCCAAAGACTGGATGAAAGTCCTCAACGGTGTCGACCCCGCTGTCGACCTCTTCAACATTGCCTACACCTATGCCTACACCTCCGACAAAGAAACCACCTACGATGTCAACAAACGCGAAATAGCACGCCTCATGCGCACCTATGTCCGCGGCATGATGCAGCAGTACCCCGACTCCAACTTCTTCCCCGATGCCAACCTCACCCTCCGTGTGGCCTACGGCCATGTGCAGGGCTTCAGCCCCAAGGACGCTGTATACTACACCCCCTACAGCACCCTCGAAGGCATTATGGAGAAAGAGAACCCCGACATTTACGACTACGTGGTGGAGCCTAAACTCAAAGAACTCAACAACAACCACGACTACGGCCGCTATGCCAATGCAGCAGGCGAGATGCCCGTGGCCTTTATCGCCACCAACCACACCACCGGCGGCAACAGCGGCAGTCCTGTGCTCAATGCCGACGGTCAGCTCATAGGCATCAACTTCGACCGCTGCTGGGAAGGCACCATGTCCGACCTCCTCTTCGACCCCGCCTATTGCCGCAACATCAGCCTCGACATCCGCTACTGCCTTTTCATCATCGACAAATTCGCCGGAGCCTCGCACCTCATCGACGAAATGACCATAGTGCAATAGCCACCCGTCAATAACATCTATCTATTATATTCCAACTTAACACAACGACCATGCAACGAAACTACACCCTCGACATCATGCGCATTGTCGCAATCGTCTGTGTTGTCATCTGCCACTCCTCCGGCTCGCTCATCTTCCACCATCAAGTCGACCCTGGCTCTTCATGGTTCCTCCAGTGTGTGGCTCTCAACGGTATCACCCGTTGGGATGTCCCCTTCTTCGTCATGCTCACAGGTTTCTTTATGCTCGACCCCAATAAACTTGTGCCTGTCAAAACACTCTACTCCAAAAATCTCCTGCGCATCTTCGCCGCACTTGTTTTCTGGTCCCTCTTCTATGGTCTCACCCTTCACCGCCCCCTTTACCCCCTCGGTTCACAGGAAGGGCATCTTTGGTACCTTGGCATGATTATTGGAGTTTATATCGCCATTCCTGTCCTTCGGCTTATAGCCCAAAATCAGACTGTACTCAAATACTTCTCTCTCGCATGGGTGGTTGTTATGTGCTACCAGTTCATCGGCTGCTTCGTAACCCTTCCTGTCGACCTAAACAAAATGATTTTCGTCGACTTTGCCGGCTACGTGGTCTTCGCCTACTACATCCGCACTCTTTTCCACAACCGGCCCGAAACCTCTCGTCTCAGGAAAACCAGCCATGTCATCTACATTTTAGGCCTGATAGGTTTCATATTCACAATTGCCATGGGACTGCTGACCCAAGACGAGGAAACCTACTTTTACAAATTCACCTCCCCCAACGTCCTTATCACCGCCACGGCACTTCTGGTATTCAGCATCCGTCATCCTCTTCACCCCACAGGCAAACTGGCCGCTTTCATCGAGAACTGCTCCAAATGCACTTTCGGCATATACTTGATTCACGTTTGGGTACTCGCGCATATCCTCAACCGCATACACCGTTTCATCCCGCAACCCATCCTGATGACCATCGTATGTGTCGTTGCAGCCTTCCTTATCAGCTATGCCATCACTTTCATCCTTAAGAAAATACCATTTGTGCAAAAATACTTAGTGTAGACTCTCCGCCGCAGCGTAGAAAAACAAGCACCTTCGCTCGTTCTTCGCTACTTCTCCCATATTTCTCCCATCCTGCATGGGAGAAATATGGGAGAACTGGTGGGTAAACAACGGTGAAGGAGCGAAGCCACGATGCCACCGGGTTTCCGTTAATAGGTATTTTATTATTGTTTGTTAATAACTAAGAATCAAATAGTAATGTACTTTTGGCGTTTTTCTTAATAGTATAAAATATTGGTAATATGTTAGTTGCATTATCTGTTAACGTATATGTCGACAATCAATGCCGAAAAATGATACAATTTTGGTATAAAAAAGTGTGTTTTTTGTACTGTTCATAAATAATTAGTCATTGATAATCAATTAGAAGAAAAAAAAATTTTGTCAGTTCAAAAAAAGATTGTACCTTTGCACACGATTTCGAGAGAAACAATGGGGTATTAGCTCAGGTGGCTAGAGCGTTTGACTGGCAGTCAAAAGGTCATCGGTTCGACTCCGATATACTCCACCAAAGAGGTTCGTCAGAACCTCTTTTTTTATTCCAACATACACGTAAATTCAGTGTTTACAGAGAACCGTTCAAGAACTTACAAATTCGTCAGGCACTGCCTGACAAATCACGAATTCAACAGATACCGTCTGTTGAATCTGTTTCGCCAATTCCATTATATTCACAAATAGCCTGGACGCACTATGAACGCCTAATCCGTGTTGCCAATGAGGAAGCCAGAATATGGTATTTGCGTGAGACTGCATCCGAGAACTGGAGCTACCGCACACTCGACAACAATAGCAACACACAATACTACAACTGTCTGTTGCTTTCACTACAGAAGGAGGTAGTGCGTCAAGATTGGGGTGTTTCAGCATCTATCAGCTGCGAGCATGGAAGAGCGACCTCGATAGCAGCAGTCTCTCACGGTAGGTGAAAAGGGCTATCTTACTAAGCTACGGCAGGGCTATCTTTCGACCGCTCATGATTTGCAATCCTTAACAACAATGTACTGAACAGAAAGCGAAGAAAAGCCTTTGCAAAGAGGTGTTGCTTAGTTTGTTCACTTTTCTGAAAGTGAAATGTAGAGGTATTTCTTTAAAAACAGTAGAAAAAAGGAAGAGAGTGTATGTGTATTGATAGTTCAAAGATTGCTATAAAATCAACAAATTAGAAAATCAGTTTATTTATTATAAAACCGGGTTAAAAAGATTATTTTGGAGGAATTGAAGAATCTTCAGTTGAGAATCGAATCTATTAATTGTAGTATCGCACTATTATCAAGATTGGGATAGTCCAGATTTGTAGCGCGCTGATTATGCTCATATAAACATGGTACCGAGGTGAATAATGTTATTTGGTAATCTTTTGTATTAGTGTATTAATATTATGACTAGGAAACATTTCATTCTTCTTATCGGTTGTAAAGACGTACATTTCTAATAAAAGGTGGAATTAATATTTTTTTTTACATCAATTCAAATATTATTCGTAATTTTGCATCCGCCAAACAAAAAGTTTGGCAGGACATACAAAAGACGTAAGTTGGCGTTTTATCTGCGGTCTGTTTGAATCTCGCAAGTTCAGGACTATTTCCGCACGGTAAGGCAATGGCAAGCGTCCATGTGGTTGTATTGTTGTACACATATTGAGGTATTATTCCTCTAGTTGTGTTACTTCATACACGCAACAGCGTGGGCTTTGTGCATTGCTTATCTTCGGAAATAGGGCAATGCGAGAGCCTAAGCAGACGGGATAAGCAAGCAGCTTAGTCCCGCGCTTTTTTTATGTCCTATTTGTTATAGCAAAAATAGTGGTTGTTTCGGGGCACTTCCACATAGATTGCTGTCTCAAATATAGAGACATTATATATTAAGATGAACTACTTTACTAAATTATCAATTGATTTGGCAAATCAACGTAATTATTTGGATTTGCTTTTTAAAGTATATCCGCTTTGCCCTGATACAATAAGGGAGATTGATGAAGGGGTGTGGGCAAAAATTGAAAAATCATATGATAGTATGAATAACAAAGAATTGTTTCGTTCATTACTGGAATTGGATTTATTTCCGATTAAAGATGGATATGTTCCTTTCTTCCGAAGAGATATAACGGCTATTGATAGAAATCCTGATACGGTGAACCGTATTTGTGGTAGAATACGTGAGATGGGATTAGACAAATTGTATGAAAAGTGTACGCAGCCAAAAGAGACAAATCGACAAATGGGTCCATTATTCCGAAATTGGCTTCGACTCGGAGTGTTAGGTATGGAAGTGGTTCACGTGGACGATTTTTCACATAATACAAATAATGTTGTAATTGATGGTAGTGATGATGAATTAAAAAACTTTGCACAACGTAATTTAGGATATAATAGAAACAAGGGTATAGATTTTATTGCGCACAGGAATAAGCAATTTGTAATAGGAGAAGCAAAATTTATTTCGGATGAAGGAGGACATCAAAACGATCAGTTTCTTGATGCTATAACAACAATTAATACTCCTGTGAAGAACAATGTGCATTGTATTGCAATATTAGACGGAGTGCTATATATTCATTCGAGAGCTAAGATGTATAAAACAATTACTGAAAATAATATGCCAGTAATGAGTGCCCTCTTACTTAGAAATTATCTTTATACCCTTTGATATGAACAATCTGTTAATACATGGGGATAATATTGCAGGCTTAGAGTACCTGCTCACAGAAGTTAATCTTAAAGGAAAGATTGATTTGGTATACATTGATCCCCCATTTGCAACAGGGGCTGCATTTGTTGTTAGTGATGGCCGGGCATCAACAATCAGTAGTGCGAGGAGTGGAGATATAGCTTACTCAGATAAGGTGAAAGGCTCAGAGTTTGTTGAAGAAATAAGAAAACGTTGTATTCTTTTGAGAGAATTATTGTCAGAAAAAGGCTCGTTGTATTTGCATACAGACTATAAGATAGGCCATTATTTGAAAGTAATGATAGATGAAGTTTTCGGTGTTAACAATTTTAGAAATGATATTACACGAGTTAAGTGCAATCCAAAGAATTTCAGTAGGGTTGGCTATGGGAATATAAAAGATATGATTCTTTTCTATACTAAATCTGAATCACCAATATGGAATGAGCCGCGTTGGGAGTATGCTGAAAGAGATATTGAAAAACTATACCCAAAGGTTGATAAGGATGGTAGAAGATATACGACTGTACCAATACATGCTCCTGGGGAAAGTGCGAATCCACAACCTTTTAAAGGTATTTTACCACCAAAAGGAAGGCATTGGCGTACAGATGTAAGTGTGTTGGAAGATTTAGATAATAAGGGCTTGATAGAATGGTCTGCTAAGGGCAATCCTAGGAAAATCAATTATGCAGACGAGAGTCAAGGGAAAAGAGTTCAGGATGTATGGCTTGATTACAAAGATCCTCAGTACCCTAAATACCCAACAGAAAAGAATCAGGATTTTATAGATTTGATAATACAAACATCATCTAATAGTGATAGTATTGTTTTGGATTGTTATTGTGGTAGTGGTACAACATTGAAGTCGGCAGCAGAAAATGGTAGAAAATGGATAGGTATTGATAGTTCAGAGATTGCTATTAAATCAACAAAAGAGAAAATCGGATCTCAGCAGACGCTTTTTTCACCTGGTTATGACTTTGTGGAATTAGATTAATCCCAAATCGGTCATTAGACTTTATAGGGTAGGTCAAAATAGTCCAAGGCAGACCATATTCCTTGGAAAGAAGAGCGGGTTTTCTGGGAACGTGTGAGGTGACATTGTTTTGACGATTTTGGACGCTGTATGCTACGAAAAAATATATTATATTCAAGAAAATTTGTATTTTTGCATTTTCTTTTGAATGGAACAAGATGAACTATTTGCAATTTAGGGAACAATGGTTAGGCTTGGGATGTTTTAGCATCTATCAGCTAAGAGCATGGAAGAGCGACCTTGATAGTAGCAGTCTTTCACGTTGGGTGAAAAAAGGCTATCTTGTCAAGTTAAGGCAGGATTGGTATGCATTTAATGAGTTGCAAAATGAACCGGACATGGCTCGTTTCATAGCTGTGAAAATATATACACCTTCCTATATCAGCCTACACACAGCCTTGTCTATCTATGGAATCATCCCCGAAGCCGTGACACAAATCACCTGCGTAACTACTAACCGTACTGCCGCCTACAACAATTCATTCGGTCAATTCCACTACCAGACAATCAAGCCTGAATTGTTCTTTGGCTACAAGCAGGAACCCGTCAGAAGGGGTGGCAGTTATCTTGTCGCTGAACCAGAGAAAGCCATCGTAGATTTGCTTTACCTGTATCCACAATATAACACTGCCGACGCGATGCTCGATTTGAGGTTTGACACATGGTGGATGCAGGAGGAACTTAACAAAGAAAAAATAATGGACTATGCAAAGCAGACAGCCAAGAAGACCTTGATAAACCGAGTTGAATTGCTACTAAAAACCTACGACAATGATTGACATCAAACAGCTACTACCGTATTACCCCAAGACAATTGTTGAGAACGCCTCTTTCCACAAGCATATCCTGAAAGAGTATGTCGAGATGCTTGCCCTTGAGCATCTGTCGCAAACTCATTATGCACCCAAGCTGGTATTCATTGGCGGCACATGTTTGAGGCTGGTTCACGGCATTGACCGCTTCTCTGAAGACCTGGATTTCGATTGCAAGAACCTGTCGTATGACGAGTTCATGCAGATGACTGATGATTTGATTGACTATCTGCGTAGCAATGGATTGACAGCGGAGGTGCGAAACAAAGAGAACTCCCGACTCACCGCTTTTCGCCGGAATATCTACTTCCCCAACTTGCTGTTCGAAATGAACCTAACAGGGCATCGAGAGGAACGTTTTCTGATGAAGATTGAAGCCCAAGACCAGGGGGTATCCTACGTGCCGGAAACAACCATAGTCAACCGTAACGGCTTCTTGTTCCCCGTCAGTGTCCCCTCCAAAAGTGTGATGCTTTCGATGAAACTCTCTGCCCTGTTGGCACGTGCCAAGGGGCGAGACTTCTACGACACCATTTTCTTGTGGCAACAGACAGAACCCGACTATGATTTCTTGATGAAGAGGTGCGGCATCAGCACGCCAAATGAACTGAAGACTGCCCTCGATAAGAAGGTGGCAGAAACCAATCTCCACGACAAGCAAAAAGACTTCCTGCACCTGATTTTTGCAGGTAATGCGGGGAATAGAATACTACTTTTCAAAGATTTTTATGAGAATATGTTGAAAGTGTAAATAGCTGACTTATAGCAGTTGCCTCCAAAGGCATTGTACAAGATTTGGAAATAAATGTATGCAATTCGAATATTTTGCGTATTTTTGCAACCCAATTAAGAAAGAGTACATTGAAGAAGGGTATGTATTGATACGGATTGTTTTGTCACGTAAAACCAACAAACAATTTTATGACTTGATATCAAATCAAAATAGTATATCTGTATGGGGTATTAGCTCATTTGGTAGAGCATTTGGTTCGCAATCAAAAGGTAACGGGTTCGACTCCCGTATACTCCACAAATATGGTTACTCTAAGACGCGAGTTTTGTATATTTGTGATTAGGGTAAATCGATGATGAAAGAGGGTGTCTCAGATTTTTGAGACACCCTCTTTTTGATGGATTTAGTCAATCTTTACTAATAACCATTAGTCAATGCCTTGTTTTTGTCGCGAATATGTTTCTTCGGAGGTTCAAGGCGGAAGTTCATGTGGGCGAAAAGGAAAGGGTGAAACTGTTTGCGCTCTTCTAAACTCAGAACGCAATGAACGGAAATTTGTGTAATGTGACTTTTTTTTTGTATTTTTGCATTTTGTTTTATTAAGGCATTTTATATGAAAATAGCTCTTTTAGGATACGGCAAGATGGGCAAGGCCATTGAGGCTATTGCCGATGAGAGGGGTCACACTGTGGTTGTGACTATTGATGACGAGGACGACTGGATGGATAAAATCGACGATTTGCACGAGTGCGACATGGCTGTGGAGTTCTCCACTCCTGCCACGGTGGTGGGGAACATTATGAGGTGTTTCGATTTGGATTTGCCCGTGGTGGTGGGTACTACTGGGTGGTACGACCAGTTGGAGAGCGTGGTGCACGACTGCGAGCAGCGGGGCAAGTCGCTTTTTGTGGCTTCGAATTTCAGTATCGGCATGAATATTGTGTTCGATTTGAACCGCCGTCTTGCACAGTTGATGAATGGCCGTGAGGAGTATACGGTGAATATTACCGAGACCCATCATGTTCATAAACTCGACGCTCCCAGCGGTACGGCTATTGCTTTGGCAAATGATATTGTCGAGGAGTTGGACAGGAAGGACGACTGGTGTTTGGTGCGCAAAGGAGTGAAGGTGGGCCGCGATGAGGTGCCTATTGTGTCGGTGCGCGAGGGCGAGGTGCCGGGCATCCACGAGGTGGTATACGACAGCGATATCGACCGTATCACCTTGTGTCACGAAGCCAAGAGCCGCCGCGGGCTTGCGTTGGGTGCTGTGCTGGCTGCTGAGTTCCTCGAGGGTCGCAAGGGCTACTACACAATGACTGATTTGTTGAAACGTTGATAAGTTTATCTGTTGGGTTTTATAAAGATTCAGCCTCTTCGAGGTTGTCGGAAAAACAGTCATATATCTAATTAGAGCCTTAATAATTCGAAGTCACTTGGTGTTTACTTGGTAAAATCATGATGCGCTCTTCTGTCCGTTTCACCGTCGTGCTACTGTTGCTGGCGTTGTTGCTGGCGGCAGCCATGGTGGGTTGTTCGATGCTGGGTGTGGTGCGTTTCAGCTGGGACGAGATGTGGCAGTCGCCCATCTTCCTCAATCTTCGGGCTCCGCGAGTGGTGTTGTCAGTGCTTGTGGGCGCCGGGCTATCGGTATGCGGAGCGGTGTATCAGTCGGTGTTTCGCAACCCTTTGACCGACCCTTATGTGCTGGGCATTTCGTCGGGAGCGTCGTTGGGTGCGGCAGTGGCTATCCTGTTGGGGTTGGAGGCCTATGTGGCGGGTGTGGGAGGATGTGCATTGCTGACGGGTCTGCTGACGGTGGTGGTGATTTACCGCATCGCCTCGACGGGCAACCGTATGCACACCACCACGTTGCTGCTGACAGGGGTGTGCATCACTTTCTTGATGTCGGCGGTGATTTCTTTCTTGATGGTGTTGCGACAGGACAAGATGGACAGCATCATCTTTTGGACCATGGGCAGTTTTGCATCGGCCTCGTGGGGCGATGTGGCTGTGGTGGCCCCCGTGGTGGCAGCAGGCATCGGGGTGGTGGTTTATTACTGCCGCGATTTGAATTTGTTGCTGGCGGGTAGCGAGACGGCACGGAGTCTGGGTGTGGAGGTGGAGCGTGTGAGAAGGGTGCTGCTGCTGTCTACCACGTTGACAGTGGCTTTTTGTGTCGCCACGTGCGGTGTGATTGGTTTTGTGGGTTTGGTGGTGCCGCATTGTCTGCGTTTGGTGTGTGGTCCCGACAACCGCAAAGTGGTGCCTTGTGCTATCTTTGCCGGAGGTTTGTTTATGCTGATGTGCGACACGCTGGCACGCACGGTGTTGATGCCTGCCGAATTGCCTGTGGGCAGTTTGACCGCTTTGGCGGGAGCTCCGTTGTTTATTTATCTTCTGTATAGAAACAAGAAAAAGTATTGACGGTATGATAGAGTTGAGGGATGTGTCGTACGGTTATACCGACAGGGAAGTGCTGCATGGGGTGTCGGCAAGGTTCGAGGCTGGTGGGATGTATGCAGTGATGGGGGCCAACGGTTGCGGCAAGACCACCTTGTTGCGGCTGGTGGCGGGGATGTTGGAGCCTGGCCGAGGCGAGGTGCTATTGCAGGGCAGGAGCGTGAGAGAGTACAGTGCCCGCCAGTTGGCTACACGCATGGCATACGTGAGGCAGTTGCCGCAGACCGATTTCGAGTTCTCGGCTTTCGAGACGGTGTTGATGGGTCGCAACCCTTACCAGCACAGGCTCCAAAACGAGTCGGAAGAGGATTGGAGGATTGTGGAGCGTTGCATGAAGCAGACCAACACATGGCATTTGCGTTTTTCCAAGCCTGGGCAGATGAGCGGCGGCGAGTTGCAGAGGGTGATGCTGGCACGTGCCTTAGCCCAGCAAACCCCAGTCATGTTACTCGACGAGCCCCTCGCCAATCTGGATATAGCGCATCAGTTCGAGATACTTGATTTGTTGTGTTCCATCAATCGTAATGAAGGGAAGACCATACTTTTGGTAATCCACGATTTGAATATGGCGTTGCGTTATTGTCCGCAGCTGCTGTTGCTGCACGGGGGTGGGGTGCTCTATCAGGGTTCGACAAGCGAAGGACTGGTGCCGCAAAATATCAGTAAAGTGTTTGGCATACGGGCGGCTGTTGTTGACGACGGCGGAAGTCCGTTGCTTCGCCTACAACCTGAAACAGAAGTATAATTTGATTTATTGTTTCTATGGAGAAGAAAAAGAAATGGAGAATTAATGGTGTGGTGGTTATATTGGCTGTCGCGGTGGTGGTTTTTTCATTGATTTCGATTGTCAACCATATTCTTTTCCGTACGTATGGCCTGGATTTGGGGCTTTATACGAATGTGATGTTTGACTACAGTCATTTGCGATGGAATGATTGCACTTTTTTTGAACCGACACCCAGAAATTTTCTTTCCGACCATTTTGATTTATATCTTGTGTTGCTTTCACCGTTAATTTGGGTGACAGGGAAGTATACCCTTTTGATTGTTCAAGTGGTCTCGGTATTGTGGGGAGCATTGGGGGTGTATCGGTTTGTCTACAGTATGTGGAAGGGGAGAGGTATGACAGACAGGACTGTGCAGGGAGCGGGACTGGCGGCAATGGTGTCGTTTCTTTTCTTTTTTGGAGTGTGGCAGGCGTTTGGTTTCGATTACCACTCCAATGTGGTGGCAACGATGTGGATTCCATGGATATTTTATTGGCTGAGGGAGAGACGGTTTAAAAGATATGCAATTGCGGTGGTGTTGGTGTGTATGGCCAAGGAGAATATGGCCTTGTGGTTAGTGTTTGTATTGTTGGCCTTGCTGTGGGATTACCGCAAAGAACGTAGGACTCTTATATGGATAGGCAGCGGTATTGCATTTTGCATTGTTTATTTATGTGTGGTTACGATGTTGGTGATGCCTTTGCTTAATCCAGAGAAAGTTCATTTTCTGGGCAAATTCAAGTATATGGGCGACAGTTTTGGTGGTGTTGTGGGATGGATTGTCACTCATCCTTGGGCGACGGTGAGGAATCTATTCGTCAATTTCCTTGATTTGCCCCAAGGAAATGGGCTGAAAGCGGAGTTCTATATTTGTATGCTGCTTTCTGGTGGTCTGCTGTGTTTTTTCAAACCCAATTGGTTGTTGATGGTGGTTCCTTTGGTGGCACAAAAGATGCTGGCTGACGATATTGCGCTTTGGGGTGTAGGGAGCCATTATAGTGTGGAATTTGCCCCGGTGTTGGTTTGTGGAGTGTTTGCATGGGTTGCAGGGTTGCGATGGAATCGGTTGCGGTGGGCTGCTGTAGTTGCAATGCCCTTGATGTGTATAGCGGTGACGGTGTATACATGTTCCAGCCCTAAAGCATGGGTACAGAGAGAGAATGTCCGGCTGTTTGACAAGCGACATTACAGGCAGGAGCAATTTGATTGCCGGTATGCTCGTCAGTTGTTGAAGAAAATCCCTTCCGATGCTTCGGTGTGTGCCTCGCAATGTTTCACACCTCATCTTGCCTTGCGCGATTCGTTGTATCTTTATCCAATGGGGTTAAGCTATAACCCAGAATATGTGTTGGTTGATAAGAACAATGTGTCGACCGACACGGCAGGATTACACTTGATGGAGACCGACGGCACGGTGTTCCTTTTCAAAACCCGTTAAAAGGGCATTTCGATATATCCCAGCCCGCAGATGCGTGGCTCCCCCTCTGAAAGAAGTAGTTTTCTTTCCCCTGTGGTTGTAGTTTCGTAGTCGTAAGGATTGCTCGAGCCAACAAGAATGGCCCCCTCGTTAAGTTGGATATTGACACCATGGGGTATGTGTAGGCTTCCGGTGAGGTATCGTCCCACTTCGAAAACCAGCGTGCCACCACCGAGTGAAGCTATATGGTTGAGGGCAAACTGGATGGAGGTGGTGTTGAGGGTTACGCCATCGCTTTTGCAGCCGAAGAGGGATGCTTTGTAGAGGGTGGTTCCTTCGCTGCACGGGGTGGTGTTGTCGTGTGCAGTGATAAGGGCGGAGGTGGTATGAGAGGCATCGATGCCCGAGAGGTTGTCACGCGTGCCTTTCTGTCGGCGGGTGGCGATGGAGGTATGTTGCTTCTGCAGTCCTGTCACGTTGTTGGCCACGAGTTGCACTCTGTCTTTTGCGGCGGTTGATTCCACTGATGTGGAGTAGAGCACGAACCCGTTCACATCGTCGGCCACTATGGCGGGGCGATATTCTTCGCCTTGAACCTTAAAGGTGATGTTGCGCATGGTGATGCTGTCGGCATGTCGCAGATAAAGCCCCCATGCGGGAAGTTCTTTCCACATGGAGAATTCGGGATAGCGGCGTTCCCATTCGGGGATAGCTGCAAGCTGTTGCGGAGAAGTTCCGCAATAGGCGTAGGTGGTGTCGGTGTTTCCGGGATAAGAGATTTCGATGTTCTCCAGTGTGATATTTTGTATGCGTAGGTCGGGGGTGCCGGCGATAATGGAAGGGGAGGTGTTGCGCGGTTGGTCTTCCACGGGTCCTTCATAGCGGTAACCTGCATCGGGCTTGTCGAACGGCACTTCGGCATAGAGATTTTTGATAACGATATTGCGCAGAGAAGCTGTGTGAGAAGGATTGCTGTTGCGCGAGGCGAGACGCAGGAAGAATGGGTTGCCGGTGTTGATGCTGCGAAGGCTGTCGACAACAACGTCCTCAATGATTGCTCCGTCGACACTGGCGATGGTGAAGGCGCTGCGGTAGGTGTCGTAGATGAGCATGTTGCGGAAACGGAAATGGCGGAAAATGCCACGGGTGACGGTGCCGAACTTGATGCCGTTGGCACTGCTGCGGCCAGTGCAGTTTTCCACGAGGACGTTCTCGGAGAGACCATCTTTGCTGTGGCTCTTGAAGCAGAAGGCATCGTCGGCTGCATCGTAGTTACAGTTGCGTATCACTACGTCGCTACAGTCCACTATGTCCACACCGTCGTTGTTCCAGTAGCTTTTGCTGTCCACTGTCTGGTCTTCTATCAGCACATGGCGGCACTGGTCGTACTGCTGGTTCCAGCTGGCGGGGTTGCGCAAGGTGATGCCACGGACGGTGACATTGTCGCACTCGCGGAAGTGGATGTTTTCGGGGCGGTTTGTCTCATTGGGACGATCGTATTTGAGGGGGTCTTGTATCAGTCCGAGGTGTATGAGGTTGACGGTGTTGTTGGCTACTTCCCAGCCACGGCAGTCGATGGAGCCTTGTCCGGTGATGGAGATGTCGTGCTGCTTGACGGAGAAGAGGAGGGCTGTCCAGCGGCAGTAGGGGTCTTTGACGTAGTCGAAAGGGTTGAGCGAGCCAAGGAGGACGGCACCGCTTTCGAGATGCAGGGTGACCCCGCTTTTGAGATAGAGGGTTCCCGTCACATATTCCCCTGCGGGGATGGAGAGGGTTTGGATGGAACCTTTACGGCTATAGCGTGCCGAAGCACTGTCGATGGCAGCCTGAAGCGAACGGGTGTTGAGGGTTTGTCCGTCGCCGATTGCTCTGAAATCAGTTGCTGAAATGGTGTCGCCAAGATTATGAGGTGGATTGGGTTGAAGGATGTTGTCAAGAAATAGTCCAAGATGGTTGATTACAGGACAGGCAAGGCTGTTTTCAAATACAATGCGTACCTTTTGGGCTGTGCAGAGAGGGGTGAGCAGGATGCGTTTGTAACCTATGGTGGTTCCTCGGGCAAGGGTTCGCCATCCTGTGTTTACAGAGTTTATTGAGTCGTTGAACACTTCAACACGGAATTGCTCAACACGTTGCCCCAAGGGGATATATTCTTGAAGCATAACACGGTTGAACGCTACGGGTTTGTCGAAGTTAAGCGTCAAGGTGGGGGAGAGGCAGCTGTCGGGTACAGTCCAATAGGTGTGGTATTGGGTGTCGAGAACATTTGCTGGGGAGTAGGCTTTACCACGGATATGGGATGCGGAGGCCTTGGCTTTTACTGCGAGATTTTGGCTGAAAATGCAGTCAAGTGCTTTTCGAAATTCAACAAGTCTTAAAGAGTCGGCAGCGGGTATCAGTCCCCGTGTGTCGGGAGGGACGTTGAGCAACAGCAGTGAGTTGCGTCCTACACTGGTGTAATATATTCTCAATAATTGTTGCAGGCTTTTGGGCTGTTCGTCTTTATGATAGAACCATCCGGGTCGTATCGATACATCGGTTTCGGCAGGAATCCATGCCGCACCATTGGGTAAGCCTTGGTTGAGGATTTGTTGTTCAGGAGCTCCGCTGCCGGGGGTATAGCCTGCTGTGTCGAGACGAGACCAGCACGTCTCACCGTTTATGCCCTCTTCATTGCCCATCCATCTGCAACCGGGACCCACATCGCTGAAGATGACGGCTTCGGGCTGAAGGCGGGAAACTGTGGAGTTGAAAAGGAACCAATCATATTGCTGTTTGCGTCCGTTGGGACCTTCTCCGTTTGCTCCGTCGAACCATTGCTCGAAGATGTCGCCATATTGGCTGAGGGCATGCTGCAGTGTGAGATTGAAGGTTTCATTATATTCTGGGGAGCCGTATGTGGGAGCGTTGCGGTCCCAAGGTGAAATGTACACTCCCATTTTTAACCCGGCTTCGTGGCAGGCGTCGGAGAGGTCGCGCAGCACATCGCCCTGACCTTTGCGCCATTTGCTTTGTGCAGTGGTGTGGGTGCTGGCTGGGTTAGGCCACAGACAGAACCCGTCGTGGTGTTTGGCGGTGAGGATGATACCTCTCATTCCTGCTGCCTTGGCGGTAGAGACCCATTGTCTGCAGTCGAGGGCAGAGGGATTGAAAATGTCTTCGGGCTCGGTTCCCTCGCCCCACTCTTTGCCGGAGAAGGTGTTGGGACCGAAATGGCAGAACATGTTGGTCTCCATTCTTTGCCATGCAAGTTGAGCGGGTGTGGGACATGGTCCATAAGGCTCGGGAGGCCTGACTGTGGCACAGCCCCACAACAAGTTTGAAGCAATAAAGAGGAGAACTGAGAACCAAGCAGTGGAGACTTTCATTTTATCAGGTTCTTCTTGCTTTCCGTATTAGCTTGGAACTTGGCGTTTTCAATAATGAAACGCTCGTGTCGTCCCTCACCGATGAGTCCGCAGGTGTCGTATGCTTTTACAGAAAAGACAAGCCGGCGCCGATCCACTTCTACAAGTTCGCTATCGCACCATACCTCCATACCGATGGGGGTGGCGGAGCAATGAGATACGTCGATGTGCGTGCCTACGGTGCTTTGTCCTTCGGGAAGAAAAGGGGCCACGCTTTCGGCACAAGTCTGTTCCATCAGGGCAATCATCATGGGGGTGGCAAACACCTGTGCCAGGCCGCTGCCCACGCGGTCGGCGGTCATCTGGTCTGTGACTGTTTGTTTCAGTCTATTGGTAATACCGGGTTCTATCATAACAAGGCTTTTTGATTAATAATCAATAGAAGATTTCGATAAATGCAATATGTTAACATGAATTACCATGTAATAACCATAAATTATTAATGATATAAGCTTTAGTATTAAGTAGTGGTCAGCAAATCTTTTAAAGATTAGTGTCCGTAGTCGGCAAGGAATTTGATGCGCATGAGGCGTATCTCCTCGTGGGTGTAATCTTCGTCGTCGTCAAACTCGTCGTAGGCTTCTTGCAGAGCCTCTTCCATGTTGACATTTTCCGACTCGCGCCAATAGTCCATCAGCACCTGCTGGTGTTCGGCTTCGATATTTTCGTCGATATAGTAGTCAATATTCAGTTTGGTGCCTGAGGAGATGATACGTTCGATTTCGGCCATCAGTTCGTCGAGGGTAAGGCCTTTGCCACGGGCTATGTCGTCGAGCGATTTGCGGCGGTCGATGGCTTGAATGAGATAAATCTTGTTTTCCGAGCGGCGGGCCGAGGAGTGGACTACAATGTCTTGTGGGCGTTCGATGTCGTTCTCCTCCACATATTTTTTTATCAGTTCCACAAAGGGTTCACCATACTTTTGGGCTTTGGCGATACCTACACCCACACAGCGGCTCAGTTCCTCGACGGTGCAGGGGTATTGGATGGTCATGTCGTTGAGGGAGCGGTCTTCGAAGATGATGTGGAGCGGTAGTTTCTCGCGTCGGGCGATGATGCGCAGCAGTCCTTTTAATTGGGCATACAATGCTTCGTCGCCCACAGCAGCGGCACCGGTAAAAGTGGGTGTCTCCTCGTCGGTTGAGTTGCCCGAATAGTCGTGGTCGCAAGCCACTGAGATGTCGTAGGGTTTCTTGATAAACTTGTGGCCTGCGGGGGTGAGTTTCAACACCCCGTACATTTCAATCTCTTTGGTCAGCAATTTCTCAAACACAGCCTGCCTGAGTACAGCTTTCCAGAAGAGGGCACTATGGTCCACTCCCAGACCCCATTGCTCAAGCTCATCCTGATGGTAGATTTTGGTGTTGCTGTTTTTCTTGCCCATCATCACGTCGACTATGTCCTGAGTCTTGAATGCCTGTTTGGTGGCCAACACTGTTTCGAGGGCATATTGCATCTCCTCGCGCGCCTGCACACGGGGCTTGGGATGCAGACAATTGTCGCAGCATCCGCAGTTCTCTTCGTTGTAATCCTCGCCGAAATAACGCAGCAAGTTCATCCGGCGGCAGACCGACGACTCCGCATAACTCACCACTTCCTGCACCAACTGGTTGGCCATCTCCTGCTCGGTGATATTCTTGTCCACAAAGAACTTATACAGTTTCTCCACGTCCTGTTCGGAGTAGAAGGCGATGCATTGCCCTTCGCCTCCGTCGCGCCCGGCGCGACCCGTCTCCTGATAGTAACCTTCGAGACTCTTGGGGATATCGTGGTGGATTACAAAACGCACATCGGGTTTGTCGATACCCATGCCGAAAGCGATGGTGGCTACAATCACATCCACCTCCTCCATCAAAAACTTGTCCTGGTTCTCGGCTCTCAGTTTGTTGTCCAGCCCTGCGTGGTAGGGTAGCGCCTTGATGCCGTTCAGCTGCAGCAGTTCGGCCAAATCTTCAACTTTCTTTCTGGTCAGGCAATAAATGATACCGCTCTTTCCCTCGTTTTGGCGAACAAATTTCACTATCTCCTTGTGTAGTTCAATGGCCTCCGACGGTTTGGGTCGCACCTCATAGTAAAGGTTGGGACGGTTGAACGAAGAAATAAACAGATGGGCGTTCTCCATGCGGAGATTCTTGATGATATCCTGCTGTACCTTGGGTGTGGCCGATGCCGTCAGGGCCAGGATGGGAACCTTCGAATTGATGGCATCCACGGCGGCACGCAGACGACGGTACTCGGGGCGGAAATCGTGTCCCCATTCCGAGATGCAGTGAGCCTCGTCTATGGCGAAAAAGGAAATATTCAATTGCTGCAGAAATTCCACAGTCTCTTCTTTCGACAAAGTCTCCGGAGCCACATAAAGCAGTTTGGTTCCACCTTTCATCAAATCCTCTTTCACTTCACGGGTCTGGATGCGCGAAAGCGATGAATTCAGAAAATGCGCCACACACTCCTGACCGGCAGTGTAGCGGACGGCATCCACTTGGTTTTTCATCAGTGCAATGAGAGGCGAAACCACTATTGCGGTACCCTCGCAAATCATTGCAGGCAGTTGATAACAGAGAGACTTGCCTCCCCCCGTGGGCATAATCACAAAAGTGTCGTGCCCCTGCAAAACACTGTTAATGATAGCCTCCTGCTCGCCCTTGAAATTATCAAAGCCGAAGATCTCCTTTAAATGTGTCTGCAAAACTGTCATAATCCAAAAAAAAAGTGTATTTTTGCAATTCAAAGATAGCATTTTTTTTTTAAACGGCAAAAAAAAACAGCATTGATTACAAAAGAAGAAATACAGAGAATTGCAATAGAGGTAATTGCAGAAGAAAAAAAAGCAGTTGAAGGGTTGGAAAAACGCATCACAGACAGCTTTTCAGAGGCTGTAGAAACCATTTTTCACGCCTCTGGCCGCGTGATAATTTCCGGAATTGGTAAGAGTGCCAACATTGCCGCAAAAATAGTTTCTACCCTCAACAGCACGGGCACTCCGGCTCTGTTCATGCATGCCGCCGATGCCATCCATGGCGACCTCGGCATGATTCAGCCCGGCGATGTTGTCCTTTGCCTCTCTAAGAGCGGCAATACCCCCGAAATCAAGGTTCTTATCCCTTTGGTAAAGAATTTCGGTAACAAACTTATTGCCATTGTTGGCAACACCGACTCGTTCCTCGCACGCGAAGCCGACATAGTGCTCGACACCACCGTCCAGCACGAAGCCTGTCCTAACAACCTCGCTCCCACCAGCAGCACCACTGCACAGCTCGTCATGGGCGATGCCCTGGCCACGGCTCTCATGGCCTGTCGTCATTTCACCGCCTCCGATTTCGCGCGATTCCATCCCGGCGGTGCCCTGGGCAAACAACTCTATATGCGTGTGGCCGACCTCTACGTGCAAAACGAGAAACCACAGGTTCCCCCCACAGCCTCTGTGCGTGAGACCATCCTCGAGATGACCTCCCGTCGCCTCGGCTGTGCTGTCGTCGTAGAACCTTCTGACGGGAAACTCCTCATTCAAGGTATTGTCACCGACGGCGACCTCCGCCGCATGATTAAAGCCAATGCCTCCTTCGACGGCCTGACGGCTGCCGATATCATGACCCGCAACCCCAAATGTGTCTGCGACAACGAATTTGCTGTCCGTGCTCTGCACATTATGCGCACCCATAGCATCACCCAACTCGTTGTCACCGACTCTCAGGGTTACTACCTTGGCGTTCTTCACCTCCACGACATCCTCCGCGAAGGTATCATTTAATTACTCATCTTTAAATTCAATATTCAAAAATGCAACTCCGAACCGAAAACGTTGTCAAAATATACCGTTCCCGCACTGTTGTCAAAGAAGTAAGCGTCAGTGTGCAGCAAGGAGAGATTGTCGGTCTTCTCGGTCCCAATGGTGCAGGTAAAACAACCACCTTTTACATGATTGTGGGTATCATCAAGCCCTTCTCCGGACGGGTCTTCCTCGATGATATGGAAATCACCAAAATGCCGATGTACCGCCGTGCCCAGCTCGGTGTGGGTTACCTTGCCCAGGAGGCCTCTGTCTTTCGCCACATGACAGTTGAGGATAATATCATGGCCATACTCCAGTTCCGCAAAGACCTCGACAAGGCGGCACAGCAGGAGAAACTCGAATCCCTCATTTCTGAATTCGGACTCGAGAAGATACGCCGCAGCAAAGGCATCCAGCTTTCCGGTGGCGAACGCCGCCGCACCGAGATAGCGCGTGCCCTTGCCAACGACCCCAAGTTCCTCCTCCTCGACGAACCCTTTGCCGGTGTCGACCCCATTGCTGTGCAGGACATTCAGGATATCGTTGCTCACCTCAAAGACCGTAATATCGGCATCCTTATCACCGACCACAACGTCCACGAAACCCTCAGCATCACCGACCGTGCCTACCTCCTCTACGAAGGTAGCGTCCTTCATCATGGCACCCCCGAAGAGATGGCCGCCGACCCTGATGTACGCGAGAAATACCTCGGCCGCGACTTTGAACTCCGCCGTGCCACCACCCGCGCCCTCAATGACAAAGCAGCCGAAAAAATAGAAAGCGACTCCACGATAACAAGCCAAAGCAACGTCATTGAGTAAAATGCGTTGACTTTTGGGTTCTATTTTGATACATTATTAAAGAAGCCCCTTTAGAGATTCTTGTTTAGTTGATTGGGCAAGAAAGAGGAGTGTCGCTGATGTCGTAGCCGCGGTTACGCGCCAACCATAGCAAGGCATAGCTGCATGTTGCGGTGACGTGTCCGCCCCTCCTCTCGATTTCCTCTACAGCCCGACTTACCAGCTCCGAGGCAATACCCTGCCCGCGCAGCCTGTTGTCGACATAGGTATGGTTGATGACATAAACGCCCTTCTCACTTTCGGGGAACGTCACTTCCCCCACCTCCTCGCCATTCTCCATAACGGCAATTCTGTTCTTGTATGTGATATATTCCATCTTGGTATGCATACTTGTTATATCTTGTTTTTTTTTTGTGCTTTTACTATAACTATATTTGTTCTTTCAAATTGTCTTTTGCTGTTTGCTGTTTGTGTTCTATGAAGTTATTGAGGGGATTTATTGGGGCAGGTCTAACAGTTTATTCCTCTTGCTCGTAATAATAGGAATAGTCTATTCCTTTCATGAATATCTCGCGGTCATTGATACGGTCAGTCAGAGCCTGTTTTAGCAGTATGTGTATCTTGCTGCTGTCTGTGTGGCTTGCAATCATAGCATCAAGGTATTCGTGCTTGTCTATTTTGCTCCAATCCACACACAATTTCAGACGTTTCTTGAATATTAAATCAAGCCA
>JAFXMW010000081.1 GCA_017530105.1 Bacteroidales bacterium
AAACATACCTGTCCGTCTCGACCTCTTTCCACTCGTAGCATCCGAGCTCTTCATTGTACACTTGTCGTGTCTGTGTCTTTTGTCTCATTTTTACTTTTGGTATTGTTCCCAAAAGTGTCAACTTTTTTCAGGTTAAGACAATGTCTTGTCTTCCCATGAAAACAAATCGGGGTAGCGCGCTTCGAGGTATTCCGCGAGGCCGTCGGGCATCTGGCTGCGCATGATGGCCAGCATGTCATTGTAGTTGTAGGCATAGTTCGGCAACACAAAGTACTGCCAAATCATTTCATCGAAACTGGCAGTCGAGCGAAGGCGTGCTAACAAGTTGATGTAGTCCATTGATTTGCTAATAGGGACAAAGCCGTTTTCATTATCAGCTCCGAGGATGTATAGGAGATTGGAATACTTGATGTTCAGCACCGCTTTCTGCAATTGTTGTGCCACTTCAGGCTCGATGAATTCGTTGAGGGTTAGCATATTGGTCATAGCAAAATTGCTTTGTTGTAAGTTAGTGACAGCGATTAGATGTTTTACCATCTGTGCTACGCCTTTGTTATATGCATGCTCAACATTCCGAAAGTTCTTGATATACTCGATGAAGTCATTCTCGAAGTGGTTATTAAAATAACTCTCAGACCGAGTGTATGCTTCTGAAAATTTAGCAGGCCCATAGTCGATGTATTCAGTCATTACTGATTTGAAACACAATACACTGTGGCAATCATTGTTTACCAAGACCACTTCCATCTGCTCCGGGGAATCGGGGTTTGACTTCAACACTGGCATCCTTACCATAAAGTAAACCTTATCGTATGTTTTGCCGTCAGAGAAGTGCAATGGATGTTCGGGGCTAATCCAATGGAAGAAGTTGTAGGCCAATATCGCTGACGAGTCGACGGCATAGGCCTTTGGCGGAATTTCATTCCCTGCTATCTCTGTTGGATTAAACACACTTTTTTCGCCAACATTGAACATACGACAGAACTTTCCGTCAGGCATCATCGCCTCACGACCCCCAGGATAGATCCCGTCCAAGTAACTCGGCAGGTAGCCTTTCTCATCGGTTTTGGCTGTCAAAACGGGTGAATTCATTAGAGCATTTCTCCAAGCTGGTTCTTTCGGTGTGAAGTGAAGGTTACGTTTCATAAAACTAATAATTTATAATTCGGTGTTTAGCTCAGTTATTATAATGGGATGGTCGAACACTCAGACTATTTAGTCGCAAAACCGTCTTCTTTTGCGTTAATCACAACGGGCACAATGTAGTCTTTCTCTTCAGTTGTAAGCTCTAGGGCATTACATTCATCTTCGAAAGCCTTATAAAACACACTCGCATCTATCACATTCTTGTTGCCATTTATCCAATAGCCATTCAAAAAGAACAGATAGCAAATTTTGGCTTTAATGCCACATTTATTATTTAGAAAATGAACAAATGCTATTCGATTGGCGAGCTGATAGTGTTTTGATTTTATCCATTTTTTACCCTTTGACTCATCACCGGTTACATCAATAAATGCTTTTTCGATTTTATCTCTGCTTTCCTTACTTGTGGCAGAGCATTTCTGCTCCATTTCCTTGGTGTGTGCTTTCGCCTCAACAACATATACTACACCATCTTGTAGGAAAATCCCATCCCAGCTTTGACCTCTTTTTGGCCAAAACTCGTCCCATTCCGTACTAATTTGACCAAAGTCATATTGAGGAAAGTATTTAAAAAAAAATATATCAGTCCACTCGCCGTCATGAGAATTCCTGCTATGATTAACGGGATAGTCCATCCACTCAATTGGAGAATCACTCTTTGTAGCGTCTTTGATTTTGGAATCAAGGAAATTGCGGTGATGTCCTAAATAACGCAGCAGTTGGTATTCGCTGCCATAACCTAATGCCATTTTTGCCATATTACTTGTTTATTAATTATTACACCTACTCTTTGATGCAGTTTTCGGTTTCCCTGCAAGACCTCTTCAAAAAGGAGAGGCCTCTGCTATATCAATACGAAGATGTTTCTTTAACATCGGCTATTTTGCCCAAAAAGTTTTCGACAATTGTTAATAACCACTCCTTTCTACAGGACAAAGTAATAGGTTTGATGGTGCAAAAGTACGATTTTTTTCTTATTCGGCAATTTTTTTTTGTGTTATATTGTTTGGATTATGTCGATTTTGTTCTGCAGTACAGAACAAAAATCGCTATTTTTGTTCTGTGGTACAGAATACTTTTCGTATATTTGCATTTTGAAAATATAGTGAAAATGATAGACAAGGAACTTATAAGAAGCATAATATCAGAAGGGTATGAATATATACCACAAGTTGACATTGTGCCGAGAAGCGTGGTACTTGAACCAGCAGGGAACTATGTATTCGTCGGAGTTAGACAAGCTGGCAAATCCTATACATTGTATCAACAAATGCAACGGGAACTGGATAAGGGTATCCCAATAGAGAATATGGTGTATATCAACTTCGATGATGAGCGTCTACATGGTATGCAGGCTGACCAGCTCGACCTGATATTACAAGCCAATTACAGTGTCCGTGAGACCAAACCTACGTTCTTTTTTGACGAAATACAGAATGTGGACGGTTGGGAGAACTTCGCCCGCAGACTTGCCAATCAAAAGTACCAAGTATTCATTACTGGCAGCAATGCCAAGATGTTGAGCCGTGATATTCAAACTGTGCTTGGCGGCAGATATATAGACGTGCCAATATATCCTTATAGTTTTGCTGAATTTCTTTCGGCTAACAGCATTGAACTTGGTTCACGCTGGATGTACGGACAGAAACGCAGTGAAGTGGAGCGTTTTTTCAACGAGTATTTTCAATGGGGCGGTTTTCCTGAACTGACACGGTTCAGAGAAAAGCGTGTATGGTTAAATGGTCTCTATAACCGTTTTTTCTTTAACGACCTTATTGTAAGAAACAAGATTAAGAATGAGGAGGCTCTGAGACTTGCATTGAGGAAATTGGCGGAAAGCGTGCGCCAGCCAGTGTCATATACAAGGTTGTGCAATTTGATTAAGGCAGTTGGTGTGACATGCGGCACATCCACGGTTATCGAGTACGTCAGCCATTTTATGGATGCTTGCCTCATTTTTCCAATACAGAATTTTGCATCCCGCTTTGTAGAGCGAGAAACAACCAAAAAATTCTATTTCGTTGACAATGGGTTGCTCAATCTCTTTCTGCTTGAAAACCTGTCTGCTCTGCTTGAAAACATCTGTGCTATAGAGCTGCGAAAAAGGTATGGTGACAAACTATATTACTATCTGCACAATATTGAGGTGGATTTTTATGTACCCGAAGAGGATATGGCTGTCCAAGCCTCTTACCGGCTTTCGGACAAGTCCACAATCAAGCGGGAGGTTGATGCATTAGTGAAACTGCACATGGCTCATCCTCTGAAAAAGGCGGTTATAGTGACAAGGGACGAAGAGACAACAATCAATGAAGGAGGATTGGCAATAGAAGTGGTTCCCGTGTGGAAATGGCTTTTATCCCCATTGAATAACTAAAATAGCTTTTATTAATTACCACTTCAGGCGCATCTGTATCCTCCATTGTTGGCGGTGGTTGGCGTTGATTTGTTCGTAGCTGGAGCCGAAGGTGTCTTTGTCGGTGTAGGCGGTGATGCCGTATTTGAAGCCGATGTTCCAGTTGGGCGTGATGTCGTACCGCAGCAGGAGGTAGAATCGGCAGCCTTCGTTCTGGTAGAGGGTGCTGGTGTATTGGTAGATGAAATTGCTTTCGGCGGCGTACATGCGGGCTTCGTAGTCGTTCACGTCGAAGAGGGCGAGGCGTGCCGCCACGGTGAGGGGTATGGTTTGCGGGTTGTATTGCACGTCTTGGTAGAAAAGAAGCCCTCTGTCGGCCTCGGTCACATTGCCGTGGTAGTGGGCGTACCCCACCCGCGATATGAGCCGCCATGGGCCTGTTTTGTACTCTAAATCGAGTAGCACTTGGTGGCGGTAGGTTTGCTCAAGCAGGTAGTGCCCGTCCACCATGGTGGAGGGTGTGATGTTGCGTCCACGTTCTTTATAGCGATAGCGTAGATTCACGGCGAAGCCTTTGAGTCGGTGGAAGGAGTGCGAGAGCATGAGGTTGTATTCCTGTCCGTGGCTGGGGGCATAGACGAGGTATTTCATGTGGGGGAAGCGGAAGAGGTCGGCAGTTGCAGCGAGGCTTGTGCCCCACGGCAGTCTGCCTTGATAGCCGAGGGCGGCGCCTATCTCGTTCTGTGGTGTGCTGTTTTGCCCGAAGGCATTGGCGTGGAGGTTGTGGTAGGTGGGGGAGAAGTAGCGTAGCAGTCCGCTCAACCGGTGGCTGTTGTTGAAGTAGTATTCCATACCCGCTACGGCGGCAGGGCTTGTCTGCAGCGATGCACTGTCGAAGGCACGGTTTGAGCAGACAGCCACTTCGCCGAATAACAGTATCCGTCGGTGGCGGTAGGAGAAGTCGACTCCGGCATTGAGGTTGTGGTTGCCCCGGAAGGCGTTGTCGTTGTAGACGTAGGTGGCCGGGAGGATTGTCTTGTCGAGTTGTGTGGCCACACCGGTAATGCCAATGCGCAGGTTGGGGTTGCGGTATTCGATGTGTCCACCATAGAGGTATTCCCCCAGTTGGTTGCGCTTGTTTATCTCCGTGTCTGTGCGGTGGTAGCCTGAGTTATAGAGACTTTGCACTGTGTCGTTGGTGCTGTCGGCCTTTCGAGGCAGGGTGGCGTCGCGGTTGACGTAGGAGCCGAAGAGCGTTACGACCCAGTGTTGTCCCAACGCCACCGCCGAGGCTATGCCCTGAAGGTAGCCATATTCGGTGAAAGCTCCGTTGGCGCGGATGCCCTGTGCCTGACGGCTGATGGCGGTGCCTATGGTCATCCGTGGCCCGAAACCTGACCAGAGTGTCAGCCCCTGGCCAAATTGTAGGTGGTATTGACCCACCGCCACACGTTTGACAAAGATATTGTTTTCCTGTGTTTTGCCGTCTTGCCATCGGCCAATATCATTCAACACCAGGTTGTAGCCGTAGAAGTCGAACCCTTTTGTCTGGCTTCCGCGGAAGAAAGCCTCGCCGGGGTCTTTCTCGCCTGAGAGTTGAAGTTGCAGACGGTCGCCGCTTTTGAATTGATAACGCCACATCAGTCGCAGGTTGTCGCCTTCGTAGATGGTGTCGCGATAGCCTCGGGCCTGTTCTATGGTGCCGCTGGCACCCAAAACCAGGTTGCTCCGTCCACGTGCCAACAGCTCTTTCAGCGACATGCTTTTGTGCAGTTCTGCCGGTTCGGTTTTGACCAAGGGTCGCAGCAATTCCACCGTCATGCTATCGAAGCCGTTGATGATATACAACTCTTCGATGCTGAACAGCCACCCATATTGGGTAATGTATGCCTTTAGCCTGTCGCGCTGCAAATCGCTGACAAAAGGGAATGACGACAGGGCATCGGATGTGTCGTTGAGACTGGCAGGATGCTCGTGGTAGAGGTCAAATAGTTCCAGCAACTCCTCCACCGACTCGTCATCGCCCTCGTCCGAAAGTATCTCGATATAGTTTTGCCATGCATGGGGGAGTAGCTCCTGTGTCATTCCATTCCAAGGCCACAGTAGCGCCAACAACACCATTATGGCAATCTTCCTGTTCATGGTATTGTCACCATAATGGGGAGGTGGTCGCTATAGCCGCCTTGGTAGTGCATCCCTGTGTATGTGCGGAAAGGTTTCTTGCCCATGTATTTTTCATCGTCTACAAGAATGAAATCCGGGTCAAAAAGGTCTAACTTCAACTCTCGGTTGGCTATGGCGTGATCTATCCAAGACCACACACCTTGATACTTGTAACTCCCGGTTCCTTTGGGTTGTTGCAACACTAAGTCGTAGAAGCCGGCTCCGTTCACTGCTTTGCCATGGAAACCCATGCCGTTACTGATGGCTTCCTCATCGCTTGTTGCGTTAAAGTCGCCCATGGCTATGACCAGTGCCGACGGGTGATGTTGCTGCAGACTGTCCATGGTGTGAAGCAGCAGCTGTGCTATTACCATCCTGTGCCTTTCGGCTTCGACCCCTCCCCGTTTAGACGGCCAATGATTGACCAGCACAAAGCAGGTGTCGCTACCCCAAAGGCTGTCTTTCAATACACCACCCACCAACAGAATGTCGCGTGTGAATAGTCCCCTTGAGGAATCGGACACATTGATGTTTCTCGATTCTAAGACTTGGAATCGTTCGTGCCTGTACAGCAAGGCACAATCTATGCCTCGGGTATCGGGCGACTCGTAATGCACAAAGTCGTAACCCAGCTTGCGAAGAGGAGTGCCATGACATAGTTCGCGCAGCACATAGTCATTCTCCACTTCGGCCAGACCTATCACTGCCGGCCACTTCATGGCGGCAATCATTTTGAAAAGATTGTTTTTCTTGTTGGTAAATCGGCTGGAAGACCAATGGTTGTCGCCCTCGGGGGTGAAAGCACAGTCGTCTTTCAGCGTGTCGTGCCATGTGTCGAAGTAATTCTCCACGTTCCAGAACGCCATCGTCCACCGACAGTTCTCTTGTGCGTGGGTGGTTCCTGTAAGCAGGAGTAGTCCTATCACAATGGTTATAAATGCTTTTTTCATTTTTGCATTAGGTTGAATGATTGATGAGCAATACCGAGAGAACGTTTTCCATGGTAGTATCCATAGGCTATTTCTTTTTGCTGTACTTTGACTTCACAATTTCGTACGACTCGCGTGTCAGTGTCTGCAAAAGATGAGCGTCTGCCAGTCGTGCATCTACGCCTATCCAGTGTTTGGGCGACAGGTTATGGGGTTTGCCTATCGTGCTGTGCCGTTCTTTCAACTCTTCGATATGCTCAGGGCTGCATTTCAGTGTCACCACACTGAAGTTGTCGGTATCGAAGAATGAGAACATGTGCCCGTTTACATAGAATACCAAGATGCCCGAAGCATGGTTGAACGCTCCGAAAGGCATCTTTTCCTCCACATCGCTGCCCAGCGACAGGCAGTAGTCCCGATATTCTTCTATGTTCATTCTATTTGTATAAACCCGCACTGAGGCTTTATGTCCCAGTGCGGGTTATTGTCATTGTGATACCTGGGTATTAACCCAGATTCATCGATTTCTTGATTTCCTCTATCTTGGCATCGAGTGCGGCATTGGTCTTGTCAAAGCCTTCCTTGTTGGGGAGGTCGCCTTTCACGCCGAAGTAGAACTTAATCTTGGGCTCTGTGCCGCTGGGACGCACGGTCACCTTGTTGCCTTTGTCAGTGAAATATTGCAGCACATTGCTGGTGGGCAGGTCGATGGTCTCTTTCTTGCCAGTGACGGTGTCGATGCTTTCGTGCAGTTTGTAGTCCTTGATGCAGACCACTTTCTCGCCGTCAATCTCCTTGGGCGGGTTCTCGCGGTAGTCTTTCATCATCTGCTGGATTTCCTCAGCGCCGCTCTTGCCTTTGCGCACCACACTCAGTCCGCCCTCTTTGTAGAAGCCGTACTCGGTGTAGAGATCCACTAGCACGTCGAAGAAGGTCTTGCCCTGTTCGGCGGCCCAGGCGGCAATCTCGGCTATCATCGAGCAAGCGGCCACAGCATCCTTGTCGCGTACAAAGTCGCCAATCATGTAGCCGTAGCTCTCTTCGCCACCGCCGATGAAGACCTCCTTGCCTTCCAGTTCGCGGATTTTGTCGCCGATGAACTTGAAGCCTGTCAGCACATCGTACACTTTCACACCCACGCGCTTGGCGATGTCGGCGGGCAATTCGCTGGTGACGATAGTCTTGACGATAAACTCTTTGCCGGTCAGGCGGCCTGTCTCTTTCCATTCTTTCAGCAGATAGTATATCAGCACCGACATGGTCTGGTTGCCGTTGAGCAGCATCCACTCGCCGTCGGGGCGTTTCACAGCCACGCCCACGCGGTCGGCGTCGGGATCGCTGGCAAAGACGATGTCGGCGTCAATCTCCTTGGCCAACTCAACGGCCATCTTCATGGCAGCCTTCTCCTCGGGGTTGGGACTGGGAGTGGTGGGGAAATTGCCGTCGGGGGTGGCCTGTTCCTTCACCACGTTCACATTAGTGAAGCCCAGTTTCTCCAGCATACGCGGAATGAGGGTGATGCCGGTGCCGTGCAGCGGAGTGTAGACAATCTTCAGGTCGTGGTGTTTTTTTATCAGGTCGTGGTGCAGGGAGTTCTTCTCGATGCGGTCCAGATAGACGCTGTCGACATTCTCCCCGATTATCTCAATGTTGGCTTCGCCGCCGCTCATCTTCACATCTTCGAGACCCTTGATTTTCATCACCTCGTCAATCACGTTGGTGTCGTGCGGAGCTACCAGCTGGCAGCCGTCGTCCCAATAGGCCTTGTAGCCGTTGTACTCTTTGGGGTTGTGGCTGGCGGTCACCATCACGCCGGTCTGGCATCCGAAGTGGCGCACGGCAAAGGAGAGTTCAGGAGTGGGTCTTAGTGCCTCGAAGAGGTATACATGGAAGCCATTTGCGGCCAACACATTAGCGGTAATCTCGGCAAACTCGCGGCTGTGGTTGCGGCTGTCATGGCTCACAGCGGCTTTGATGGGGTTGGCGTTGGGGAAACATTTTTTCACATAATTAGCCAAGCCCTGGGTGGCCATGGCCACGGTGTACTTGTTCATGCGGTTGGTGCCTACGCCCATAATGCCGCGTAGACCGCCGGTGCCGAACTCCAAGCTGCGGTAGAAACTCTCGTTCAGCTCATTCGGGTTGTCCATCATGTTGCGGATAGCCTGCTTTGTTTCCTCGTCGTACTGACCATTCAACCAAGTCTTAACGTTTTCTTTTGCCGAAGCATCAATGTTCAGATTTTCGATATTCGTCATAATCGGGTCCTTTCTATATGGTGTAACAATACAAATAATTCAATCTGCAAAGATACACATTTTTTTTAATACACAAAGCATTTTACATGATTAAGAATGAAGAATTAAGAATTGCACTTAGGGCAAACGTATCTCCCAACGTGTGAATGTTGGTTTTCCGGCATAGCGTGAACGAGGGCGGCACGGCTTCCCCCGCTTTGGATTGAGAAAAATTTTATGCCATATT
>JAFXMW010000082.1 GCA_017530105.1 Bacteroidales bacterium
AGTGGAAGCCTGCCACATTCAAGGGCAAGCCTGTGCGGTCGAAGTATGTGATGCCCATCAATTTCAAGCTACAGTAACCTATGCGGTGGTTTGCCGTTTTCATCTCTTTGATGCTGCTCTGCTGCGGCTGCGCCTCGGTGCGGCCGCAGTTGCAGGGCGGCGGTGCCGTGGAGGTGGCACGGGTGCCCGACATGGTGTTCCGTACCTATTTGCTGGAGCAGGGCTATGTGAAGCCTTACAAGGGGACGATGCGCGGCTTCGGATTTCGGGTGCCGCGCCGCGAGGTGGTGGAGCGCACGGCGATGGGTCGGGCATTGCAGTTGCTGAATGTGCATGATATGGGTATTCGGTCGCTGGAGGGTGTGGAGATGTTCGACAGTCTGGTGGTGCTTATCTGTAGTGAGAATCCATTGGACAGCGTGGACTTAAGCCATTGCCCGCGGCTGAAGCAGTTCACCGCCGTGGAGGTGCCGCTGGAAGAGATAGACCTGAGCCGTTGCCCGGAGTTGAAACTTATCGAGCTGAGCTATACACGCCTACAGCATCTTGATGTGAGCCACAACCCGTTGCTGGAAGAGATTTTCTGCATTTTTTCGCCGGGCATTGTTTCGATAGACATCAGCCACAACCCGAGGCTGCGACGGCTCTACATCCGTGAAACCCGTATCCGCGAGGTGGATATCACCGCCAACCCTGAGTTCGGTGAGCTATACGCCCTCGACACCCCGCTGGCAACCCTGTTTGCTACCGAAGAGCAATTGGACAGGGTAGGGGCAGTGGTGGAGGACTCGGTGAAGGTGCAGGTGCTGTCCGAAGAATAGTGTTACAACACCTCTTCGAGGAGCCACATGCGGGTGCTGTTGGAGCCTTTGAGGAGGATGGTGCAGCCGTTGAGCGGGGTTTGCTGCAGGCTTGCTTTGGCAGCCTCGACATTGGGGAACCACTGGATTTTGTGGTATTGTGGTTCTGTGCTGACAAACTGGAATTCTTCGCCCACGAGGATGGCTTGAATGGGGGAGTTCGCAAGGCGGTCGGCGATGGCTTTGTGTTCGTTGGCGCTTTCGGCTCCCAGTTCGCGCATACTGCCGAGGATGGCCACTTTGTTGGGCATGGGCAGGGCTTCGAGATTGTCGAGTGCCACTTTCATGCTCGAGGGGTTGGCGTTATAGCAGTCGAGGAAGAGGGTGTTGCGGTCGGTCTGTTTGTATTGCGAGCGTTTGTTGGAGGGTTCGTATTGCTCGATGGCCTCTTTAATGTCCCAAGGTTCGACGCGGAAATGCAGTCCCACGGCCACGGCAGCCATGCAGTTGTCGAAGTTGTAGTTGCCCAGTAGGTGGGTGCGGACGTTGTATACGTTGTCGCCAACTTCGAAGTAGAAATGCAGGTAGGGGTCGCTGCCTACGAGGGTGCCACGTACCCGGGCTTGGGCATTGCTGCCGTAGGTGATGGTTTTCAGGCCGCATTGGGCAGCCTGTGCGGTGAGGATGTCGTTGTCTGCATTGACAAAGGCGGTGCCCTCTTTGGCAGAGAGGTGGCGGTAAAGTTCTGTTTTAGTTTGGATGACCCCTTCGAAGCTGCCAAAACCTTCGAGATGGGCGCGGCCCACGTTGGTGATAAGGCCGAAGTCGGGGTCGGCGATGCGACAGAGGTCGGCAATCTCGCCCGGGTGGCTGGCTCCCATCTCTATGATGGCAATTTGTGCATCGGCGGGGATGGCAAGGAGCGTGAGGGGCACGCCGAGGTGGTTATTGAAGTTGCCGGATGTGGCGTGGGTTTGATAGCGTTTGGCCAAGACGGCGTGGACAAGCTCCTTGGTGGTGGTCTTGCCGTTGGTGCCGGTGATGCCGAGGAAGGGGATGGCGAGTTGGCGGCGGTGGTGTGCGGCCAGCTGCTGCAGGGTGGTGAGCACGTCTGGCACCACGATGCATCGGTCATCGACTTTGTATTGCGGGTCGCTGATGACGCACAGCGCAGCGCCTTGTTCTAATGCCTGTGGCGCGAAGGCGTTGCCGTCGAAGGTCTCCCCACGGAAGGCGAAGAAGAGGCAGCCGGGGGTAATCTGTCGTGAGTCGGTGGTTACTTGCCGGCTCTGAAGATAGGTTTGATATAGTCTTTCTAACATATCCATTGCTTGATAAGATAAACGGATTGAGTGATAATCCACGTCGTTTTGTCTTGCAAATTTACATAAAATTCATAACATAAACGCAGGCGAGCAAAAAAAAACATATACAACACGAATTATCACGAATTTACCATCAATTATTTTATGGATAATCCACGACAATTTGTGTTTCTCCCCCAGAAGAAAGGCACGAAATTGTATTGAAAAAAAAGTATAAAACGACCGAGACGGGGCAGTTGATTGGTAGGGCAGATTAGTCGAAGATTCATTATTTGCGAAAAAAGTTGTATATTTGCAGCGTCAAAATGACAAAAATGAACATCCATATAATTAATACGTACAATTATGTAGCAAACAAAAGAAATTAAAGACATAACATAATAGCGATTCGTGCTATTCTTGAACGTCAAATTACCACTTGGTCTCTATGGGACCCCAAATCAAGAATAGGTTACGAAACGCCGATTATTTCGGCGTGGAATAACTTGTTGGATTTTGGAGGGCGTGGAA
>JAFXMW010000083.1 GCA_017530105.1 Bacteroidales bacterium
AAACATACCTGTCCGTCTCGACCTCTTTCCACTCGTAGCATCCGAGCTCTTCATTGTACACTTGTCGTGTCTGTGTCTTTTGTCTCATTTTTACTTTTGGTATTGTTCCCAAAAGTGTCAACTTTTTTCAGGTTAAGACAACAAGCAAATATTTCCTTGTCATTTCATATCAATCATTTAACATTATTGCAAATAATACAAACAAGAATCATATCAAAAATACAATGGGTCCTATTTGGTATATTAACTGATTATTGGACATCACGACAGGCAGAACCCGTTGACCTGTCGGACGACCGCTGTTTGTCATTCTTTTTTTTCGTCTGCAAAAATATGACTTTTTTTCCAATTGGCAAAGAATCTCATGCAGTATTTTTTCAATAAATGATATACATTTGATATTCCACCTGTTACACACCACTAATCATGAATCGGTTTTGTTTTTTTTGTATCCATCTGAACATGATATGAATTGTGTTGCTTTTAATGACATTGCTTTTGGCTCAATAATGCATCACATTCTTGTCCTATCCATCATGACCGTCCTGCTGTCGCGGTTGTTGTCCATATTGGGGAGGGGATGCTGTTGGCACGTTCATTCTGCAATAAACGGAATCTGTCTTGACCTAATAGCGTAAGAAAAGCTCTCCATCATGTAAAAAAGGCATTTGTTTGAACAATAAAAGCAGGACTATTGCGTTACCAAGGCAGTTCCTGCGACTTTGTCAAAGGCAAATAACTGAAAAAAACTGGCGAAACGGTTAAAGTAGGCTCTCCGTCCAACCAGTTTAAATGCTAAAATGAATATTTTGAGCCTACCAATAATTAAACAACAAATCATGAGAAAAATTACATTGATGATTGCCGTCATCCTTTTCTGCGGCGCCGCTTTCACCTCTTGCCAAAAGGAGAAAAACGTGGAACCCGGTTCTGGTCCGAGCACTGACAAGAAACTTGTTGAAGTCAAAGTCGACTATTCCCTCAACATTTCCTCCAGCAGCACGGATGCGCTGAATCGCGCCTACGACGTGAAGGTAATCTATTTCGATGCCGAGAACCAGATTGCCACCAAGAATTTCAGTGCCAACGACCTCTCCTGGAGCGCCACCTGCACCCACTCCAATTTCCCCTGCAATGTCGGTTTCCGTCTGTACGCCACTCCCAAGTCTGACCTCTCCGGTGTAACCGAGAATGAAAAGTTCAACATAGATGGTAACTTCGTATTTAATGTCGTTGGCAAATACTCCGATGGCTCCACAACCAATCTGAAAAATTACGCAGAAGGTATCGGCTATAATGGAATAAAGCCCACCAACGGCCGTGAAATCAAATCGCTCCGTTTTGCCTACAAAGTGGACGAAAAAGGCCAATGCGAAATAATTGAAATCGGAGAATAGTAAGACTGGAAGGGTATTGTAACATCGAGAGAATCCATCCTCTACCCTTCTTATATTACCCGACGTCTGCTCCTCACCGTTCATCTGCAAATGAACAATGGGGAGCAGGTGTTTTATATACAATCCAGAAATCTTACCGGCACCATTCCACGCACTCGTTACTTTTCAACGTTTCATCCTCCTATCCTGCTTGGGAAAACGTATTCCGGGGAACCAGCTTTTGACTGGCTGGTCGAGGCCGAGGCCGTTCATATAGTTGTAGGTGGCCACACGCAGGCCGCGACCCACCTCGTCGATGTCGTAGTCGAACTGCTCGCCCCCGTTCAACGGCTGCCAGTCCACCTCATTATTACAGAATGGATTAGGCACATCAGTGCAACGCCGCGCGCCGTACCGCTCGGGGTGCTGTCCCGAAGGGCTGTGGCAGGTCATCGCGTAGCGGTGCCAGAAAGCACTCTGCACAATGCCCTCGTCGAACATACGCCGCACGGTGTCCAACGCGTCGAGGGTCTCCTGCAGCGTCTCTGTCGGGAAGCCGTACATGAGATAGGTGTGCACCATGATGCCCGCGTCGCGGAAATGACGGCACGACTGCACCGTCTGTTCGATAGTCACCCCCTTGTCCATCAATTTCAACAACCTGTCCGAAGCCACCTCCAGCCCACCGCTCACCGCCACACAACCCGCCTGCGACAGGAGGTCGCACATCTCGGCCGTGTAAGCCTTTTCGAAGCGGATATTGCCCCAAAAGGTCACCACCAATCCACGTTTGACTATCTCCTCGCATACCTCCCTCAACAGCTTCGGGGGCAGAGCCTCGTCGACAAAATGGAAGCCACTCACCCCAGTCTGCGCCATGACGCGCTCCATCATATCCACCACCGACGACGCCGTGGGTGCCACAAAACGGCCTATATAATCCAGCGTGGTGTCGCAGAAAGCACAGCGGTGCCAATAACAGCCGTGCGCCATCATCACCTTGTTCCATCTCCCGTCGCTCCACATGCGGTGCATGGCGTTGGTCATGTCGGCAGTGGAGAGATACTTCTCCAACGGCAGCCCGCCGAAGTCCGGCAAACCATTTTCAACCACCCTGTCACTATTCAGCAACTGCCATACCACCGTGCCGTCGTCCCGTCGCCACATAGTCCTAACCAAATCCCGCTCCGTGCAGCGGCCCTGCAGCCATTCGGCAATGCGCTGCAAGGGCAGCTCGCCGTCATCCAGCGTGATGAAATCGCAATAGTCGAACACCCGCCCGTCGCTCAACTGCCGCCACTCGGTATTCACAAATCCGCCACCGATGCAGACCTTCACCTCCGGCCACTCGCGCCGCAGCCACTGACCGCAACGCAACGCGCCATAGAGGCAACCGGGGAAAGGCACCGAAAGGCATACCACCCGGGGCCGCTCGAGCTCCATATAGCCCTGCAGCAACTCAAGCATCAGCGCATCCACCTCGGTGGGCTGGCGTTGCAAAGCCGCTGCCAGCTCGTCGAACGTGGGGGCATAGGTTGCCAGATGCTCGGCATAATTCACCAGGCCGAAATGCTCATCCACCTCCTCGCGGACAGTGTCCGCCACGTCCTCCAAGAACAAAGTGGCCAAATACCTCGCCCTGTCGGCAACGCCCGCTGTGCCGAAAGCCCACTCCAAATCCTCCACGCTCTCAAACCGCGGCCCCTCGGGCAGCAGAGAGCCGTTCACTATGCGCCAAGCCGCCGTGGTGTCGCCACCCCGCAGGAATCTCATCACCGGCTCGATTACTTCGGCAGCCGACAACAAGTAGTCCCGATGCCGCCCGCGGGCGACACCTCGCAGCCAACGTGAGGTGAACATCCGGTCCACCGTCTCGATGCCCAAATCGGCCTGCACAGCCTCATAGCCCTGAGCCTGCAGCCAGCCTTTCAACACCGCCGTGGCGGGATAGGGAGTGTTGAGCTGCGTGAGCGGCGGGGTAACCAATAGAAACTTCATACTCTTTCTCAAAATCATTGGCGGGAGCCATTCCCGCCACCATTAATTCTTAAATAGCGGTAGTTTGAATAAAAAAACGTCGAAAAGAGAAAAATATTGTGTATCTTTGCAGCGTGAAACAATCCCCAAAACAACAGGCACCCGCCTGCCATAAAACACTCATTGCAATGAAACGGAACACCATCCTCGCGCTGTTGCTGGCCTTTGTGTCCACCACCGTGGCACAATCCTGGTCCGACACTTTTTACGACGCCCTCAACGACGACAACCTCGCCCTTCAAAGGCAGACCCTTGCCGAATGGCAGCAAGCCATGCCCGACGACATAGACCTTTACATCGCCCGTTTCAACTACCACATAGGCCAGGCCACCAACACCTCGTCGGTCATAGCCGCCGACAGCGCCGTCCTCGTCATCAACCAAGCCATCCGGCTCTTCCCCGACCGCCTCGACCTCCGTTTCGGCAAGACCTATTTCCTTGGACAAATAAAACAATGGCAACCCTTTGCCGACGAAATCATCCAAACCCTCGACCACTCCGACCGCATCAACCACCGCTGGCAGTTCCCCAACCTCAACGGTGGCGGACGCGAGCTGATGCTCGAAGGCATACAGGACTACCTCTACACCCTTGCCGACGAAATCGACAACACCGACAAGCCCACCCCCGGCGACACCGCCATCGTGCTGCACATGCGCCGCATAGCCCATCGCGCCGCACAGCTGTTCCCCTCCGACATCACCATCTTGAAACACCTTGCCTACACCCATATAGCCCTCGCCGACTACGACAACGCCCTCCGCCACCTGTTGCGAGCAGAAAAGATAGACCCCAACGACCCCGACGTGCTGGACCGTCTGGTGTTGGTATACACCAAGTTGAAAAACAAGAAACTCGCCGCCCAATACAGCCAACGGCTCAAACAGCTCTAATCTTTACTCCAATCCCCCTCCGCCAAAAGCAGGCCTTAGTTCTTCCTGATGGTCACCTTCTGCGAGGTGGCTCCCGCCTGTGTGCGGACTATGGCTATATAAGTCCCATCCGGCCAGCCGGAGACATCTATCATGGCAGAGTGGCCTTTGCAGTCCTGACCATACATCATGCGACCGTTAAGGTCATACAACTCAACACGCGACAGGCCGAAGGATGAAAACACCGCAACCCTGTCGCTTGCCGGATTGGGGTACAAATAGGTGTAGCGGTCCACTGCGGAGCCTATTCCCTGCCGATCCGACAGCGTGAACTGTATCGTGTCGCTCCATGCACTGAAGTTCTCCCTCCCCTCGCACTTGCCTCTTACACGCACGGCGTAAGTGGTGTTGTACTCCAAGTTGTAGAGAGCCTTGCTGGGGGTGAAGACGGTGTGTGTCCTGTAACCCTCCGGGTCCTCGTTGGCAAGCCCCACAGCCAGCTGCCACGACACCTGTCCCGGTACGCTGTCCCACAGCAGCAAAGTGTTGTTGTCCCACGCCGAAGCCTGATGCAGCCCTTGAACGCTGTCGCAATGCGGGGTCAGTCCCATGCCTGTGGTGTCGAAGATGGCAAACAAGAATAACGGTGATCCAGAATAACCATCTTGCATCAATTTATAAAACAACCAATCCGGATATTGCGAGTCCTCGGCACCCCTTACCGCTACACGAATGCCACAACCATATTCATAAGTACCATCCCAAACATAATTTGCATAATAAATAGTATAATTGTCCCGCAGTCCTGTTTGATTCACCAAACCAATAGTGCGGATTGTGCAAGACACATAGAACGAATCCCTGACAGTGACAGGTTTTTCAAAATAACGTTCATACACAGGAAGAGTCGCAATTCTACCAGGTACAATTCCATCATAGCCACACTCCATCCAGCGGGCGGTGTCGACAAGGTTGAACTCCTCACATGCCAACAGCCGCATGGAGTCTCCCACATGCTCGTACAGACCTAAGAAATCACTGGCATGAGTCCAATCGGTATCCGACACTGGATTAAACTGCCACTCGTATGGGTAAAATCCGGCACATACTGCCAACCCAATAATGTTGAGCGGAGTATCAGTAACATGCAGCTCGGCATACTCGTATCTTTCATCTGCAGCAAATGCCCCCGGATAATTATAACTAACAATAAATGATGCTGCTGGATTAATATAATCCGGAAATACCGTATCATGAAAATCAACCCATTGTGGGATATAATGGTATGTCACCTCGCGTCCCACAATGGTGTCGCGCTGCGGTGTAGGAGACTGTGCCATCATCACTCCACCCCAAAGCAGTGTCAATGCTGTAGTAATAAAAAACCTTTTCATAGTGCGAAATATTATATTGTTTAACATATATATAGTTTGGTTTTATTATTCCGAACAAATATTCTCAAAAGTTTCAAGTGCCACCGGATAGCCTACCGGAAGCCCGAGCGCAGAAACACCCCGCAAAAATAGTAAAAAACAGGGCAAAAACTTTTTTTATCCTCATATTATTCATATTGCTATACATATAATTGGTTATATTTCAATATATCACAAAAAAAGAACATTCATTCTTCATTATGCAAATATATACATTTTTTCAAAAAAAATGCAAATCTAAAAAAAAAATTAAAACACACTATACCATTACCGACAAAAATATCAATATCAGATTGTTTCTTCATCAGCCCCTACATTATCCCAAAGGACACTTTTTTGACGGTTGTATTACACTTGTTTTACACTTTAAAAGTGTAAAACAAGTGGGGAAAAAGTGTAAAACAGGCGACGGTGGGGCTACCACTCGCGGGTGACGCCGCAGCGGATTACCGTGGCGGGGTTGCCGGCAAGGATGGTGTGTTCCTCGTTGAAGGAGCCGTGGAGGCAGCTCATGGCCCCGACGGTGGTGTGTGGCGGGAGAGAGGTGCCTTTGGTAACGACAACGTGGCATCCGAGCCACACATGGTGTGCGATGCAGACAGGGCGGTCGGGGTTGCACCACTGTCCCGAGGAGTCGAAAAGGCGGTGCTGGTCGGTATCCATGAGGGTGCAGCACCAGGAGGTCTGCACATGGTCGCCAAAAGAGATTTGATGGTTGCACACTATGAGCGACGAGGGGCCGAGGTTGAAGCGGTCGCCGAGGGTGAGGGTGCCGGTTTCGGAGACTTCGATGCTGGCACCTGCCCCGATGGCACACTCGCCCATGATGTGGAGGGTGCCGCGGAGGTTGAGGAGGGTGCGTTGGCGGGGGAAATCGGTCTGCTGGCAGGTGTTGAAGCCTATCTTGACAAGACCCACACGGAGTCGGTCGGAGTGAAGAAGGATATGCCCCGAAAGGTTGTGGATTTTGGTGCGGTGGGAGACAAGCAAAGGGAGCCGTCGGGCTTGTCTAAAGGGCAGCAGGCGGAAATTGAGCCACACGCTGCGAGGGAAAGCGAGCGCAAAGCGCAGGAAGTTGAGCCTTTTGATGCGGTGCCTTTCGTTCATACCCGGGAAGACAATTAGTTACGGGCATCCTTCGCCTTGTCGAAAACCAGGGTGACGGCAACGTTAATGTAGCGGCCTTGGCCGTTCTCGTCCTGGTCGTAGGCTTTCTCGTTATAGGTGAACGAGAGCGTCTTGCTGTCGAGTTGATTGATATGTGCCATGATGGCGTCTTCGCGTCCATTAATATTGAAGGCCAGTTTGTCGCCGTTGATGGCATAGAAGCCGTAGCCTGTTTCGTTCCCGATATGGGTTACCAAGTATTTTTCTTTGGTGAAGACAAAGGTGGAGGAGGAGTACACATCGATAATCCTTTGCGCTTCGGTAAAGACACTGGGGTCGAGGGAAACGGAAGAGCATTTCCAAGTGCCGACGATAAGATCCTCGGGGGTCTTTTTGCACGAGGCGAACAAAAAGACGGCAGAGATGAAACAGACAAGGAGAAGGAAATTGATTACATTTTTCATATATAATAGCAATAAGGCTGGGATTTTTAGTGAGAAAAAGCCCTGCGCTGAGGCAGGGCTTTAGTTGTTACATCTTTGTTTCGATTATCCTTCAACGATTGCACCGGTGGGGCAAGCGTCAGCGCAGGTACCGCAGCTAACGCAGGTGTCAGCGTCAATCTTGTAGATGTCGCCTTCGGAGATAGCTCCGACGGGGCACTGGTCGATGCAAGTGCCGCAAGCAACGCAG
>JAFXMW010000084.1 GCA_017530105.1 Bacteroidales bacterium
CACCGCTTCAGCGACCGCAGCCGTCTCTACGCCTCCTACTACATGGGCGACGATGCCCTCTACGCTCGTTTCAAAATGACCGACGGATACATGTACAAAGAATATATGCGGTTCAAATACAGCTGGGGCAATATCGTGGGAAGTCTGCGCTGGAACTACGAACTCACACCAAAACTCTTCATGAACATCACCGGCGCCTACACCCGCTACCGCAGCGACCTCGCTGTCACCGCTGAGCAGGTAGACCGCATCGACGACCTGACGCAATCCTTTACCCTCGGTTTCAAATCCGGCATCCAGGACGTTATGACCAGTGCCGACTTCGACTACACCCCAACCCCCGACCACGCCGTCAAATTCGGCACCCGCTACACCTTCCACTACTTTACCCCCAAAACCACCAGTTTGAAAGAACTCGACAATTCCGACAAATTCGACACCGTCATTGGGCAAAGCACCGTGGGCGCTCACGAAATGATGGCCTACATCGAAGACGACTGGCGCATCAACGACCGTTTCAAAGTTAACCTCGGTCTCAACCTCACCGGCTTCGAGGTACAAAGTAAATTCTACCCCAGCCTCCAACCCCGCCTCAGTGGGCGTTATCTCATCAATGACAAACTCTCGGCCAAGGTGGGCTACGCCTACATGACCCAGTACCTCCACCTTCTCAGCACCTCCACCGTCTCCCTCCCCACCGACCTCTGGGTCCCCGTCACCGCCCACATCCTGCCCATGAACGCCCACCAAGTGGCAGCAGGCCTCTTCTACAACCTCTTGGACTCACTCCACCTCTCTGTCGAGGGATACTACAAAAATATGAACAACCTGCTTGAATACAAAGATGGTGCCTCCTTCTTCCTCAACTCTCAGGGTTGGGAACAGAAGGTATGCATGGGTCGCGGCTGGGCTTACGGTATCGAATTCCTCGCCCAGAAAACCGTCGGCAAACTCACCGGCTGGCTCGGCTACACCTGGAGCCACACCTACCGCCTCTTCGACCGCCCCGGACAGCAGCTCAACAATGGCGAACCCTTCCCCGCCAAATACGACCGTCGTCACGATGTCAGCATCGTCCTCACCTACAAATTCACCGACCGTTTCGACGCCAGCCTCACCTGGGTCTTCTCCTCCGGCAACGCCGCCACCCTCGCCCTCCAGCAATTCGACCCCACCACAGGCATCCCCGAATACGGCTCCATCTACACCGCATCGGCCGACTATGTCTCCTCGCGCAACAACTACCGCATGCCCAACTACCACCGCATGGATGTCAGCCTCAACTGGCACAAAGAACTCAAATACGGCCGCCGCACCATCAATCTCAGTGTCTACAACGTCTACAACCGCCTGAACCCCTACATGCTTTATATCGACTACACCTGGGATAGCAACAGAAAGCTCAACCAACTCTCCATCTTCCCCATCATCCCCACCGTCAGCTACCTCTACAGTTTCTAATCCCCTTTACCAACCCGTTCAATTAAATAAATCAGAATAATACAATGAAAACAAACATAATCATCCCCATTCTTGCAGCCCTGACCCTTGCCTCAGCCTGCACCAAGACAATCGAGTTCTCCGGCAAAGAGACCGCATCCCTTCCAGTACTCATCTCTCAAGCCGAAGCCGACAACACCCTCAACGCGCGTCTCACCTATAGTCGCTTCTTCCTCGACGACTCCCCGTTCAAAATCATCGACAATGCATCCTTCCATGCCGAGTTGAATGGCACCTCCGTCTCACCAAACTTTACCCACGTTAACCAAGGTTTATACAATTCCGACCTCACCCTACACGAAAACGACACCCTCACCCTCCGCGTCATCGTGCCCGACAAAGGTGAACTCACCGCCGGATGCCGCATCCCCTCCCGTCCGCAAATAAGCGACTTCACCCTCACTCCCGAGGTTAGAATTGAAACTTATCCCGACTATCAACATCCGGAAATCATCTATACCAACATTGAAGGCAAGGTTAAATTCAAGTTCCAACTCCACGACCCCGCCGGTCAGAATAACTGCTATATGATACGCGCCTACCTCGTTGATGCCAAACTGAAAAACAAACATTTCCTGAACCTGCAGGTAACCGACAATATTATATTCGATGCAAACACAACCGACGACTATTTCGACCTCGACATCACCACAGACTACTCACGTGGCTCGCAAGTCCTCTTCACCGACGAGCGCATCAACGGCCACAACCACACTATCTCCGGTTCCATCCCCTACCTCAACTACGATGCCGGACACGAAACCCTCTTCCTTGAGATTACCTCCCTCAGCCGCGACACCTACCTCTACACCGTCACCAAAGAGAGCCAACAGGGCGGCTCCAGCATTTTGGGATTCCTCTCCGAACCCGTCCGCATCCACTCCAACGTCCAGGGCGGCATAGGCATTCTCGGTGCCAAAGCCTCCATCAATCTGCAATTAGACCTCAACACCTCCGACACCACCACCAGACGCTAACAGCCATGAGGATTCTCGTCACCGACAGCACTCACCCCATTCTCCACGACCTCCTGCGCCAGGCAGGACATGAGATCACCGTGGACACTACTCTCAACTACGACACCCTCCTGTCCGTCATCCCGCAATACGACGCCCTTGTGGTGCGCAGCAAAATCATCATCGACCGCCCATTCCTCGACCGCGCCCGCCATCTGCGGTGCATCGGGCGTGTGGGAGCAGGCATGGAAACCATCGACGTGGATTATGCCGAAAGCCTCGGCGTCCGCTGTCTCAACTCGCCCGAAGGCAACCGCGATGCCGTAGGCGAACATGCTCTCGGCATCCTCCTCGCCCTGTTCAACAACATCGCACGCGCCGACGCCGAAGTGCGCCAGGGGCTCTGGCAACGCGAGGCCAACCGCGGGCTGGAGCTGAAAGGCCGCACCGTCGGCATCATCGGCTTCGGCAACATGGGCAGCGCCTTCGCAAAAAGGCTGCAAGGCTTTGAATGTAACATCATAGCCTACGACAAATACAAACCCGCCGGCTACGCCCCCGCCTACGTGCAGGAAGTCTCGCTCCACGAGCTGCAGCAGCGCGCCCAGGTCCTCAGCCTCCACGTGCCGCTCACCCCCGAAACCCACCACATGGTCGACTATCCCTTCATCCAGCGTTTCCGCCACTCTTTCCACCTCATCAACACCTCGCGTGGAGCCGTGGTGGACACCCCGAGCCTCATCCACGCCCTCGACGAAGGGCTCATCCTCGGTGCCGCCCTCGATGTGATAGAATATGAAGACATGACCCGCGACGGCCTTAACATCAACCACCTGCCCGACGCCTTCCACTATCTGCTCCACTCCCCCCGCGCCGTCCTCACCCCGCACGTGGCGGGATGGACAGTGGAGTCAAAAGAAAAACTGGCACAGGTCCTGGCGCAAAAGATAATAGCAACCCTAAAAGCCTAACAAAAACTAATAAAACTAATAATCCCCATGCTGATAGTAAAAGAAAGCATCGTCTCCGACGACATCACCGACCGCTGCTTCTGCTGCGACCTGGCGCAATGCCACGGCCAGTGCTGCATCGAAGGCGACTACGGCGCACCCCTTCTCGAAGAGGAAATTCCCATTCTGGAGCGCATCCTGCCACAAGTCGAGCCATACATGACACCCGAAGGAATCGAGGCTGTGAAACGCGACGGAGTCTCCACTCTCGACAACGCCGCCGAACCCTGCACCCCCCTGGTCAACAACCGCGAATGTGCCTACGTGGCATGGGCCGACGAAGGCACCGCCCTCTGCGCCATCGAGCAGGCCTGCCGCGACGGTAAGACCGACTTCCTCAAGCCCGTCTCATGCCACCTCTATCCCATCCGTGTGGACGAGTACGACGAATTCACCGCTGTCAACTACCACAAGTGGGAAGTCTGCCGCTGCGCCGTGAAAAAGGGCGAAGAATGTGGCGTGCCCCTCTACCAATACCTCCGCGAACCCCTCATCCGACGTTTCGGGCAGGAGTGGTACGACGAACTGCTCCAAGCAGTGTCCGACACCAAACGCTAAGTTCCAGCCACCGCAAGCACCTTACCTCCAACCCCGCCGCATCCAATTCCGCTGCACCCCCTCTTGTTTTACACTTGTTTTACACTTTTAAAGTGTAAAACAAGTGTGGAAAAAGTGTAAAACAACCGCAGCTGGATAAAAATTGCACCGGATACAATAATAATTGAAAAAAGTAGTTACTTGTGGGTTATGGAAAATAAGAAAAAGAGACAGACAATACTTGCTGTGAGTTTGATAGGCTCATTGCTTGTCATCGACCAGGCTGTGAAGATATGGGTCAAGACACACATGCAGATCGGCGAGGACATACCGCTGATAGGCGACTGGTGCATACTCCACTTTGTCGAGAACGAGGGTTTTGCCTTCGGCATGAGCATAGGCGGCACATTGGGAAAGATTATCCTCTCATTGTTCCGTCTTGTTGCATCGGCAATCATGGCGTGGGTTATAGTGTGGCTGATTCGCAAAGGACACCGTACAGCAATGATAGCATACGCCTCCCTTATCCTTGCCGGGGCAGTGGGGAACCTGATTGACTGCACTTTCTACGGGGTTATTTTCAACGACAGTTATTATTCCGTGGCCCAGATGTTCCCTCCCGAAGGCTACGCGCCCCTGCTGCAGGGCCGCGTGGTGGACATGTTCTATTTCCCCTTGATTGACACCACCCTGCCCTCATGGATACCGATATGGGGAGGAGAGCACTTTGTGTTCTTCAATGCCATCTTCAATGTGGCCGATTCCGCCATCACCATTGGTTCCATCTGGCTGGTGCTCGACGTGCTTTTTAGCAAAAAAGCAGTGAAAAAAAACGCATTAAAAGGGGTCGAAAACGGAGAAAAAGCAATAAAATAAAGCCATTTTGCAGGCAAATATTTTTCTTTTCGACAAAAAAATCGTGCTACTACACAGCAAGTTGTAACTTTTTTCAAAAAAAAATTTTGCCATATGGGGAAAAAGTAGTATTTTTGCAATCGCTTTTAAAGAGTAATATTGATTAATAAATGATGTTTGAAATGATGGCGTTGTAGCTCAGTTGGTAGAGCAGA
>JAFXMW010000085.1 GCA_017530105.1 Bacteroidales bacterium
GGTCGAAGAGGTCGGTGCTTGCACCGCAGTCGAAAGAGAAGTAGGGGTCGACGGTGGCGAGGAGGGTTTGGGTGCGGCTGCGGTAGGTGGCGTTGGCGAAGAGTTGCAGTTTGTCCCATAGTTTTGTCCAAAAGTTGAGCCGCAGCGAGTAGCAGAGCATTTCGCTTTCCTGCCAGTGTCCGGGACGATACTGCACACGGTAGTAGTCATCAAAGAGATTGGCGTAGAAACGGATGTTCATGAAGTCGGTTGGGCGCAGGGTGGTGTTGAGTCCGATGCCGGTGTTGCGGGTGGTGCCAATATTGAAAGGCTGTGAGAAGGCGACGATGCGGCCGAAGTGGTCGCAGTAGACTACGTCGGTGAGGGTGCCTGTGTGGTCGCTGTTGGCGTTGTGCCAAGCGGTGAGACCTATGGAACCGAGGTGGTCGAAGTAGCGTTCCCAGCCGAGTTCGAGGTTGTTGGCATAGCCATTGCTCAAATTGGGGTTGCCGGTGCTGTAGCTGTCGTAGTCGTAGATGGTGAAGCGTGTGAGTTGGGTGGCGGTAGGTGGGGTGACGTAATGGGTGTAGCTGAAGGTGAAGTTATGCATGGATTCGGTGCTGTAGCTGGCATGAACGGTGGGACTGAAGATGTGGTAGTGCTTGTTGACGTTGCCGCTGTCGGCTCCTGGGTAGGTGAGGTTGTACCATGTGTTGTCGGTGCTTAGCGAGGCACCGAGGGTGAGTCGTCCGAAACGGTGTTCGGCTCCGGCATAGATGGAGAGTTCGTAGGTGCTGTTTGTCATTGAGTAACTGCGCAGGGTGTCCACCATGTTAGTGACCTCGGCATTGGATAGGGTTTCTTTCACCGTTTTGCTTTCGGGCGAGATTGAGGCCATGATACCGAAGTCCACTTCGCCGTTTTGGTTGTAGGGTAAGGCTATATCGGCCATAACGCCGTGCCATTGGGTGGGGTTGTTGCTTCGGTTGAGCCGCAGAAAGTCGAGTGACGGGAGGCTGTCGTGGATGCGGCTGTCTTCTTTTAAAGCTCGTGTGTTAGTCAGGGTTCCGGTGTAGTCGAAAAAGAGCATGCCACCGAGGGTGTCGAGTTTTTTCTCCAGCATCACGCCGAAGCTGAGGTCTCCCATGGTGTTGCCGTTTTTTACAGTTTCGTTGTAGAAATAGCGTCCGGGGTTGTGAATCAGTTCTGTGCGTTCGGTACGTGAGTCGAGGTGGCTGCTGTCGTGGAGGGCGGTAGTCCAGAGCCAGAGATTGACCATGGTGTTGGAGTCGATGTGGTAGTCGAAGTCTATTCCGAAGTTGCCGTTGATGGAGCGGTTGCGGCTGTTGCCGCGACTGCGAAGGGTTGTGGAGATGGTGCTGTCGGGAGCCAGCAGACTTGAGTGGTTGTTGGATGTGCCTTGATAGTTGTCGTAGTCGCCGCTGAGGAAGAGGTTGAAACGTACCTTCTCGTTTGACCACACATAATCTGCCCAAGGGCTGGCTTGAGGTTTGCTATTGGCGTTGAGACCGAGACAGAGCAGTTCGTTGTGCTTCACTTTGGCGGTGGTTATGATGTTGATTACGCAGTTCTTTGTGTGGTATTTGGCCGAGGGGTGCGCTATCACTTCAATCCGTTTGAGTGTGCCTGCGGGGAGTGATTTGAGGTATTGTTTCAGGCCTTCGGCTTTAAGGTGGGAGGGCTTGTTGTTAATCCAGATGGTCACTTCGGCTCCGCCGCGGTATTTGATATTGCCCTCGGCATCGACTTCCACGCCTGGGGCGTTCTGTAGTGCATCGGTGGCGTTGCCGCTTTGCACACTGGGGTCGTCGCTCACGTTGTAGAACACCTTCTCACCGTTGGCGGAGTAGAGCGGTCGTGAGGCGGTGACTTTGATTTCGCTCAACATTGTGGCATTGCTTTCTACCACGATGGTTCCGAGGCTGGTATCTTTATCCATGTCAATGGTCTGCCAATGGGTATCGTATCCTATTGCGCTTACCCTCAATAGGTATTGGCCTTGCTTGATGTTGGCGAGTGAAAACACTCCGTCGAGGTCGCTTGTGGTGCCACATGCAAAAGAGCTGTCGGCGGCATTGAGTAGCACACAGTTGGTATAGGGCAGGGGCTGCCCTTTGCTGTCGGATAGCTGTCCGGTCAGCATATAATGGTTTTGTGCCATCACGGCACTGGCTATGCCCATTACGAGCATCGCCATGAAGATTTTTTTCAGCATAGATTGGTTTTATTAATAATGAAACAAATGGTGACTTTGCAAAGAAAAAGTCGCTCACGGGGCACGGAGAGCCTCGTGGAATGTCACCGCCTCATTGCTAATCAGCGGCACATTCCCCGCGTCGCCAAAGAAGGCGATAGGGTTAGTTGGTTCATTATTAATAGTTAAGAGCATTCTGTGTGATACTTTGAAAATGCAAAGATACGACAGTTTTTTAACATACAAAGAAATAATGTCAAAATTCATCAAAAATAAAGAGTAATGGTGCCCCATTGTCCCTCGTATGGTTTGTCGGGCTATAACCCGATAAAAGAGAGTGTAATTGCGGCTTTTTCGGTTATATCCGAAAAATGTTGTATATTTGCATCGTAAGACAGGTTATATTTTATGATAGTAAGAGAACAATAAAATAAATAGCACCTATATTATTAATTATTAAAACCATAATATTTTATGTATAAGACATTAGAAGAAAAATCAGTTGCTTTTAATCGGAAAACGGTTGATTCGATAAAAGATTTGAATACATTAGTAAGTCGTATTAGAGGTAATGTTAATAATAGATACCGGGGGGTGAATGAAGCAAAATATACAATGCTTACATCAATTCAACGTTTTTACCAAAATATGAAGATTAAGGTCAGCCAAAACGAATATATCGGCCAACTACTGTACCGAGTAAAGAATGACCATGACGTGATAAATTACTTCAACAATCAAGATATTCAAATCAATGATATATCATGTATGGCGTTAATGCAGCATCAAGGCTTACCCACTCCGATGCTGGATTTCTCTACAGACATCAATATAGCACTGTCTTTTGCAGAAGATGGGATGAATATGGCTTCAAGTAGTAATAAAATAGACGATTATGTGTCATTATATGTCATTGACTTGAGTGTTGAAACGGAAGTGGCGGCTTCTGTGCAACAGATATATCAGCAAGGAATGGTTAGTGGTACACTGATGTTGAATGAATTTCGGCAAGAGAATCCAAACACTCCAGTAAATGCTTCCATTCTGTATGACATGGATAAGTTTATAAAGTGGAAAGATATAAGTGGTTTAAGCCTTTCATTTATTGAGTATCAGCAAAAAGCACCAGGTGTTGTCACGTTATCGGGACAAAAATTAGACTTGACCAATCCTAATCTTGTTAAACAGAAAGGCTGTTTTGTCCTGAACCTTCATAAAGAGTCAATGCCGATGGAGGATAATTGGAATATGCGTACACTATCAAGTAGGAATCAAATATGGTCGTCAGGTGCTCAAGAGTTACCATTCTCAGGAGTTCATACTTATGAAAAAATGAAATGTTATGACATTAAGAAAGTTGTTATGGAAGAGTGGGCTCGAAGTAACAAGATAGAAGAACTCTATGATAATAGCACTGGAAATAAGGCTATAAAGCAGAAACTTCATGGGATTCAAGATGAATTGGTTAAAGATTTGAACCCATAATCGAGGTTAATCATAGTGATAGTGTTACTTTGCTTTGTCGCAGAAGTTGTTAAGATTTGTAATATGCAACGTCTAATACAAGTTGGGTGGTATTAAATCTATAAGCCAAAGAAATCCGTCGCTTGCGCAATAAAACAGATTCTGTTCCGTTATTGTGACAAATGTTGAACATATAAACACTTACGCAATATGGAAACAACGGCAACAGGAACGACTGTATTCAACCCCATCCAACTATATCTGCTCAAACTGTTCTCGAAAATGGAATCTGAGCAGGAACTTGAGGAGGTGAAGCAGGTTTTGGCAGACTACTACTTCAAAAAGGTGGAGAAGCGAGCTGTTGAAATCAGTGAGGAGAAAGGCTGGACGCAGGAGAAGCTAGATGCTATGGCCGAGGGGCATTTCCGCACAACATATAAATAGTGCCGCTGATGAAGATTGTTCTCGACACTAACTGCCTTATACCTATCCTTGTGCCAGGATCGTTTGGTCATGACATCTGGCAAGCCTTCCGTCAGGGACGTTATACACTGTGTGTAAGCACTGAGATACTACTCGAATACGAGGAGATTCTAATGCGTATGACCGAAGACCGAGAATTTACATCGCTTGTTATCGAGGCCATCTCCAATGCTCCGAATGTCGAGCGTGTTACGCCTGCCTATCACTTCAATCTCATCACGGCTGACCCCGATGACAACAAGTTTGTAGATTGCGCCATTACGGCGGGTGCTACCTATATTGTCAGCAATAACCGCCACTTCAGTGAGCTTCAACGTTATGACTTCCCAAAGGTTGACGTGCGGACGCTCGCAGAGTTCCTGAACATAGTAAGGAGTTTGTAAAAGAACTTGATGCATAAAATGCCGCCGCCGAATAGGTGGTGGTTTTTGTTTGGAGTGAAGGTAATGGCAATAATTTCGGGGGAATGGCGTTAATAATAGTAGAAGAATTGTTAATGATAGATGACAGTATCTGATATATTAAACGCACTGTTGGCAGTTATTAATGCCATGAGTCCATATCTGTTGCTTGGCTTCCTTATTGCGGGGGTGCTACATGTGTTTGTGCCGAAAAGATTTTACGTGCGGTATCTCTCGCGTGACAACAAGCTGTCGGTGCTGTGGGCGGCATTGTTGGGTGTGCCGCTGCCGCTCTGCTCGTGCGGTGTCATCCCCACCGCTGTCGGGCTGAAGAACGAGGGTGCGTCGAAAGGAGCTGTGGCATCGTTCCTCATCGCCACCCCGCAGACGGGCATCGACTCCATCTTGGCCACCTTTTCGCTAATGGGTTTGGGTTTCGCGGTGGTGCGTCCTGTGGCCGCGCTGGTGACAGGTGTATGTGGTGGCTTACTGGTGAACCGGTTTACGAGTGTTGATGCTGCCGTGACACCCTCAGAGAACAATTGCACCGTTGAACACGGCAACCGTCTGTGGCGGGTATTCAAGTACGCCTACTTCGACATGATTCAAGACATCGGGCTTCGGCTTGCCATCGGTCTTTTGGTGGCTGCCCTTATCAATGTGGCCGTTCCTGATGAGTTTTTCCTCTCCTTTGGCAATCAGCCGTTACTTCAGATGTTGGTCATCCTCATTGTGGCTGTGCCAATGTATATTTGTTCCACTGGCAGCATCCCTGTGGCAGCTGCGTTGATGATGAAGGGTCTCTCGCCAGGAGCCGCACTTGTGATGCTAATGGCCGGTCCTGCGGTCAATATTGCCTCTATCCTTGTGGTTCGCAAGTCGATGGGTGGTCGCTTCACGTGGATTTACTTGCTCACCATTGTGGGATTCTCCGTTCTCTTCGGATTGCTAATAAACGCTTTTGGCATCAACGCCATTGGCGTGTCCGAGGGATGCGGTATGCATAGCGCCTGTTGCCCGTCGGAGGCAGCTTCGCCCAGCGTCTTTCAAATGATATGTTCGTCACTATTAGTATTATTCATCATAATAGCCCTTACTATGAAATTCCTCAGTAAATTCAAGAAACAAGAAGTTGTTGCCGGGACGGTGGTCTATGCCGTCGAAGGTATGCACTGCAATCATTGCAAAGCCGCCTGTGAACAAGCTGTCGGCAAAGTGAAAGGCGTCGACACCTGCGAGGCCACCCCTGCGGCCAACACCCTAGTTGTCACGGGCACCGCTACCGAGTCCGACATTCGTGCTGCCGTTGAGCAGGCAGGGTTCGAGTTCAAAGGAGCGAAATAGGGTGTAGTGGCGTACGCTCTAGGTAAATGACCATTTATATAAATGGGTATTTATATTGTGAAGAATCAACATAAGAAACAGAAGTCGCCGAGGAGGTGGGTTGTCACTATCGGGTCGCTGCGGTTTGAGACGCGGGGAGTGCGGTATGGGGCAAAGAGGCGGGCGAAGGAAGAGGCGGAGAATCTGTTTTATTTGGCGTATTGGGATGAGGAGCATCCGGAGCGGCAGGTGGAGCTTTTCAGCGAGTCGTTGGCGTTGAATCCGCGTGACGGCATCGTGTATCTGAATCGCGGCATTGCTTACGATGCATTGGGTGATATGGAGCGTTCGTTAGCGGACTTCGAGCAGGCGATACGGCTATGTCCCAAACGGGCGGAGACATTTAACAATCGTGGTTATCTGCGCTATAAGCAGGGGCAGTATGAGCAGGCGATTCCCGACTTCACAAAGGCGATAGAGTTGAATCCCGACTATGCGCAGGCTTATTGCAGCCGGGGCAGTGCCTACGGCATGCTTGGCCGCCATGAGCAGGCGATGGCTGATATAGAAAAGGCCATCGAGATAGACCCTGACTTTTTGTTGGCATACGTCAACCGAGCAGCCTATTACCTCAATTTTGACCGCATAGGCGAGGCAGAGGAGGAGTTAAAGTATGTGCTTGACCACGAGCCCGACGATGCCACCCGCGAATTGACGGAGCAGTATTTGGCGATGTGCCATGAGAAGAATAAAGAGTAATGAAGCCGATGGACAAAGAACAGTTTCTGCAAGGATTAAAAGATGATCTTATCCTGTGGGATGTAGGGCGGATGTTCCACACACGGCTGTCGGATGCAATATTGGAGGATTTGGCGGCGTTGGGGATAGAGTCGGCAGATAGGGAATTGACCACAAGA
>JAFXMW010000010.1 GCA_017530105.1 Bacteroidales bacterium
GTCCATCTCGGTGAGCAACTGGTTCAGCGTATTCTCGCGCTCGTCGTTGGCGTTGCTCAATCCGGCATGACCGCGCGCGCGTCCCACGGCATCAATCTCATCGATGAAAATAATGCAGGGGGCTTTCTTCTTCGCCTCCTCAAAGAGGTCGCGCACACGCGAAGCTCCCACGCCGACAAACATCTCGACAAAGTCCGAACCCGACATGGAGAAAAAGGGCACGTTGGCCTCGCCGGCCACGGCTTTGGCCAAAAGGGTCTTGCCTGTGCCCGGAGGCCCTACAAGGAGAACCCCTTTGGGAATCTTGCCTCCCAGGTCGGTGTACTTCTTGGGGTTTTTAAGAAAGTCCACCACCTCCATCACCTCCTCTTTGGCTCCGGCCAGCCCTGCCACATCTTTGAAAGTGACATTGGTGGGGGTCTTGCCGTCGTAGACTTTGGCCTTGTTCTTTCCCACGCCGAAAATACCTCCTCCACCACCGCCCATCTGCCTTTGCGACACTCGGCTCATGATAAAGAAGAAGAGAATGAGGATAAGGAAGGGACCGAACACAATGAAGATGTCACGCCACATGCTGGTGCGCTCTTCGGGAGTGAGGTCTATCCGCTCGCCCGTACGCTCCTCCACCTTCTCCAAATCCTTCTCGAAACTCTCGAAGGTGACAAAGTCGTATTTGTAGAAACTGCCTTCGGGGACATCCTGTCCGAGCATGTTGCGACTCATCAAATCGCGATAGGAGGTGTCGTTCTTGATTGCCGAACTCTTGATGTAGACTTCGGCATATTTTTGATTGACGATAACGATTTTCGAATAGTCATGTTTTTCCAGAATGGTTTCGAGCTTGGCCCACTTGATGGGGTGCGAACCAGCGCCGCCTCCCGGCTTGAACAACATCCCGCCCAAGACAAGAAGTATCACACCGTATATGACATACAGCAGCCAGCTCCGCTTGGGGCCGCTGCCCTGCGGTTTGGGTCCGAGATTGGATTTACCTTTGTTCTGATTCTGTTCTGCCATATCAATCCTGTTTTTCTTTTATCGCTGCGTGACCGGCATCCTCCCACAGTTGTTCCAGTTTGTAGAAGGTTCTTTTCTCCTGCAAGAAGATATGCACTACCACGTCGAAATAATCCATCAAAATCCATTCGGCGTTGTTGTATCCCTCCACCTTCGAGGGATTCAAGCCCATGGCCTTTTTCACCGTTTCGTGCACATGGTCGCACAAAGCGCTGACATGCGACGGCACATTGCCCGAAGCTATCACAAAAAACGCTGCAGGTGCGCTCTGCAATCCACGCATGTCCAAAATCTGGACATCTATTGCTTTTTTTTCATCCAAGGCCTGAGCGGCCAGTTTTGCCAATATTTCTGATTCAGTCATTTATTATTTTTGCAATAAGTGTTCTTATTCCGTTTTCTTCTTCTATCTCCACCCTCACGTAATGCAGGGGGAGCAATTGTTCTATTTTCTCTGTCCATTCGGTGAAACAATAGTCACCGCTGTAAAAATACTCTTCGTAGCCGATATCGTACGCCTCGTCGAGGCTCTTCAACCTGTAGAAATCGAAATGATACACAGGTTCGCCCATACCCGAAGTATACTCATTCACTATGGCGAAAGTGGGGCTGCACACGATGTCGGTCACCCCAAGCTGGGCGCATATCTCCTTGATCAAGGTTGTTTTGCCCACACCCATCTTGCCGAAAAATGCGAAAAACCTTTCTTCGGGAAATTCTTTCAGCAAATCCGACACCACTTGCGGCAACTGCTCCAGGCTATCAAAGATTCTTTTCACCTCCACGCGCGATTTGTTTCTTTCATAACATTCAGCCAATAAGATTACCTCAGCCTATCAGCTGAACGTACCTTTTCTTCATCCTTTCTGATAAAACGCTGGGCAAGGAACATCAGCACTACTGCCGCAATGATGGCCCATGTGGCAACCCCATAGGTGATGTGCACCTCGGTGCAGGCCATAGCCTGTGTCGCTTTGTCGACAAACGCGTCGACAGCCCAGATGAATATCAGAAACAGGTCTATCACTCCCAACAGAAAAGCCACGGCGACCACACGGACCTGCAGCATCCTGTTCTTGAAAAAGAAAATGCTTGCGAAGGCCACCGCACCCGAAAGGATAGTGAGCACCACCAGCGGCCAGGTCTTGACGTATCCTCGCTGCCCCATCTCCACAGGCTCGCCGTTGAGTATCTGCGACATGGTTTCCGGCACATCCTTGGCCACCATATTTAACTGCCCCGACACGGGCATCCCCAAAGGTGCCATAGCGTCGAACGATGCTATAGGGTACATGAAACTCATGGCTAACGCACATACAGCCAGAAAAAGGAAGAGTGATTGTTTTCTTTGTATCATAATTAGTGAAATGTTTTGTGTGACACTTGTTTAGTTAAACTATTCAAACTTATATTCCGACACATCGCCGGCATGACGGTGATGCCATTTGCCGAGAACCTTCCCTTCTTTCAACAAAATGAAACCGGGATTGGACCTCAGCATCGTCTCTATTGCCGTGGCGTCGGCAAAATAGAACTCCAAATCGTCCAATTTGTTCAGATAAAGGAACGACTGAACATCCTCAGGCAGGGCAGAACTCAACACCACCATCTGGACACCGTTCTCCTCGGCCACCCTCATTACATCACGGATGCTCTCCACTCCGTTCTTCTTCACCTTGTCCAAATGGTGGATAGTGGCTATCAGCAGATAGTCGGGCGAGCCTATCAACTCCTTCGCGTGGTCGTTCATCTCCAAATCCAGCATCGAGAAACCGTCGGCCTTTATTTCGTGCGGGTCTTCAACCCGACTGCTCTCCCACTCCCAGGCATCCTCCCAGCCCGGCTCCGCGAGTTTCGCCACCAGCTCCGATGAAGCCATTTCCACGCTCTCGCCGGTAGTCTTGTTGCGGTAAGTCACAAAACTCTTCACCTCAGCGTTCTCGTCGGTATCCATCATCTGGTTGCCCACCTTCCATGCCCTGAAATCAATGCACGGCTCATTGTTGATGTTGAACAACCCGAAGATTACCATTGCAACCACGGCAAAAAGCATTATCAGCACATCGCGTTCAAAACGTTTGCGGCACCGCAAATCCCTTGTCAGGAAAATCCAGACCGTGGGGACATCCAAGGCCACATTCTTCCAGAAAGTCTGCCAATTGGTCAGCTTTATTGCATCGCCGAAACAGCCGCAGTCCGTCACCTCGTTGGTGATGGCGTCGAAAAGGGTGGTGCAGGTGAAAAAGAGCATCATCAATAGCAGCAGCCATGCACTCAAACGGCGGAAAGAGCCGAAAATAAGCATCACTCCCACCGTGAACTCGGCCACTATCAACCCCATGGCCATCAACGTGGCCAACGGAACAAGCCATTCAAAGCTCATCCCGAAAAACGACCAGGCCGTCAGATATTCGGTGATTTTATACGAGGTGCCCAGCGGGTCCACACCCTTCACAAAACTCGAGAAGAGGAACACCAGCCCCACGGCCACACGTGCTATTACATTCAGAGTCCAATTAAAATCAGTGTCTTTAATCTTCATAACAATTCAAAATTCTCAATTCACAATTTACAATTTATCAGCCGCCTCCCTCAGTCGAATCAGGCAGAAAAGCGAGTAGTTGATGATGTCCATATAACCACCCTCCACACCCTCGGAAATAATGGTGTGGCCCTGATTGTCCTCAATCTGCTTGATGCGGCGCAGCTTCATCAAAATCAAATCCACCATCGAGCTCACCCTCATCATTCGCCACGCCTCGCCATAGTCGTGGTTCTTGTCGAGCATCAACTCAGCGGTGCGGTGGATATGCTTGTCGTATAACGACAGAGCCTCCTCCAACGAAAGCTCCTGTCCCTCCTCGGCTCCCAGCTCCTGCTGAATCAACGCCATGACGGCATAGTTCACCATTGCCACAAACTCCTGCTCCACGCCGTCGCCCACACGGTTCTCGCCGCTCTCCTGAATACTGCGGATACGGTTGGCCTTGATAAAAATCTGGTCGGTCAACGACGAAAGGCGCAACACACGCCACGAAGTGCCGTAGTCGCGCGTCTTCTTCTCGAAAATCTCGCGGCAACGCACCATCTCGGCCTCAAACTCCTCTTTCGTCTTCAACAACCCTGCATCCATATCAATATACATTTTCCAAAATACTTAGTTTTCATTCATTATATATAAAGACCCTGTCGGTTATTCGACAGTTTCGCAAGTTTTATAAACGTCGTTATTACATTTTTATTGTTGTGGCACAATTAAAAAACAAAAAAAACGTTATTCCGACCAAAAAGCAAAGATACTATTTTTTTTCCATTCATGAAACAAACGACACACTTTTCACCCTTTACTGTCGACTGCCGCCGGGGGCGCGTCACCTTCCACCGCCCCGCCGTCATGGGCATCCTCAACGCCACCGACGACTCCTTCTACGACGGCGGCCGCTACAACACTCCCGAAGCCCTCTTAGCCCACGCGCGGCAACTCCTCGACCAGGGTGCCGACATCCTCGACCTCGGCGTCATGTCGTCACGCCCCGGAGCCGCCATGCTCTCACCCGAGCGCGAAAGTGAAAAACTGACGCCCCTCGTCCGGCTGCTCCGCTCCCAGCTGCCCGACGCCATCATCTCCGTCGACACCTGCCACAGTCTCCCCGCCGCGAAAGCCGTCGAAGCGGGAGCCGACATCATCAACGACATCTCCGGCGGGCAAATCGACCCCGATATGTTCGCCACCGTGGCCTCCCTCCGCGTCCCCTACATCCTCATGCACATGCGCGGAACTCCCGCCACCATGCAGCTGCCCGAAAACACCCGCTACGACGACATCGTCGACGACCTCACGCACTATTTCGAGCAACGGCTCGACAGACTCAGCCAGCTGGGCGTCCGCGACGTCTGGCTCGACCCCGGACTGGGATTTGCCAAAACCGTTGAACAGAACCACCAGCTCCTCCACCGGCTGCCCCAACTCATCAGCCGATTCCCCGACCGCCCCATGTTAGTGGCCCTATCCAACAAATCGATGGTCACCAAACCCCTCACCGACCTCAACCTCGAATGTGGAGCCTCCACGCTCCCCTTCCCCGACAGCGAGCTGGGCACCCTCGTCCTCAACACCGTCGCCCTCACAGGCGGGGCCTCGCTCCTCCGCGTCCACACACCGCGCCCCGCGCGACTCGCCATCCAACTGCTGAATATACAAACCGAGAAATCATAAATCCTAAAAATCAAATCCAACATGATACCCTTTCCCGAAATCCGATGGGTCGACATCCTCGACATCCTTCTTGTAGCCCTCCTGGTCTACTACCTCTACCGGATGCTCAAAGGCACCAACGTCATCCGCATCTTCTGGGCCCTCATCGTCATGTACATCGCCTGGCGCATCTTCGCCGCCCTCAACATGCGGTTCTGCAGCCAGATACTCGGCGGCATCATGAGCATCGGACTCATAGCCCTTGTCATCGTCTTCCAGCCCGAGATTCGCAAATTCCTCCTCCTCATCGGCACCAAGACCCAGCTCACCGGCGACACCCTCGCCAAGCGGCTGCAATTCTGGCGCAGCGACGTCAACAAGCATAGCGGCACCAACTTCGAACCCTACATCCAGGCCTGCATGCACATGTCGCAGAGCAAGACCGGTGCCCTCATCATCTTCAAACGCAGCAACGAAGTGGAAGAGCTGGTACGCACGGGGCAGGAAGTGAACGCCATAGCCTCCTCGGCCCTGCTCGAAACCCTCTTCTTCAAGAACTCGCCCCTCCACGACGGAGCCGTCATCGTCAACGGCAACCAAGTGCTTGCCGCGCGCTGCATCCTCCCCGTCACCTCGCGCACCGACATTGACCCCAACCTCGGGCTGCGGCACCGCAGCGCCATCGGAGTCACCGAGCAGCTCGACGTCATCAGCGTCATCGTCTCCGAAGAGACGGGAGCCATCTCCTACGCCGTCAGCGGCGAGATACAGCACGACGTAACCCCCGTGCAGCTCCGGCACACCCTCGAACGATACCTCACCGAGCAAAGCGACTGACCCGCGGGCGACACAGGCGGTGGGCACCCCAGCGCCGCACACGCACCCACCAAGCGCCACCCCAGCTCCCAAGGCCAGGAGGCTCTTTCTTCGGTTGTTTTTTCAATTGCTCTTCGGTTGTTTTACACTTTAAAAGTGTAAAACAAGTGGGGAAAAAGTGTAAAACAAGCGAGGAAAAGGGAAAACAAAGTTCTGTGTCTTTCCGAAATCGCTTGACGGTTTTTTGATGGTAAAAGATGTAACAAACAGGCTGTTCGCCACCTTCTTTGCTTTAGTCGGGTTCTGTTGTGTCGCGTCCCGTTCGGGACACACTGCGTACGGTGTTACTCATATCTCACCCCTTTGGGGTGGTTAATAGAGTCTTCTTTATTGAGTCGCCGAGGGCCATTTCGCCGACCGCAAGTGTTCCACTCTGTCCAAAAGCAAGGGCGTTGCGACTGCAACGCCCTTTTTTACTAAATTCAAACAAAAAGTGCTATTTTACTAACAGTTTTCTTACCGCTTTGTCCCCTCCGCAGCGGATGCGTACAAAGTAGGCTCCCGCCGGCAGGGTGGTAACATCGAGGGATAGACTACAGGAACCCGAACAGTCAACACTGCGCTGCAGTACTTCGCGACCCGTCAGGTCGGCGACAGTCACCTCTACGGCACCTCGATACTGCTTGGGCAATTCTTCAAGGTATAAGGTGGTCACACCCTTGGCCGGATTTGGTACGATGGTGGCGGTGAAAGCACCACTGTCCACATGGGCTATGTCCACAGGCATGCGGGTTACGACATTGAGAAGGGAGGCGTACTGTGTGGAGTACCAATCGTCGGCGCACACGGCTCGCAGATAGAAGTCGTAGGCCGTGGCGGGGGTGAGTCCGGCAACAGTGCAGGTGGTACCCACTACAGGCTGTTCGGTGCCCGAGCCGAGGGTGAAGCCCGCGGATCCATACTCCAGCAAATAGTTTTGGTCGGCCACGGGGCTTTCCTGCACGGCATCCCACACCAGGGTCACCGAAGTGGTGGTGACTGAGGCGGTGTCGAGTCCCGTGACGTTGGGACAGAAGGGTGTAGCAAAGAAGAGTGTGTCGCTCCACGCTCCAGCTATCTGTCCCTCACTGCCACAATAGCCATGCAGACGGGCAAAATACTCGTTTCCAGCATCGAGGTTGTCCACTGTGAAGGGATGTTCGGAAACGGAATAACTCACATGACGGTTGCCTTGGGTCCATATTTCAAACTGCCAGAGGGAGTCGCTTCCGGCCGCCCAATCGAAAGTGGCGGAGTTGCGGGTGATGTCATACACCCTCAGACTGTCGGGCGCGGGACAGAGGAAACTGTCGGTGGTGAACTGTATGGTCACCCAGTCGGAGAATCCGAGGCTGTCGGCGTTGCAATCCTGCCGCAGCGACACCCAATAGGAGGTGGCAGGCCGGAGGCCGGTGAAAGTGTAGCTGCTGTTGCCGGAGAGGACTGTATCCGTACCGGCCGTGATGGGGGCAATGGTCAACTGGGTGTTGTCGCCCATGCCGTGCCAGAAGAGGGTGACGCTTTCATAGTCGCCCGAAACGCTGTCCACCACAGGTTCGGCACACAGCGGCATGTCGCAGGTGTTGGAATACAGCAACAGGTCGCCCACAATGGATGACGCATAGCAGTTGTAAGCGGGGGAGGTGTAAGTGCGAGCCCTTTCGATGTCGATAGGGTTGTTGCCCATAATGAGATATGCGCTACTAACCGAGCCGGTACCGTAGTGGGCGGAGTAATTAGTCCTCGCCCCACTGCCTCCGTCCTCGCGCAACACAGCAACCAAGAGATTTTGGTGTCCATCCCACATAAAGGGGCGGTCGAAAGAGAAAATCTGCCAATCGGAGGTGGCCTCGTGGCAGAAGTCGGCAGAGTCGATGACTTTGACAAAACGGTGTGCGGCGTCGGGCTGGACAGGGCCGCCAGTGAGGCTGGCATCCGACACATTGGCAAGATAGACAGTAACGTTTTTCATGTGATCTGCCCCGGCATCCCCATACGGCTGGAAAGCCAACGCGGTGATGCCGCCCTCCAAGCCCGAGAGGTGTGCGGAGTCGATGATTGTCTGGGTGTAGCTGTAGGGGCTGTCGTTGGGTCCGATTGGAAACATAGAGGAGGTTGTCAACCCCGCAGCAGAGCTGCTATTGTCGCGGGAAACAGCATCGCCACAGGGCTGGGTGGTGAAGATTCCGCTCTCCCAAGCACTTGTGTCGGCCTCCGACATCGACCCGGCATCGGGGCCGCAGATGCAGCGCACATGCACCTCGCGACGCGAAAGGCTGGGAAGTCCTGTGATGGCATAATTGTTGGAAGAGGTGGTGTCGAAAGTGCCCGTCCCCAGTGTGAAGCCCACGGGTCCGTATTCCACCTCGTAAAGCGAGGCTCCGTTGCAATCCCAAGTAAGGGAGAGCACAGAGTCGGACAAGGGCACAGAGGGATCGAGCCGCAGATGACGAACCCTGCAGGAGTCCGGCACGCAACCGACCTGAAGAGAGAAACCATCGGTAACGGGATAGCCGGGGACACCGTTGAACACAAGTGTCAACGGGCCACTGTCCGAGACAACAGGGCCGAAGTTCCCCGCCGCACTATACGTCCCACTGGTCCAAAGCACAGGACCCGCGGTGCCGACACCATCGTAAACGGTGAGTGTGGAGAAATAACCGATATCGGATCTACCACCGATGCTGACAAGGTAGCCGGGACTATAGGGAAGAACAACCAACGACGAGTTCTGGTAAGAAAAACCCCCATTGAGGCCTCCGTCGTCATAGAGCGACACTGAACACATACCGAGTGTGTCGTGGCTATTGACACCCATATTCCAAAGACCGGCAACATACTGTATCGGTCCCGTCCAATCGGATGTGTCGCCACTGGGACACACAGCACGTACCCACAAATAATAAACCACACCCGTCGTCAATCCGCCGAAAGAAAAGCCGGCAGAATCCAGCAGCACCGTCCCTCCCTCGTGGGGTGTCTGCGGCGAAGTCGCGATAACAGTCTGCCACTCCGTCCCATCGCCAGGGTCGTCCCATCCCACCGATACTGACGCATCTGTCAACCCCTTTATTGCGAATCCCGTCACTTCGTGGCACGGCGGCAACACACTTATCGTAATATCATCAACATAGCAGTACGTGACCATCACCCCTGCCACCGGGCTTTCCAACAGGGCTATGAAACCATGTGTTCCGGGGTAGGGACTGAGAGGAACCTCGTGGCTCACCCATCCTTCATCCACTATGTCCACCGTGTCGACCGGATAAAAAGTACTCTCCTCGTCGGGGTCGGTCATCACCCCGACAACCACCCTGCCTCCACCAACGCCATACGGGTTGTAATTCCTTGCCCAGAACGACACACGCAATGTGTTGACAGGATAAACGGTTTCATCCACAGGAGGCAGGACAATACGACTGAAAGAAGTATTGTTGTACCTGCTAATCATCACTATGGCATGGCTGCCCGAATGGGCTTCCCCCGAATAATTGGTAATATTTGTATAATGGCTCGACACCCCCTTCCAGCAAGGAATGTCGGTGGGCTGGGTGGCAGAACCCACGAGTTCGAAATCCTGGGTATAAGGCAGTGTGTCAATCGGGCTGCAAAGTGTACGGAACGACAACACCTGCGACCAACGGGTAAAATGGTTCCCGCAAAGCAACCTGACATAAACATCATACACCGTGTCGGGCAACAGACCCGTCAGCAGCACACTGTCGGCATCCCACACCGACACAATATTGGAGTCGGCGATGGTGAAACCCGAAAGGCCGAAAGCCACTTCATACTGCGAGGAAGCACTATCCTCCCAACGCACCGTGGCGGAAAACGACGACACACTCTCGACATTCACCGTCGAAACCGTACTGCACGACACTATGGGATAAACCTCCAAATCGTCGATAAAAATGTATGGCATATCGGAGTACTGCGATTGAATCGCCAGCCGCCCTGAACTTCCGTCAAAAGAACTCGTACTCACCGACACCGAAGCCCATCCTGTGTTGAGGGGCAACGCTATGATTCCAACAGGCACAAAAGTGGAGATGTCCAGCGGGTCGGCGACAACCCCCAGATACAGATTCACCGAATTGGGGCAATGGCCGTTTTTCACACTGAAGGAAACTTCAAGGCTGTCGGGCGATGCATCGAAAGGAGGCAGCACAACCGTCCCCCCGTTCAAACGCAAACTATGCAAACCCGACAGGCTGGGGAGTGTCGTAACCGTCGGACGGTCGCCCCATGCCCCCGTGGTGGTGAACCAGCAGTCGAAGTCATCTATCCCGTCTTCAAAATCCTCAAACAAAGGCAAAGGCAAAGGAGTGCAGGAAGTGAGCAGATGCTTCAGCACCGTCGAGTTAGTGTCGGGACAAAAAGCCGTCAAACGGACAATGTAATGGGTGTTGGGGTTGAGACCCGTCAAAACACACGACGAATCCCCCGTTACCAAGCCGCCGCTCATCCAGTCGGAGTCCCCGTCGGTGCAGAGTTGCACCAGCCACGCCGTGTCCTGCCCCCCCGGGCTCCAAACCAGCCGCATGGAAGTTGCACCCACAGCGTCGAACCTCGGAACGGGGGCTGGACAGGCCGCAGCCGCAGGGACAGGACGAGTGTGCAGCCGCATTACATTGCGGTATGGGGTCGCGGATGTTTGTGTGAAAGGAGTGATGTCCTCCATCCGGCTGCCGGAATAACGCGACACCTTGTCCGTGGAATACTCGCAACAGAACGTGCCTCCCCCCGTGCCTGCAGCACAGTCGACCGCCACAATGAGGTTACCGAACCCCGTGTAATGGAAAACGGTGTCGAAATCAAGGTGGTTCCACCCCGCCGTGCAGGCGAGCGAACCCACAAACACCCGCTCAAACGCAACCCCGAAGGGGACCATGCCCCCCCAACGGTTGGTTGAATCCAGCGACGGCACGAAAGTATTGGCCAGAAAAACGGTGCATCCCGTCCGGGCGGTACTATCCGGCCGGCAACAATAAAAATCAATCCCCGTAACCAGCGACTCGCCGCCCATTTCGCCGTTCAGGACAATCTGCTGGGAGCATCCGGCATCGAAAAGATGGCAGGGCAGCCATCCGGAACTATCGGAAACCATGGCCGACGTGTCGCCAACCACAACAAAGCCCCCGGGATTTTGAGCCGTCGTCGCGGCGGGCAGCAGGATTCCCCCCGCAAACAACAAGAGAGAAAAAAGTGTCTTCATATTCATAGCAACATCTCATTTTTCAAAATATATCATTGCACTGCAATGAGAATTCATAATATTTTTTTTACACGTCATCGAAAACAATTATCGTCAATCAATCATAAATTTATGGTCATTACACGATAATTCGTGTTTTAATTACAACACTATTAACTGCAAAATTTTGAAGTCTCCTCATATTGTTTTCTTTTGTTATCGCAATAATTCTAACCGACCCTCAGCCCATCCCCTGCACGCAGCGCCAGGGCATATTCAGAGGTAGCCTTATAAATATAGACACACACACCTCGTTTTGTTGCACAAAATTAACATTATTTATGTTTTTTTTCATTACCCCCCCCCGAAAACAGCAAGGGCGTTGCACACGGCAACGCCCAATGCTGAATTCAAACAGATGTCATGCAAAAAAATCTATTTGATAATGAGTCGCCGCACGACCGTCGCACCACCGCAGTCGATACGGACGAAATAGGCTCCAGCCGGCAACGAGGAGACATCGAGTACCAAACTGCAAGTACCCGGAAACTCCGCACTACGCCGCAGCACTTCGCGCCCCGTCACATCGGCTACCGACACCTCCAAAGCCCGTGCATCGGTCGGCAGTCCGTTGACGTGTAGAGTGGTAACTCCCTTGGCGGGATTGGGGACAAGCAAGGCAGAGAACCCACCGCTGTCGGCCACAGGCGCGATGCCCACACCCCTACGGGTGACGACATTAAGGAGTGCTGAATATTGACTGGAGTACCAATCTTCAGCACACACGGCTCGCAGATAGAAGTCGTAGGCCGTGGCAGGGGTGAGACCGGCAATGGTGCAGGTGGTACCCACTACAGGCTGTTCGGTGCCTGAGCCGAGGGTGAAGCCTGCAGGACCATACTCCAGCATATAGTTCTGGTCGGCCACGGGTCCCTCCTGCACGGCATCCCACACCAGAGTCACCGAAGTGGTGGTGACTGCGGCGGTGTCGAGACCGGTGACGTCGGGGCAGAAGGGTGTGGCAAAGAAGAGAGTGTCGCTCCACGCTCCGGCTATCTGTCCCACACTGCCGCAATAGCCATGCAGACGGGCGAAATACTCGTTTCCAGCATCGATGTTATCTACTGTGAAGGGATGTTCTGAAACGAAATAACTCACATGACGGTTGCCCTGGGTCCATATTTCCAGCTGCCAAAGGGTGTCGGTTCCAGCCGCCCAATCGAAAGTGGCGGAGTTGCGGGTGATGTCGTACACCCTCAGACTGTCGGGCGCGGGACAGAGGAAACTGTCGGTGGTGAACTGTACGGTCACAAAGTCGGAGAATCCGAGGCTGTCGGCGTTGCAGTCCTGTCGCAGCGTCGCCTGATAGGTGGTGGCAGGTTGCAGGCCGGTGAATGTGTATTCATTGCCGTTTACGGGGTAAAGCACTGTGTATCCCGGCGTGATGGAAATCTGATACTGGTTGCCCGTACCGTTCCACGACACTGTGGCCGACTCGTAGCCCGTCACCACCGAGTCCACAACCGGCGCGGTACACAGGGGTAGGTCGCAGGTGTTGGTGTAGAGCCGCAGGTCGCCCACGTCCCACGTGCCGTAGCTTTGATAATAGGGATAGGTGTAGGAAAGCGCGCTGTCGATGCAGAGGGGGCTGTCGCTATGAACCATATAGGAGCGGTTGACTTGGTTCATGATGTCGGAATAGCGATGGTGGCACGCATATTCCACCCTCGAGCCGCTGCCTCCGTCCTCGCGAAGCACGGCGACGAGGAGGTTTTGCCGACCGTCCCACATAAAGGGGTGGTCAAAGTGGATGAGCTGCCACTCGTCGGTGGCGTCGTGGCAGAAGTTGGCCGAGTCAATCACCTTGACAAAACGGTGTCCCGCATCGGGCATGATGGGACTGTTGCCAAAGGCGGTGTCCGGCACATTGGCAAGATAGACGGTCATATTGTTCTGATGGTCTCCCGCCACATGATTGACGGGATGGAAGGCCATCGCGGTGATGCCTCCCTCAAGCCCGGCCAAATGAGCCGAATCAACAAGGGTCTGCACATAGCTGTAGCGGTAGCCGTTGAAACCGATGGGAACATTGGGATTGGAATCGGAGGAGAGACCGACAGAGTCGTAGTTGACACGGAAAACAGCATCGCTGCAGGGCTGGGTGGTGAAGATGGCACTCACCCAGGCACCCGTGTCGCCTTCCGTCACCCCAGGTTCCACGCCGCAGACGCTACGCACATGCACCTCGCGGCGGTCGAGACTGGCAAGCCCTGTGATGGCAAAATGGTTGGAAGAGGTCGACACCATTGTGCCAGTACCCGAGGCAAAGCCCACGGGACCGTATTCCACCTCGTAGAACGAGGCACCGTTGCAGTCCCAAGTGAGAGAGAGCATCGAATCGGAAGCGGTCACAGCGGGGTCGAGGCGCAGATGATGGACTACGCAGGTGTCGGGGATGCAACCGACATGCAGCTCAAAACCCTCATAGTAGGTGGAGAAAGGAGTACTGCCTCTGAAATCGATGGTAAGGGCACCTGTTTCGGAAATGACGGGGCCGAAATTGACGGCATTACTTACGTTCAACCCCTTAGTCCAGAGTACGGAACCTGAGGTGCCGACACCATCGTAAATGGTGAGTGTGGAACTGCCGCCGATGTTGCAGTAACCGCTGATGCTGACCAAATGGCCTGGCATATCAGGGAGGATGGCCAATGTGGAATGCTGGTAAGAGAAATCGCCTTCGGGACCACCGTCGTCATACAGCGACACGCCGCATAAGGTGAGGGTGTCGCTGCGGTTGGCACGCATGTTCCACTCTCCCGGCACCACCTGTATGGGACCTTCCCAAGCCGAGGTGTCGCCCTTGGGGCAGATGGCTCGCACCCACACGTAATAAGTCATTCCCGAGTCGAGACCGTCCAAAGTGCAGGCTGGTGAGGAAAGCACCGTCGTGCCTGCCGCAGGCAAGGCCGTGGCCACCGTGTCGAAAGACACCTGCCACACCGTGCCACTGTCGGCGTTGTCCCACCCCAATGTCGCCGAGGTGGCGGTGAGACCCGTGAGGGCCACTCCCGTCACACTCGGACACGGGGCCAACAAATCAATAATTATGTCATCAATATATGCATAGCGGTAATCTCCGGCAATGCTCCTGAGCGTGATATACCCGCCCGTGCCGGTGTAAGAACCGAGCGGAATGTCGTAGCGGTGCCAATCGACACCCGTGATAGTGACCGAATCAACCGGCTGGAAAGTGGAGTCGACTTCAGGGTCGGTCATCACACCCACCATCAGGCGGGCCGAGGTGGAGTTGTAATAATCGTTGCAAGCCCAGAAAGAGAGCTGCAAGGTGCGTACAGGGTGTACAGCCGTGTTGATGCCGGGAAGAACGGCATACTGGTCGGCGTCGTTGTCCCAACGCAAAGCACGCAAACCCGAATATCCGCCGCCCGTCGGATTCACCACACAGGTGTTCATTCCCGTATGCCCCATCCAGCAGGGAAACTCGGGGGGCTTGGGATACCCCGTGAAGGAGTCAAAATTCTCGACAAAAGGCAGTGTGTCGAACAGGCTGCAGCGGGTGCGGAACGAGCGCACCAGCGACCAGTTGGTGTTGAAACTGCCGCAATAAGAGCGGACATAGACATCGTATACCGTGTAAGGCGTGAGACCGCCCAACAGAAGACTGTCCGTGCGAATGTCGGTGACGATATGCGTGGAGTCAATCGTAAAGCCCGCCGTGCCGTATGCCACCTCGTAGTAAACAGCATCGCTGTCCACCCAATGCACCACGGCGGCGGTGTCGGTTATCTGGCCCACATTCACCGTCGTAATGGTCTGGCAAGGCATCACCCTGTGCACCTCAACGTCGTCGATGTACAAATAGGTAACATACGTGCCGCTTTTGATGGCAATATTGCCCGAAGGGGCTGCATAGCGGTCGAACCGCACCACAAAAGGCATCCAACCCATGTAGCGGCTTACGGCCACCGTGTCGACAGGCACAAATGTCGACTCATCAAGCGGGTCGACAACAACCCCAACATACAGGTCGAGCGCGGCATTGGTAGAGCCGTTATTGGCCCAGAACGAAAGCTCAAGGCTATCGGTCGGAGCATCCATCAAAGGCAATATTGCCGTACCCCCGTTGAGTTTCAACCCTCGGCTGCCGCCGTGTGCGCTGAAACCGTACCCCCCTCCATATATCGTCTCAGGTTGGTTGCCCGTGCTGCCCGCCGCCGTGCGCCAACAGGCCGGCACATAAATCGACTCCTCAAACCCCTCGGCATAAGGCAACGCCTCGGGCAGACAGTGGGTGAGCACATGCCTGTAGACCGTCGTGAAAGTATCAGTGCAATAAGCCGTGAGCCGGACAGTGTAATCCGTGTTGGGAGTGAGCCCTCCCAGTGTGTAAGAAGTGTCGCCCCACACCAGCCCGCTGCTGCGCCAGGCCGAATCGCCGTCGGCCACACATTCCACCCTCCACGAGGTGTCCTGATAGCCGGGAGACCAACTCACCTTCACCGCCGCAGCCCCGACAGAGTCCACCCGCAGCGTAGGGGCGGGACAGGAAGCCGCCGGTGCGGAGACAGGCTGGGTATGCAACCGCATAATGTTGCGATAAGCAGTGGTGTGGTCGCGCGTGGAGGGGGTTATCGACCCCAAACGGGTCTCCACATACCGCGACACAGAACTTTGGGTCTGCTCGCAATAGAAACTTCCACCCATACCCCAAGGGCAGTCGAAAGCCACAATCAGATTGCCCAGACCATTATAATGGAAGGCCGAATCAAACTCGTAATGGTTCCAGCCCAAAGAGCATACCAAAGAGTCGACAGCCACCAGCTGGAACGGGGCTCCGAAGGGGACCAAGCCGTTCTGATGCTGGAAATCTAAACCCTGCACGTAAGTGTTGGCTAAATAGATGGTGCATCCGGCACGCCCCGTGCTGCTGGCCTGCTCGCAATAAAGGTCCATACCCGTAATCATGAATCCTTGATTATCCCCCGAGGCACCGGACGAAACCAGTTCGCCTCTCGTTACAATCTGCTGGGTATAGCTCGAACCCAATGAACGATAAGGCAGATAACTGCAAGTGGTCATATCTGCTGTATCGCCGATAAGAACAACACCTCCCGTGGGAGTCTGCGCCTCCGCCCCTTCGGGCAGGAAGAAGGCTACCGACAAAAGTAGCAATAGATACAGTCTTTTCATAACGATAAAATTTATTTTGTTGTCAAAAGTCAAATTCCCACATCAAAAAATCAATAATCCCATTCACACACCCTATAGAGACACAACGCACGATTTTGATACCCCCGCACAATACAATTTAACACATTTTAACGCATATCGATTCCCATTCAATAAATCCCCGTCCCGACAATAAGACACATAAGCATGGAAAATGTTGCAATAAATTAACATTTTTTAGGAAAAAGACACAGTAAACCAACCCCAATCCTCTCCACCGAAGCGGACAACACCATACAGACCGTTAGGGCGGTGGGTGAGGAGGCGCTGTGAGGCGGGTAACGAAAAAAAATTATCGGAAAACAATAATATTTCAGATTATTTTTGTATCTTTGCCCCGCCAATGAGGGCGGCAATCCGCCCGAAGGGTCGTTGTAGTGCTATGAATAACAAGTATATAAAACAGTTTAGGGTGCTGTACACGTTGTTTGCTGTCATCCTTCTGGCTTGTCTGGGGTTGTTCGCGGCAGGCATCGTGCAGTCGGAGGAGCAGCCTCAGGCAGGCAGGTTGTCTACCCCTGAGTCGCCGTACGCTTTCACGGTGACGGGACTTCCGTCGGAGGGGCTTCTGCACAATGCCGAACAGCCTATCGATGGCACCGCCCCGACGTTGAAAGCCCACGCCCATATCGACCGTTTCGACATGGATTTCTACACCAAGGACAAGGAGGTGACTTCGGACCCGAGGATTGCGTGGGTGCTGGTACTTCAGATTGTGTCGACGGGGTCGGCGGCCGCCGTGGTGGTGCTGACGGTTCTGCTGCTGGTGAGGCTTTACCGCAGCGCCAAGAGAGGTCAGGTGTTCCCCGGCCGCAACGCGTCGCTGATGACGGCTACGGGTGTGCTGATGGTGGCGGGGTCGCTGTGTGCCGACACGGGCACTTTTCTTGAGCGCACTTTGGCTCGCGACTTGCTGGCAGGCACCCTTTGGCAGCCTCAGGCGCATTTCACCATCCATTTCACCCTTATTTTCTTCGGCCTCACCATCATCTTCCTGTCGCAGGTGTTCCGCATGGGCAGGGAGCTGCAGGAGGAGCAGGAGTTGACCGTTTAATGCCGGAGGAGAAAAGATGATAGTGGTTAACCTTGACGTGATGATGGCCAAGCGCAAGATTTCGCTCACCGAGCTTGCCGCAAGGGTGGATTTGACTCCCGCGAACCTTTCCATTTTCAAGACGGGGAAGGCCCGCGCGGTGAGGTTCAGCACCCTCGAGAGGCTGTGCCAGGAGCTGGACTGCCAGCCTGCCGACTTGTTGGAGTACCGCCCGGACTGATTTGAAAACTGAAATTTGAAAACACAATTAATAACACAATCAAAAAAAACACACAAAATGAAAAGATTTCTGACCACTCTGCTGCTTCTGGCGTTTGTGAGCAGCATGGCTTTTGCCCAGGTGGGCAAACCCGCCAAGGAAAAGAAGACCGACCTGACCGAGAAGGTGCCGGTGGACAAGAAGGTGAAGATAGGCAAGCTGGCCAACGGCATGACCTATTACATCCGTGCCAACAAGAAACCTGAGAACCGCGTGCAGTTCCGTTTGGTGACCAACGCGGGCTCGGTGCTTGAGGACGACGACCAGCAGGGTCTGGCCCACTTCTGCGAGCACATGGCTTTCAACGGCACCCAGTATTTCAAGGGCAACGAGATGATCAGCACCCTGCAGAAGAACGGTATCGAGTTCGGCCGCGGCATCAACGCCTGGACTTCGTTCGATGAGACGGTGTACTATGTGGAGCTGCCCGCCGACAACCCCGAGTTGTTGGAGATGGGTTACAAGATTCTCGACGGCTGGGCAAGCAAGCTGCTTTTCGAGCAGGACGAGATTGAGCATGAGCGCGGCGTCATCCTCGAGGAGTGGCGCGGCGGCTTGGGCGCTCAGGACCGTCTGCGCAAGGCCACTTGGCCTATCATGCTGAAGGGTTCGAAGTATGCCGACCGTCTGCCTATCGGCTTGGAGGAGGTTATCCGCACCTTCCAGCGTCCGGTGATTACCCGTTTCTACAACGACTGGTACCGTCCCGACCTGCAGGCTGTGGTGATTGTGGGCGATGTGGATGTGAACGCCGTGGAGGCTAAAATCCACGAGTATTTCGACGGCCGCAAGGCTGTGGAGAATCCCCGTCCGCGCCCCAACTACGACATCCCCGGCAACAAGGAGCCTTTGGTGGCCATCGCTACCGACAAGGAGGCTACCGGTGCCAGCATGTTGCTCTTTTGGAAACATGCCAAGGCTCCGCAGGGCACTGTTGGTGACTACCGTGCCAGCATGGTTCGCAACCTGGTCAGCAGCATGCTCGACGAGCGTTACAAC
>JAFXMW010000002.1 GCA_017530105.1 Bacteroidales bacterium
GTATTGCAGCAGCAAGGCCTCGTAATTATCAGTGGTAATCATCTTCATTGTCTATAAAATTTATAAAATCTATCGTTTCTATCTGTTCTCAGTCAAATATTTCCGAGCCTTCACCCTTGCCCGGTACAGGTAGGTTGCAACCTGTTGCTCGCTCAGTCCCGTCATCTCGGCCATCTCTTTGTAGCTGTATCCCTCCAAGTCGTGCATCAGCAACAGCATCCTCTGTGTGTCGGGCAATGTAGTCAGCATCTTCTCTATGCTGTCGTGCAACTCATAGTCGTTATGGGGATTGTAGCTCTCGCCGGGAATCATCTCCTCTTTGGTTAGTTTTTTTCGTTGCCGGTATCTGTTCACCAATCGCCGGTACAGCACTCGCATCAAATAGCCTTTGGCACCGTCTGCCCCCACTTCCCAGTGGTGTTCCCATAGGGTGACAAAACTGTCCTGCACGGCATCGTTGCTCTCGTCCTCATCGCCCGTGTAGCGCAGGGCGAAGCGGAACAGGTCGTCGCTGTATTTGTCTACTATGAGGTTGTACTCCTTTATATCCATCGGCCGTTTGTTTCTCCGTCCTCCTGTTTAACCAATAGACGCACAAGTGCGCCCGTTTATTACACTTCAGGAAAAATTTTTTTCATGCTGCAAAGATACTATATTTTTCCCAATCAGTGTCGAAAATCACCGCAGGTCCGCTCGAACGACAATATTTGAACGATATTTGTACGATAGTACTATGATATTCTATCGTCGAAATATCGTTGATGTATCGTTGAAGTATCGTTGATATGACGAAGAAAGATAATTCTTTCCACGCGGGCAGGGTGAGAGGTGGAAAATAGGGCGCGGGGGCAATAATCGGGGGCGTTTTGCGTTATGGGGGCATGAAAGGAAACGAATTGAAACCCCATATCGGCATTTTCGGCCGTCGCAATTACGGCAAGAGCTCGCTGGTGAATTTCCTCACCGGGCAGCAGATAGCTATTGTGTCGGATTTGGCCGGCACCACGACCGACCCAGTGAAGAAGACCATGGAGATTGGCGGCGTGGGACCTGTGGTGTGGATTGACACCGCCGGCATCGACGACGAGGGTGCCGTGGGCCGCATGCGCATCGACAAGAGTCTTGAGATGCTTGCCCAGGCCGACCTTGCCTTGATTCTTTTTACTGACAACCGCTTCGAGGCGGAGGAGGTGATGCTGGTGGACACCTGCCGCAAGCGCGGCATTCCATACGTGCTTATCTATTCGCAGGCCGACCGCCTGAAGCCCGACCCTGCCCTGCTGGAGCGGATTGAGGCCGACTACGATACTAAGATATTCGTGCTGACGGTGAAGGACACCGCGCTGCGCGAGCCGTTGACGGCCCGCATCCGCGAGGCGCTGCCCGAGACGGCTTACGTGCACCGCTCGCTGCTGGGCGATGTGATTGGCGAGGGCGACACGGTGGTGATGGTCACGCCAATCGACTCGTCGGCTCCCGAGGGGCGCATGATTCTGCCACAGGTGCAGGTGCTGCGCGATATTCTTGACAACCACGCCCGCGCCGTGGTGTGCCGCGAGACGGAGCTGGAGGGCACGCTGGCCGGACTGAAGGAGCAGCCCCGGCTGGTGGTGACGGACAGCCAGGTGTATGGCATGGTGTCGAAGATTGTGCCCGACGAGGTGTACCTCACGTCGTTCAGCGTGGTGCTGGCGCGTGCCAAGGGGTTGTTTGCCGAATATGTGAAGGGTACGCCCGCCATCGACCGCCTGAAGGATGGCGACCGCGTGCTGATGCTGGAGAGCTGCACGCACAACGTCACCTGCGAGGACATCGGACGGGTGAAGCTGCCTAAGCTGTTGGCTAAATACACAGGCAAGCAGCTGCACTGCGAAGCCGTGGCAGGCCTTTCGGCTCTGCCCCACGACTTGGCCGACTATGCGCTGGTGATACAGTGCGGCGGCTGCGTGGTGACGGCCAAACAGCTGGCCTCGCGCCTGGCTCCGGCCATCGAGGCAGGGGTGCCGGTGAGCAACTACGGCTTGGCCATCGCCTATATGAACGGCATCTTCGAGAGGTCGATGCGGATTTTCAGAAAAACGCCGGTGGTAAAATAATAATTCAATTCTCAATTCCCAATGATAGATATCAGACCTAAATACAACCTTTCAATCATTGTGGCCGTGGCGCAGAACATGGCTATCGGCCGCGACAACGATTTGCTGTGGCATATCAGCGACGACCTGAAACGGTTCAAGTCCCTCACAGGCGGACACACCGTCATTATGGGTCGGCGCACGTTCGACTCGCTGCCCAAGAAGCCGTTGCCCAAACGGCGCAACATTGTGCTGACACACGACGAAGGCTTTCGCTACGATGTGCCGGAGACGGCGACAGGTACGCTGGAGGTGGCGCACAGCATGACTGAGGTGCTGCGAATGGTGGAAGGGGAGGAGGAGACCTTTATCATGGGTGGCGGCACCATCTACCGCGACTTCCTTCCGTTGGTGAACAGACTGTATGTGACCTGGGTGTATAAGGATTTCGAGGCGGATGTCTTTTTTCCCGTCATCGACCCCTCGGCATTCCGCCAAGTGAGCCTCGGCGACCGAATGACCGACCCCGAGAGCGGCCTGGAATACGCCTACGCCGAGTATTTCAGAATTGTGAATTGAGAGTTGAAAATTGAGAATTGAGTTCTGTTGGGCGATAATACTAAATTCTTAATTCTCAATTTTCAATTTACTTTACCCGTAGGCGTTTGCCTATGCGCAGGGTGGAGTTGCGGCTGATGTTGTTCAGTTTGCAGATGGAGTTGATGGAGGTGTGGTAGTGCTTGGCCAGCTTGCCAAGGGTGTCGCCTTTGCGTATGGTGTGGTATTCGGTGCCGGTTGAGGGGATTTCGCTGTCGGCCTCGGCAACGGAACTGTTGTTTTCTTTTGACGGTTTACTGTTGTGTACAATCAGATGGTTGGCCTTGCGGTCGATGTCCTTGTAAGCTTTGTGGAGGCGGTCGACGGTGATGTCGAAGTCCTTGTTCACAGTGCGGTCGGGGTCGTCGAGGTGGTGCTGGAAAAGCCAGTCGTATGTTTCTGTAATGTAGAACGCCCGAGCCAGTCCGCCGTGGTTCACGCCGGGGAGTTTCGAAAAACGCAGACGGGGGCTGTCGCCGCACTTGGCCATAGCGTTGATGACCTTTTGCGACTGTGAGATAGGCACGGCGCGGTCGGCGGTGCCGTGCAGAATCCAGAGTGGCAAATCGTTGAGACCGCAATAAGATTTGGGGTTGCCGCCGCCGCACAGGGCCATGGCGGCAGCGATGCGGTTGTGATAGACAGCCGAATAGTCGATAGTGCCGTAGCCGCCGAGACTCATGCCGAGGACGTAGAAACGGTTGGTGTCGGCCGGATAGTGGTCGAAAACCCAGTCCACCACATTGTTGATGCGCTTAGGGTCCCACGCCCCGCCCGGGTTCTGGGGCGCGATGATGACGGCATCAATCTGGCGACCCATCTTCAAGGCATCCAAAGGACCGTAGCGGCGCACCCGCTCCAGGTTGTGACCGCACAGGCTGGCACCGTGGAGGAAGAGGATGATGGGTTTGTCGGTGTGGAGCGAGTCGTAGTCCTTCGGTGTGGAGACCCAGAAATTGTAACCCTGCGGCACCCTGTCGTGATAAGCGGTAAGGGTTTGGCAAATTGCGGAGAACGATAAAGACAATAATATAAAAAACAACAACCTTTTCATAGAGCGGATGGAATATTACAAAAATGCAAAGATACACTTTTTTTTTCAAGTCGTCTTATTATGTGTGAAAAAAAGCTCAAAATTAGCAAACCACAAAGCCCTACAAGAAAAATTAATACTAATGTATTATGATGTAAATCAATGTATTACCCCCCCCTATATTCAAAAAGAAAGAATAAGAGTGGCAATTGAAAAAAAAGTGCTACCTTTGCAACCCGAAAATAGAAACAGAAAGCAACGTAAGTCATATACGATGAAAACGAAAAGACATATAACAACGATTCTCCTTACCGCCATGCTGTGGGCAGGCGGAGCCATGGCTCAGACCACCGAATGTGCTGTTTTGCCTTTGCCCTTTATTCCTAATTTCGACACATTGGATTATTTTGTCAGCGATACCGTTCCGGGCGACAGTCTGCCTCCCTGTTGGCACAACACTTACATAGGCACCGATGTTTCGTCCAGCCATGTGTTGCGATATAGAAACAACCGCACCATGCTATCGCTGAACTTCCCACAAGGGAATATTCTGTCCACGCCTTTGTTGGCTGTAATGCGAAATCCCTTGCACATCAGTTTCAACTACGCCACCAACTACGGTGTCCCCTATATGCTTGAGGTGGGCTATATGACTGATGTTTCTGACCCCACTACTTTCGTCTTGTTGGAGTCGTTGCGGATACCCACCAACACCAACCTGATTCATCCTTTGGAGTTCTACACCGACAGCATCCCAGCCGACACGGTCAGTATTGCTTTCCGCCGTGCTGCCACCAATTCGGGTATGGTGTATATCACCGATGTGGCAGTGTTTGCCGATAGTGGATGCCGCCGGCCCTCGGCGGTCTATGCCGATAATGTCACGGATGCGTCGGCTTATTTGCATTGGACTCCCCAGGCAACTGTGTCGGCAGGTTACCAAGTGTGCTATTCCCCTTCGAACAGCCGTGTCGACCCCTCGGCCGTAAGCCTTATGGTTGCCGACACGAGTGTCCTTGTCACTTCGCTCAATCCCAACAGCACCTACTATGTTTGGGTGCGGCCGATGTGCGATACCAACCATCCTTTTGCGTGGGATGTTGCCACCAGTTTCACCACTCAGCTCCATTGCTACCCTATCTCCAGACTTACGATGCCGCAGGTGGGAGCTACATCGGTGGGAGTGAGGTGGCAGTTTGATGAAAGCCACTACCGTCAGGCCTCGGACATGGTTCTTGCATGGCGCGACACCGCCTTAGGCTCCGTTTGGGACACTTTGGTTGTACCAGCCTATTGGCACGAGACTTGGATTTCCTCACTGTTGCCGGGGCATACCTACATAATCGAAGCCCGCACGTTGTGCAATATCGACACCGCCAGTGTCCTCACCAAGATGGTTACCACCGACACTGTTGTCAGGAGACCACTGCTTATGGCCTCCCCGGTTGATTCGACAACCATACGCCTTACTTGGAGCGACATGCCCGTGCACACAATAGAGTTCCGTGCCGCAGCCGATAGCCTTTGGATTCCTCTCTACGCCATGGGCGACTCGATGCATGTCACCTTGCTCGAACCTGCTACCAACTATCTTTTTCGTGCCGTGGCGGGTACGGGTACAGCGGTACGCTATAGCGACGTGGTTTCCGCCTCGACGCTGTGTGGCTATCTCCATGTCCCGTATCATCAGGTCTATGACTCTAACTCTCTCGCTTGTTGGAATGTGGCTGTTGCCAGCAACGCTGTTCCCCGCCGCACGTGGAACGGCACCCCGCTTCTGCTGGGTACGTCGAGTGTTGTCATCCTTGCTCCTGTCACGGAGGATGTCCGCCAATTGCAGTTGCGTCTTGCTTATACAAAATATACAGGGAACCTCCATCGGTTTGAAGTGGGTGTGAGCGACAGCCCTGAAGACACCTCGGCCATTGAATGGCTCCACACTGTGGCTTTGAACGGGCGTTCCTCAATAACCCAAGGCGACACCACCCTCACTTTTGCCAACTACAGCGGCTATGGGCGGCATTTTGCACTCCGTTGCACAGGAACTGGGGACCGTTTCGGCTTCGATACCATGGATATTACCGTGGCCGACTGTCTGCCCGTGGAGCAACTTTATTTCGACTCGCTTGAGCCCGATGCAGTAAGATTGGTATGGAATACTTGCTCCACTGCCGCCGCCTATCTGGTTCAATATGGCATCGACGGCGGAACAGACACAACCATTATGACCTACGACACAGCTTTGACGCTCCACTCTCTGCTCCCCACCACCGACTACCATGCCCGTCTCTTTGCCATCTGCCACACCGGCGACACTATGACGGGTTCGCGTACGCTTCTGTTCCATACTCCGTGCCCGGAATATGTCCCCATTCCTTTATTTGAGGACTTCTCCTGCTCAGGGCTCCTACCCGAATGTTGGACTGCCGTGGCGCAGACCGAGGCCTATCCCGCCACCCAGCCAATGTACCCCAAAATACAAAGCGGCCGACTGTACTTTGGCTCAAAAAACGGCGACACCTGCATTGCCGCCACACCGCTCATCCCTGCTTACGGCAACCGTCTGCATGTCAGTTACCGTCTCACCATGTCACGCAACAGCTCCTTGCATTTCTCTGCAGGCTTGATGTCCTCGCTCTCCGACACCTCTACTTTCATTCCTTTGGTTCCCCCACGTACATCTTCTTATGAAAACGAGTTCTTCGAGTTCTCCACCGACACGGTGCCCCAATGCCTCCCCAATGTGCAATATTATGTGGCTTTTCGATTCATCTGCAATCAAGTCGGTCGCATGACGGCCAGCATCGACGAAGTCTCTGTCACATCCCTCGACTCCTGTCGCCGTCCCGAAAATGCAACCGTCACCAATGTGGGCATCCACACCATTTCGCTTTCGTGGGACTCCACAGGTGCCGACGCCTATCTGCTCACCTGCCAAGGCGGCGACAGCGTGATGCAATATGTCACTAACCAGCCCCATGCCACCCTCGACAGCCTGATGGGCAACACCTCCTACACCCTTTCGGTGAGCAGCATTTGCGGTTCCGACACCAGTTTCCCTTTCAATGTGGGCAATGTCCTCACCCGTTGCGATGTCTATCCCTTGCCTTATTACAACGATTTCAACAGCAGCACTCCCGGCTACCCCTCCATGTGTTGGGCAAGTAATGGTTACGAGATGTCTATCATGCGTGTGGTGATTGACCATGCCTACAGCGGCTATTCACTTGCCGTTGGCAGTGCCGTGGCCGCATCGCCTATGATAGTGGTGCCAGAAGGCGGTCTGCGCGTCTCTTTCCTGGCCAGTTGCGCCCGTCCTACGCAGTATAGCGACTTTACTGGATACGTGGGTACCTATATGTGGGCAGGAACATTGCGTGTGCTGAATGGGGAATTGGTGCCTGCCGACAGCCTTGTACATACCTATATCGGTCCCGAACATCTCACCACTACCGCGTGGAACAGCTATTCTTTTTACGCCGACTCGTCGATGGCGGGTGACACCATTGTCGTTCTGCTGCGTGGCGCATTCCCTTCAGTATACTTCGACAATTTCCTTGTCGAGGCTGCCGGTTGCCGTCCGCCAATCGGCATTGCCCCAGTCTATACGGGACACGACAGTATTGCCCTAAGTTGGAACTCGGTGCAGCCACACACCACCTCGCTGCTCTTTGCTTGTTCCATCAACAACAACCCCGACGACAGCACGGCAATCCTTGTCGCCGTCCCAGCCTCCGACACGGTAGTGTCTTTTGGACACCTCCTTCCCGACACGCTCTATCATTTCTGGGTGAAAGCCCTGTGCGACTCGCTCACACCCGACATCTCATCGTGGCAGCCTTTGCAGCCGGTCAGGACAGAGGGTCTGCCGCAGTGTCCTCCTCCTTTTGGCCTTGAAGTTATCGCCTTCGATACTGTTACTGCCACCGTGGGTTGGTTGCCCGACGACAGCACCGCTCTATGGCAATTGAGGTTGTCCGACCCTTGGGGCGACACATCCTATCACACCTCTTTGCAAAGTACCTATTTCTTTGACCAGCTGCTGCCCGCCACAACCTACACCCTTGCTGTGCGGCGACAATGCAGTGGCACCCTCTTCAGCATGTGGAGCGATAGTATCGTTTTCGCCACCGACACGTTGACCCCTGTGTGTCCCACTCCCGAGGGATTGACGGTGAGAACTTTCGACAGCATCTCCGCCACTCTGGAATGGCAAAGCACCGACGAGGCCAACCAATGGCAACTGCATCTCATCTCCTCCCAGCAAGACACCATACTCCAGGTAAGTATACCTCGGATAATGCTATCCACTCTGCGTCCGGCCACACTCTATAAAGCCTCCGTGCGTGCCCAGTGTTCCGACACTCTCTTCAGCCGTTGGAGCGATACCGTGCTTTTCTTCACCGACAGCACTGCCAACATTGGGGTGCCTGCGGTGAGTGGCGGCACGGGTGGCATGGTGCTTGCCCCCAATCCTGCCCGCAAGCAGGTGGTGGTGACTCTGCCCCTCGACGGTTGCCTGCTCACGGTGACGGATATGTGGGGACGAGAAGTGTGGAAAGCCACGGTGTCTCGTCGCGCTACAATAGACCTTTCGCAATGGACAAGAGGCATTTACCTTGTTCGTTACACGTCTGGACACAGCCATTTTGCCGCCCGTTTGACGGTGGAGTGACGTTTTTTTCTCCCTCTTTTGCAAAATAGTTGTATCTTTGCAGCATGAAAAAGGTGAAGATTACAGCTATACGAAAAGCCGATTACAAAGATTTGCAGGCTCTTTACGAGAACCCTATCGAGCACACCTGCGATGTGCTCGAAGGCCAGTCGTGGGTCAGCCACGAGGGGAAGAAACCCGAAGGCCTCTGCCCGGAGGCGTGGAAAACCATGCGCGAGTTTGTCGAAGCCCTGGCACGCGGCGAAGGCAATTTCTTCGACGGCTGGATGCAGAACCCTTATAGCGCCATGATTAGCTGCAACGACGGTTTCCGTCCCGTCAGTTTTCTGTTGGAGACAATTGAAGAATAGAAAGAAAAAATAATGAATATGATACCTATGAAAAAGTATGTTTTCACGCTCCTGTTTGTGTGTATCTCCATTGCACTTTCGGCCCAGACCGTACTCCGTGGCACGGTTGTTGACAAGTCAAATAACGAGCCGCTGCCCTTCGCCACGGTGGCGGTGATGAATTCCGACAGCTCGATTGTGGCGGGCTGTGTGACCATCGACAACGGAGAGTTCCGAGTCGATATACCTGCATACGGACGATATCTGCTGTCGGTCTCGTTTATCGGCTATCAGACGCATTACCAGCCTCTCAACGCTGACAAGGCGCGAATAGACCTGTCCACCATCGCCCTTGCCCCCGATGCCACCATGCTGCAGGCTGTGCAGGTGGTGGAGCGCGCCCCCATTGTGGAACAGCAGATGGACAAGCTGGTGATGAATGTGTCGAAGAGCGCCTTTGCCCAGGGCAACAATGCCCTCGACCTCCTGCGCAAGGCTCCCGGCGTCAGCATCGACAGGGAGGGCAATGTGCTGCTGAACGGGCAGGCTGTAGCCGTGTGGATTGACGGACGGCCTTCGCACCTCGACGGCAAAAGCCTCGAAACCCTGCTGCGGGGCACCGACGGCACGAGCATCGACCGCATCGAGATTATCGCCAACCCGTCGGCTAAATATGATGCCGAGGGTCAGGGCGGCATCATCAACATCCGCACCAAGCACCACTTTGCGCAGGGCCTTAACGGCTCGGTCGCGGCCAATCTGGGCGGCATGGCTTTCAACCGCGACATGGAGGGCAGGGGGAAACGCACCCAGTTCTTCCTCGACCATGACTTGAGCGCCAACGTCAGCTTTAGAACCGAGAAGACCAACACTTTCATCCAGCTCTCCGAACAGGAGAGCCAACAGGCTGCCGACCTCGCCATCACCACCGATGCTGTTTTGAACGACAACCGCTACAAGCAGTTCAGCGGCTCGCTGTGCAACATCAACTCGCGCGCCTTCACCCTGAAGGCGGGCAACGACTGGTTCATCGACAGCAGCAACACCCTGGGTGTCATTTTCACCATGCCTTTTGGCAATATGCACCAATGGGACGACTCCAGCTTCTCATACCAAACGGTCAACGGGCAGCCCACACAGCAAATCCTGTCTCAGCCCGTCACCGAATACAGTTGGACGCAATATATGGCTAACCTTAATTTCACCCATGTCTTCGACGCGGCACGTGCTGCAGAGTTGACTGCCAACATCGACTTTTTCCGCGACAACACATCGGCCGACAATATCCAGAACAACTTCCACCTTCCCATCCTTTCGCCTATGGTTTGGCAAGGAATAAAATACGACTCGGTCAATTACCTCACGCTCCACAACGACAACACTATCGACATCTACAGTGCCAAAGTCGACTATCAAAGTGTGGTGTTGGGCGGCTTTATGATGGAGGCGGGTGCCAAGTGGGCGCTCTCCCACACCGACAACCTCCTCAACCAAATCAAGGGTCGTCAGTATCAAGGCAACGACACCGTCTACGGCAGCTCGGAAGACAATCCTTTCGACTATACCGAACAGGTGGGTGCCCTGTATGCCACCCTTGCCCGTCAGTTGGGCCAGTGTTGGACGGTCAAAGCAGGTCTGCGCGGCGAATACACCTATGCCTTTAACAGCACGGGTGCCGTCGCACAGGACTATTTCGACCTTTTCCCCACGCTCTATGCGGGCTACAACACCCCCGACATGATGAAGCGCTTCGGCCTTAGTTACACCCGCCGCATCACTCGCCCCAACTACTACCAGCTCAACCCCTTCAAGAACTTTGTCGACGCCCACAATTCGAACATGGGCAACCCCGACCTCAAGCCCAGCTACAGCGACAATGTGTCGCTCACCGCAGGCTTCGGCCGCTATGTCACCCTGATGGGTAATTTTATCCACACCAAAGACATGCTCACTATCATCCCCGTCCTCGACCCCGTTAGCGGCGACCAGGTGATGCATTACGACAATTTCGGCTCCACCACCCTCGTCGGCGGCGGCGTGGCTCTGACGGAGTTGCCTATTGGCAAATATATTGCTTTTACCCTTAATGTCAACGCCTACGACTACCGCAGTCTGGATCTCAATTCCACCAGCCGTGTCGAGGGTCAGGAGAGTGCGGCAGGGGTTTACGACAAGCACTCTTTCCTCGGCCAAGCCTACGCCTGCCTCACGTTCAACCTGCCCAAGGACTGGAAGGTGCAGCTGGATGGTTACTATTCCACCCCTGTGGTGGCAGGATACCTCAGGACCGGCTCCAACGAGTTGGTGAATTTGGGTGTGAAAAAGAGTGCCATGGACGGCCGCTTGATGCTCTCGCTCCAAATCAAAGACCTGCTGCGTACCATGAGCAGCAACTTCGACGTGCTGTATTCCGACGGAGTCGTTTCGACAACCGAACAAATCTTTCTGTTTCAGAAAGTCTGCTTTGGCCTGCAGTGGAACTTCGGTACCGCACAACAACCTCTGAAACACAGGAATGTGGGCAGACTTGACGAATTGGAGCGCACGTCCAATACTACCGGACAGCTCAGTCAATAGGACTTTTGAAATGCAAGGGTCGCTCGTTACCCCTCATTTCTCCCATATTTCTCCCATGCAGGATGGGAGAAATATGGGAGAACTGATGCTGAAGTACCGGATAACGAGCGAAGGTGCTAATATGTCGCGCCCGGTTGTAAAATCTTCATATATTGCGAAAAAGATGTATCTTTGCGAGTTGAAATAAGGATAAGTATTTACCTAAATATAACATTATGAAAAGATTAGTTTTATTTGCCGCTATGCTTTCGCTGTTGTTCGGCGTGCAGGCACAACATTCTTGCGGAAAGAATTGCCAGAATAAAGGCAATGGACAATGCTGCAATCAAGCCAAAACGGAAACGATAGAGACCCTTTCGGTGGAGGAGTTTTCGCGGCGTATGATGTCGAAGAACGTGGTGCTGGTGGATGTCCGCACGCCCAAGGAGTTTGCCGAAGGGCATCTGAAAGGTGCCACAAATGTGACTTGGGGCAACGATTTTGAAAGCCTGTGGAAGGCTGCAGGAATCAAGCAACGCTATACAGTGGCAGTGTATTGCCGCGGTGGCCGTCGCAGCAAGGCCGCAGCCACGGCCTTGGTGAAAAAGGGGTACAAGGTGATTGAACTGGAGGGGGGTATCACGGCATGGCAGAAAGCAGGCAAGCCTGTGGAGAAATAGGGCGCGTGTACTGTGGAGAATAGGGTGATGGTTTAGTGGTTAGATAGGAGAACGTGTAAGCAGTAGCTATATATTTTTTTACTCCATGCAGTCTTTTTCAAAATGGATGCCTCTTATGAGGCATGACGGACATGGAACGACTGGTGGAATTGGCCAAGGAAGGAGATGCGCAGGCTCAGAATGCGCTGTACCGCCGATATAAGAATCGGTCGCTTGCTGTATGTCGTCGCATCACGCATGACACCGAATTATCGGAAGAGCTTGCTAACGATGCTTTCCTTATCGCTTTTGACAAACTGGGTTGCCTGAACGACCCGGAGAAGTTCGGGTCGTGGCTGTCGGCTATCTCTGCCCGTGTGGCGTTGAGACATTTGAAACGCAAGGAGGAGAAGACGATACCACTTTCATGCCTTGAGGGCTTTGATGCAGCATGTGAGGACACGGAATCTGCCTTCACGTCAGAGGAGTTGCAGAAGGCTATCGACATGCTTCCACAGGGTTATCGTCAGGTGTTTACCATGTCGGTTATTGAGGGACGGCAGCACAAGGAGATAGCCTCGCTGCTCAATATCGAGCCGCACTCTTCGTCGTCGCAACTGTATCATGCCCGTGCCATGCTGCGTAGGATATTGGGGCCATTGTTGTGTGTGGTGCTGATAGTGTTGACGATACCTGTTTTGTTAGTTCAAGACAGGCAGTCTGTTCCATCGGTCGGTGCAGCACTAAGACCGAAGGAGGTTGTTGAAAAGGTGGAAAAAAGTGAGAGGAAAGAATGCGTGAACGAGGAGATGTCAGGAAATGGCATATCGCCGAGACCACAAGAGGATGCTGTCAACCTTCGTTTCGATAGTATCGTTACGGTGGACGATGTCGGTTTAGGTCTGCGGGAAGGTCTTATCGTGGGACCGGAAAGCTGGAAAGAGCCTGTCTTGGCGGAGGTTGCCACTGATATACCGGTTATTATGCAACAGGCACTGGGAGATAGGGATGATGATGGTAGGTGGTCAGTTAAGGTGTCGATGGCTGCATCGCTCTCGGGACAGGCTGTTGCGCGGCGTCCACACGCTTTGCTGTTGCCGTCGGTGTCGTGTACGTCGGGTGTTCCGGGAGAATGTGTGGCAATAAATAATTGGAGGGAATGTAGAAGATATGTTATAGAAAACCTTGGACTCTTTTCTCCTGAGGTGGCGGAGGCTTTGATACGCATCGCCCAGAATAATGAGGTTGACAACGACGGACAGATTATCTGCGAGGAACGGCACGAACCACCAGTTAGGTTTTGTATGGAGGTGAATATGAGCATACGTCCCTGGGCTTGGTTACATTGTGGACTGGGTTGGGGGATGTATCGTTCATGGTTCCAGACGGGTTTTGGGAAAGACAGGATAGATGGGTGCCAAAGTGTCACGTATCTTGATATTCCGGCAGGGATGTCCTGTAGGTTGTTCGATTCGCCCCGTTTCGCTTGTTACTTTGATGTTGAGTTGGCGTTGCAGGCCCCTGTGTCGGTAAGGTATAATACTCAATTTGTGGTAGGAGAACAGACGAACCTTTCAAAGCATGGCGATGAGGATGAATGGTTTAACGGTATCCCCCTTGTTGACCAAGCTTCGTATGGCGGACATCTTTCGATGGAGGCAAGGATGAAGGTTGGCGTGAGATACAAGTTGTTGAAGCATTTTGAACTTTTCTCGGAGTGCAGTATGGGTTGTAACCTGTTCCGAGACGAGAGAATAGCGACTTTTGCTACGTCACAACAGGTCGGGTTATCCATCCAAAGTGGATTGCAATTCAATTTTTGATTGCCGAGGGGTGCAGTCTTTGACCTTTTCAGTGTCTCTATGGTATTAAAAATATCATAAAGAACACTGAAGTATGTACAAAGTAAAAGATTACATGACAAGCGGACTGTTGTATGCCAACAATGTCGTTCGTCCGCATCACAAACAGTTGAGTCAACTGATGATTTATGCCACCACGGCATGCCAGTCACGTTGCCGTCATTGCTCCATTTGGAAAAAGCCGCACGAACATCTCGACATGGAAGATATTGAGCGGGTAATGCAAAGCCGTTGTGTTAAACCCTATACAACAGTGGGGCTTGAGGGGGGCGAGTTTATTCTCCATCCGCAGGCAGAGAGCATATTGGCCTGGTTTGCCCAGCATCATCAGAATTATACATTGCTGTCAAACTGTTTGCTTCCTGACAGGTTGATTGACTACACTCTTAGGTATCGACCCAGGCATTTGTATCTTTCTCTCGACGGAGACCGGACTACCTATTTGAACATGCGGGGCTGTGATGGTTATTCCAAAGTGATAAATGTGATTGAGACTTTGGCAGGAGCAGTGCCTATATCGCTGATGTTCTGCCTATCGCCTTGGAACAGTTTTCGAGATATGGAGTATGTGATAGGATTGGCTCGGAGTTATGGAATAGATGTGAGGATTGGCATTTACGGAACGATGGCTTTCTTTGAAACAGATGCATCCCTTATTGATGCCACTGATTTTGCTTCCCGCATACCAGAGGTTATCCATCAGACAAGTGAGAACTATGACTATGTGGCTTTGTATGAGCAGTGGTGCAACGGACATCTTCGATTGCCATGTCTAAGTATCAGGAATCAGGTGGTCATTCATGCAGGAGGTAACGTTCCCTTGTGTCAGAATCTTGACTGTATACTTGGTAACATACATAATCAGTCGTTGGATGAAATCTGGAACAGTGATGCTGCCTGTAATATGCAGAAGCAGTATGGCGGAAATTGTAATGGATGCTGGATTAACTTTCACCGTAAGTATGACATTATTCTGCTCCGAACACTTGAAAGTGTTTTGCCTAAGAGTATTATTGAAAAGGTGTATGGCCAGTATCAGTGGTGTGAGGACAGTAGGCAGACATATCGTCAGTTTATTAAATGTCAAAAGTCATGAAAACAACACTTATTAGACAATATCGTCGTTTGAGGGTTGATAAGCAGCTGGCTCACCCATGTGTGAAACAATACGCTTTTGTGGGTATGGGTAGTCATAGTATGGCCAATCTCTACCCTGTGCTGGGAATGTTGCGTGTGCCGATAAAGTATGTATGTGTCACTTCTTCACGCAAAGCTGAGCTTGTAGGGCGTAATGCTTTCATGATTCCGGGTGAGGCAATCCCAACGACCTCTCTTGATACAATGTTGGAGGACCCTGAGGTGGCAGGTGTGTTAGTGTCAGCATCGCCGGCGGCACATTATGGCATTGTTCATGAAGTGATGCAGCTGGGTAAGTCGTTGTTTATCGAAAAGCCCCCTTGTGGCACTTTGTGCCAGTTGGAAGAGCTTGCTGGCTTGCAGAACCAAATGGGGTCGACTGTTTTTGTGGGTATGCAGAAACGGTTTGCACCTGCTGTGCGTCGGCTTAAGAGGTGCTTGAAGGGTGAAAATGTGTGTAATTATATGTTGCGTTATTGTGTGGGACGATACCCGGAGGGCGATGCTGTCACGGAGCTTTTTATCCATCCGGTTGATTTGCTTACCTACCTTTTTGGAAAAGCAGAAGTTCTTTCGCACAAGTGTGTTGCGGGGCATACTCATGTGCTGATGCTGAAGCATGGAGATGTGGTGGGGACGGTGGAATTGTCAAATGGCTATTCCTGGGCTACACCTGTGGAGAAACTAATTGTCCATGTCGAAACAGGTGTTTATGCACTTCCATCCATCGATACATTGGTGTATCGACGTGGTGGAATGAATGTGGCAGGTATCCCGATGGAAAAGGTTGTACATTCGTGTGTGTCAGAAAAATGTTTATGTTGTCACGACTCCTTTTCGCCTGTATTGGAATCATCCCCTTGGGTGGAGCATGGTTTTTATCACGAATTGAAGGCCTTTGTCGGTATTGTTGAAAAGTCTGGTGATGTTCGGCGGGTCGGAGAGTGTCCAACACTGCAGAGCCTATTGCCTGTGTATCAGTTGCTGGAATGTTTGAGGTCTGGGTGAAATGAAGCATGGTGTGAAGGGTGAAATAGTGAATGGCGTTTTTTTTGTTGCCATGTCGGAAAAATGTAGTATCTTTGCATTTGGAAATTAGATGTTGTTATGGGTCGTCGGGCAGGTCAATGGGTTCTCCCTGATGCGATGGCTCAATTTGAATGAATGGAACCCGTTAAGTTGATTTAAATGAAAAAGGTATTTTGTATCGGTTTCTTTTGCTGGGCATTGATGAGCTTGAATGCCCAGCCGGCAGGCCATTTCCGTCATGGAGACCATCATGCGGACAGGATTGAACGTTTGGCTGCCAAAAGTGATTATCAGTATAGACTGGTTTCGTTCCGCACGAGCGATGGTTACCAGTTTTGTGATTTCTTCTATGACGGAAGTAAACGGCTGGTGGCGATTAAGGATTCGGTGAGTAATGATTACAGTTTGATTGATTCGTTGACTTACGACTCTGAAGGACAGATAGTCCGTATGTCGGGGTGGCAGCTGCTCAACGGGGTATGGGAGAATGTATATGTTATTTATTATGAATATGATGAAGACGGGAATAGGATTTCGCGTACCAATTACAATAATTTCAGTGGTGATTGGCAGTTGGGCGGAGTCTATACTTATTCGTATGACGATAATGGGCGTGTAGTGCTGTCGGAATTGACAATGGGCGGCATGGTGTTTCAGAAGGTGGAGTACGCCTATTCTCCCGAAGACGGAAATTTGGTGTGTGAGCTGTGGTATGCTTATGACGGGTCGGGGCTTTACCCTTCGGAGAAGATTGTTTACCAGTGGGACGGCGGACGTAATACGGCAGACTATGACAGCGTGAGCGATGACGGGGTGAGTTGGCGGTTTAACGGTCGCAGCGAGTATAGGTACGACGAAGAGGGTAATTGCACAGAGTATCACCATTACGATATGACAGGTGGCGAGGCAGAGCGAAGCCTTTACAATATTAATATGGATTTGCCCTTGAGCATTACTTATATGCCATGGACACCGGAGACAACGCGTCCCAAGACGTTCAACAATGTCCATGCCTATGACCGAGAGGCGTGGTATTCGGTGGATGTGGAACATGTGCTGCATTATGTGTGCGATTTTATATATGAATATAAGGACGTCAATCTGGGAATTGGAACGGAGGGGTTGTCTGCCGTAAAAATTGCACCTAATCCGGCACATGGATTCGTGTCGGTGGAAGGGGTTGGAGAAGGACCTGCCTCGGTGCGGATTTTCGATGTTATGGGGAGACAAGTTATGGGTTGTGAAATCTCTTCGGCTGTGAGTAGGGTGGATGTTCGGAAGCTGGAACCGGGGTGTTATGTGCTGCGTATTGATGAAAAAAAGGGTTCTTTTACCACAAAATTGATGATTTATTAATAGCCGTTATGTTTGATTGGTTTGTCTTTTCCTTTGTTGAATATCAGGTTGTTAGCTATTGGTTTTAGAGAGGTAGGAAGTTTGTAATTGACTGATAGATAATTAAATACAGTGTTATTAACAAGAATTGGACAAGAAAACTTAAAAATTGGTTTTTTTTGATGGCTAAAACTGAATTTTGCAAGACTTTTTTTGGGATTGTGAGAAAAAAAACACTCTTTTTTATTGCTGAGAAATAATGGTTTAAACGCAAAAAGGAAATTTTTTTTCAAATTTTTTTTGGTAGTTTGAAAAATGGTTGTATCTTTGCACTCGCTTTCGACAAAACAAGCGTTGTTGATAAAAAAAGCAAATGCAAAAGGGGAAAGCAACGAGAACTTTGAATTATTTTGAAACATGAGATAGCGTGTGTCTTTTAACCGAGTCGGCATGGCCGATTCGGGGGACACGAGACGAGTCAAAAGGTAAAAGCAAGCAATTCTTACAATGAAGAGTTTGATCCTGGCTCAGGATGAAC
>JAFXMW010000011.1 GCA_017530105.1 Bacteroidales bacterium
CTACCCTGAAGGGCAGACGGAGATGCTGACCGCCGTGAACAACCCCGAGAACGAGGCGGACGGCACCAGAGAGGTGCCTTTCAGCCGCGAACTGTATATAGAGCGTGAGGACTTCATGGAGGAGGCTCCTAAGAAGTATTTCCGCCTGACGCTGGGTCGCGAAGTGCGCCTGCGCTACGCCTATTTCGTCACCGCGCAGAGCGTGGAAAAGGACGCCGAGGGCAACATCACCTGCATCCATTGCACATACGACCCCGCCACCCGTGGCGGCGACGCGCCCGACGGCCGCAAGGTGAAGGGCACACTGCACTGGGTGAGCGCACAACACGCCATAGAGGCGGAGGTGCGACTGTTTGACCGACTGTTTGCCACCGAGGCTCCCGACGAGGCTCCCGAGGGCAAGACCTTCCTCGATAACCTCAACCCCGACAGCCTGCGGGTGCTGCAGCACTGCAAGCTAGAACCCTCGCTAGCCGACTCCCACATGGTGGTGAACGAGAAAGGCATCGAGGAGCCTATGCGCTACCAGTTTGAGCGTATGGGCTATTTCTGCACCGACCGTGACAGCACACCCGAGCATCTGGTGTTCAACCGCAGCTGCTCGCTGAAAGATACTTGGGCAAAGATGAAATAATAAAACACTAGAAATCCTAGGAATACTTGCGATACTAGGAATACCAGAATCCAGAAAAGAAACACGAGATGAAGATATCCTACAAATGGCTGCGTGAGTATGTCGACACCGACCTCACCCCTAACGAATTGGACGACCTGCTGACTTTCAGCGGGCTTGAAATAGAAGATGTGGAAAAGGTGGAAAGCATCAAGGGCGGACTGGAACATGTGGTCATCGCCCAAGTGCTGACCTGCGAACCCCACCCCGACAGCGACCATCTGCACCTGACCACCGTGGACGTGGGCACCGGCACACCCCTCAATATCGTGTGCGGCGCTCCCAACGTGGCTGCAGGCCAGAAGGTGGTATGCGCCCAGATAGGCACCAAAATCTACACCTCCGAGACGGAGTTTTACGAGATTAAAAAGGGCAAGCTGCGCGGTGCGGTGAGCGAAGGCATGCTGTGTGCCGCCGACGAGCTGCAACTAGGGTCGGACCACGCCGGCATCATGGTGCTGCCCGACGACGCGCCTGTGGGCATGCCCGCCAAGGAGTATTTTCACTTGGAAGAAGACTACACGCTGGAGGTGGCCATCACCGCCAACCGCTCGGACGCCACCAGCCACATCGGCGTGGCACGCGACGTGGTGGCGGTGCTCAACACCCGCAACGGGGAGCAGAAAAAGATACTATGGCCCGAGGTCGCCGACCTCTCAGAGGCCAAGAACGGGGCAAATCCCATCCGCGTGACGGTGGAAGAGCCCGAACTGTGCCCGCGCTATACAGGCATCACGCTGGAGAATGTGCAGGTGCAGGATTCGCCCGACTGGTTGCAGAACAAGCTGCGCACTGTGGGCATCCGTCCCATCAACAATGTGGTGGACATCACCAACTTTGTGCTGATGGAGGTAGGACAGCCGATGCACGCCTTCGATGCCGACATGATCAAGGGCAACCACGTAGTGGTGCGCCGTCTGCCGCAAGACACACCCTTCGTCACCCTCGACGGCGTGGAGCGCAAACTGGACCAGCGCGACCTGATGATATGCAACGAAGAGGAGGGAATGTGCATCGCCGGTGTGTTTGGCGGCGAGAAGAGCGGTGTGACACACAACACCCAGCGCGTATTCCTCGAGAGTGCCTACTTCAACCCCATGACCATCCGCAAGACCTCCAAGCGTCATGGTCTGAAAACCGATGCCTCGTTCCGCTACGAGCGCGGCTGCGACCCCAACATCACTGTATGGGCACTGCAACGTGCAGTGAAGCTGATGCAAGAACTGACCGGCGCCACCATCGCCTCAGAGATGGTGGACGTGTATCCCAACCCCATTCCTCGGGCGGAAGTGGACATCAACTACCGTCGCGTGTTCAACCTCGTGGGACAAGAAATTCCCATCGATGCCATCCGCACGGCTCTCACCTCGCTCGACATAGAGATAGCCAGCGAGAACCCCGAAGGCATGTCGCTCCGCATCCCCACCTGCAAGGTGGATGTGACACGCGAATGCGATGTGGTGGAAGAAATCCTGCGCATCTATGGCTACAACAACATCCATGTCGACGAGCGCATCTCCAGCAGCTTGGCATTCTCGAAAAAGCCCAACCCGAGGCAGTTGCAGAACATCGCCAGCGATATGCTCACCTACAACGGTTTCAATGAGATAATGAACAACTCGCTCACCAAGTCGGAATACTACGGGGGCAACCCCGATTTCCCCGCCGACCAATGTGTGCGGATTCTCAACCCGCTGAGCAAGGAGCTCAACGTTATGCGGCAGACCCTACTGTATAGCGGACTGGAATGCATCGTGCGCAACCTCAACTACAAGATTCACGACCAAAAGCTCTACGAGTTTGGCAACACCTACGTCCGCACCGGCAACGACGGCGAAAAGGTGACCGACAAATATTGCGAAACACAGCACCTTGCCATCTTCATGACCGGCTCACTCGCGCCCGAGAGCTGGAAAATGCCCACTACATCGGTCGATTTCTACCACCTCAAGGCACACGTGATGAACATCCTGCACCGGATGCGCATCAACTTCGGTAGGGTTGAGACCATCCCCACTACGCTGCACTACTACTCCGAAGGTATCGACCTAGTATTCCGCGACAGCAAGAAACGCCTCTGCTCCATAGGCCGCATCAGCAAAGAGACACTCAAACTCATGGACTGCAAGCAGGAGGTTTTTGCAGCCGATATCAACTGGACCCTGCTCCTCAAGAGCTACCCCACCAAAGATGTTCAATACGCCGAAGTGCCCAAGTTCCCCGAAGTGCGACGCGACCTAGCCCTAGTGATGCAGAAAAAAGTCACCTTCGCCGAAATCGAGCAGGTGGCCTTCAACACCGAGAAGAAACTTCTCAAACGCATCAGCCTGTTCGACGTCTACGAGGGCAAAGGCATCACCGAAGGCATGAAATCCTATGCTGTCAGCTTCATCCTGCAGGACAAGGACAAGACCCTTACCGACAAGCAGATTGAAGCCGTCATGGCCAAACTACAGAAAAACCTCGAAACCCAACTGGGTGCTAAAATCCGTTCCTAATTTTGACCAAAGGTCTCATACAATATGATGTGCGCATACTGCTCGCCCTCCAGCAAGCCATCGGCGGAAGCAAAGAGTTCTTCCAGTGGCTTGTCGATGCCGGACACCCCGAGTTGGCGGCCTTCTCCAACTTCCTACAGGACGACGTGGAGGCCGAGCAGTGGCTCGTACAGCACAACTATCATTGGTTGGGCATTCTCAGCCATGCCATCGACGGCGACGAACTTTCGCGTCAATGGGTGCGAAAAAACCTACACGAATCCAACCTCATGTTCGTTCTGGCCTGCCGCCGCGACGACAAAGCCATCTCATGGCTCAAATTTATGCACCTCGACATCCTCCTGCGCCTTGCCAACGAGGTTGCCGACCTGCGCTACAAACAAGAATTAGACACAAGTTTCCCTTACAAAATGCGTTTCTGACATGGACAAAAACTTCAGCAAAAACGACAAGCAATACAGCCGTCCCACCTCTGGTGGCAAACGTCCTCGGATTGGCAAGAAAAGTCCCGTGGTCCGCTCAAGCGACCCCATCGACAACAGCCGTCCTAAAACCAAATCGACCCAAAAGACCGACAACGAATACGATCAATTCGCTTCCCAAGACCAACAAAAGCGTACCGCCCCCTCGCGTGGCAGCAACCGCCGTGGAGTGCACACCAAGGACAAAAAGAAAGCCCGTGCCGACCGTCCGAAGAAGCACCCCGTCCCCAAGGTAAAAACACCACCTCCAACACCCAAAGCCTACGACGGCACTATCCGTCTCAACAAATACATCGCCAACGCCGGCATCTGCTCGCGCCGTGAGGCCGACAAACTCATTGCCGCCGGCAGCGTTAGCGTCAACGGCGTGGTCATTACCGAAATGGGCTTCCAAGTACACGAGGGCGACGTGGTCAACTACGGTGGCGAAACACTTCGTTCCGAACGCAAACGCTACTTCCTACTCAACAAACCCAAGGGATTCATCACCACTGTCGACGACCCGCAGGAACGCCAAACCGTCATGATGCTCATCGACGGCGCTTGCAAAGAGCGCATCTATCCCGTAGGCCGCCTCGACCGCAACACCACAGGCCTCCTCCTCTTCACCAACGACGGCGACCTTGCCCGCCGCCTCACACACCCCTCCACTGGAGTATATAAAATCTACCAAGTCGAACTCGACCGTGCCGTAACCCGTGAAGACATGCGCCAGCTGCTCGAAGGCATCGAACTGGAAGACGGTCCCATCCACGTCGACAACATACAATACGCCCAAAACGGCGACGACAAGCGCATCGTAGGCGTCGAGCTCCATAGCGGCAAAAACCGCATCGTCCGCCGTATGTTTGAACATCTCGGCTACAACATCCACAAGCTCGACCGCGTCGTCTTTGCCGGTCTCACCAAGAAAGACCTCCCACGCGGACGCTATCGCGAACTTACACCCCAAGAAGTCGGCTACCTCAAAATGATTTGAGCACACCCACAACAATCCCACCCTTTCCCTAATCATGGCAAAGCTAATCCTCTTTCCCGTACCCATCGGAGCCACCGACCCCGATACCTCGCTGCCCCCCTACAACCGCGAACTGCTTAACGCTTGCCATATCTTCATCGTCGAGAACATCCGCACCGCTCGCCGCAACCTCAAACGCATGGGCTATTCCTCCCCCATTGACAACGTCACTTTCCTCGAGCTCAACGAACACACCTCACCGCTCGACATCTCCCACTACCTCGACCCCATTGCCCAAGGCGAAGACATAGGCCTCATGTCCGAAGCCGGCATACCCTGCGTTGCCGACCCGGGTAGCCTCATCACCTCCATGGCGCAGCGCAACGGCATCGACATACTCCCCCTCATCGGCCCCTGCAGCATCATGCTCGCGCTCATGGCCTCCGGCTTCAACGGACAAAACTTCGCCTTCAACGGCTATCCTCCCATCGACGAAAAAAGCCGCACCACGCTACTCCACACACTCGAGCAACGCATCTACCGCGACCACCAGACACAAATCTTCATCGAAGCACCCTACCGCAACGACAAACTACTACAATACCTGGCCGCCCACCTACAACCCACCACACGCATCTGCGTTGCCACCGACATCACCCTCCCAACACAATACATCCGCACCCGTCTAGCCCGCCAATGGCGCACCGACCCACCCCAACTCAACAAACGCCCCACCATCTTCCTTATCTATAAATAATCTTTTGTATATATCCCATCTATCGTATCTATTAATCATAAAATAACAACAACACAAAAAATCATTTCATCATGAAAAAATTCGACCCCGCAACCGCCATCCAGCGTCACGATGGCCGCGACGCCAACCGTGGCGTAAATCCCGCCATCTGCGATTCTGCCACCTTCACCGTCCCCGAGGCACACCTCATGACCGAAACCTTCCACGGTGAAACCGAAGGCTACTTCCTCTACAGCCGCCACTGGAACCCCTCCAACCTGGCACTCTGTCAGAACCTTGCCGCCATGGAAGGCACCGAAGCAGCCTGGGTCACTGGCTCCGGCCTCGCCGCCATCACCAGCGCTCTCATCCACGAAGTCAAGGCAGGCGACCACATCGTCAGCTCCATGACCACCTACGGTGGCACCTTCGCCTTCCTCGCCAACTACCTGCCCAAATTCGGCGTACAGACCACCTTCGTCAACATGCAGGACCTCAAGGCCGTTGAAAAAACCCTCAACGAGCACCCCAACACCAAGGTCGTCTACACCGAAACAATGAACAACCCCCTGCTCCGCATCGCCAACGTGCCCGAGCTGAGCAAGATGGCCCACGCCCACGGTGCCAAGCTCATCGTCGACAACACCTTCACCCCCATGATTTTCAGCCCCTGCCAACTCGGAGCCGATGTCACCGTCTACTCCATGACCAAATATGTCAACGGCACCAACGACTGCGTCGCCGGAGCCATCTGCGGCTCTGCTGAATACATCAACAGCCTCATCGACGTCAACAACGGCACCTGCATGCTCCTCGGCCCCGTGCTCGACCCCATGCGCTCCGCCTCCATCAACAAAAACCTCCACACCCTCCACATCCGCATGAAGAAACACGGCGAAAACGCCATGTACCTCGCCAAGCGTTTCAAAGAAGTGGGATTCAAATACAACTACCCCGGACTGCCCGAACACCCCGACTTCGAACTCTTCAACGCCATGCGTAACGAAGGCTACGGCTACGGCGGCATGATCAGCATCGACATGGGCACCGCCGACAAGGCCAGCCGCATCATGGAAATCATGCAGCGCAAAGGCGTAGGCTACCTTGCCGTCAGCCTCGGCTACTTCAAGACCCTCTTCTCCAACAGCGGCAAGAGCACCAGCAGCGAAGTACCCGAAGACATCCAGAAGGAGATGGGCATGAGCGAAGGCCTCATCCGCTTCAGCATGGGTCTCGACAACGACATCGAAGCCACTTTCCAACTCATCAAAGAGTCCGTCGAAGAGAGCAACAAAGCCTAAGTGCACCGCTCTTCGGCGACAAACCGCCATCCCCTCAGCACCGCAGGGGAACGCAATAGCAAAAGGTCCGGCCCTTCGCCGGACCTTTTTTCACACCCCTCATCTGTCGGCAACATCCCCAGCTGCAGCATCCACACCTCTACCTCTCCTGTTTCCCACTTGTTTTACACTTTTAAAGTGTAAAACAAGTGAGGAAAAAGTGTAAAACAACCGTCAATACAACCGCCTGACAAGCTACCTCCCCAACAGCCAACCCGTCGCAATCTACACCTTCATCCCGCCCGTCAATCATTTTTTTGACTTTATCTTTTTTTTAAGCGAGAAAAAAGCATTGGGAATGTTAAATATTTGCAATTATGGATTTTTATTCCGATATTTGCAGATTGGAATAATAATTGACAAATGGCTATTATTTATTCTAATCATATTGACAATCAAATAAAAAAGAAACATTTTTTTAACACCTAAAACTCAAAAAACATGAAGAAGTCATTATTATTAATTGGATTTTGCCTTATGGGAAACCTCTCGATAGGGCAGCCGGGGTCTGGGTCACTCTATTTTTCTCCTCATGACGGAAGGGGTAGCATTGTACGATATGTCCCTTCTACAGGAAAGCATATTGTGTACTCAGAATATAATAACGAAAATCATTTTACATTGACCGATATGGTACAAGATATTGATGCCCATATCGCGGACTATTTCTTCATCAAAGATTTCGAGATTATAGACAATTTCGTTGTTTTCTGTGGCTATTATTCCTACGGAGTCGGTGTTCAAACAGGAATAATTGGCTGGTTTGACATCGACAGTCTCTTTTATTATGGAGTGTCTCCAACTATTGACCATTCGTTGTTCACGCTCGGGATGGAGACACTTGACAACATCGAGGTGTTCCGAGACCCATCAGGACAAATGCATATTGCTGGATACGGGGAAATGACCTCACCTCCAGGAGGAAGCGGCAACTACTACCGTGTATTTGAGGCGAAAGGGAACCTCCCCGGATACTTCAACTACAGAACTACTGACTTATGGCGATATGGGGTTCATTCTAGAATTACAGATATGGCGGTGACGGACAATTTTGTGGTGTTTCTCGGATGGGATAAAAATACCATGGGTGAAGGAGTAGGCATTACTTTGCACCCGTTTCTTAAATTTAATATGATTACGTCAAATATTATAGAATCATATTATTTCGACCTGCATACCTACAACAATCCATTGCTTCCTTCCAATGCCGATGAGCCTATTACTGCTCCGAAAATAACACACAGCACAGGTGATAGAGTAGCTGTATGTTCCTCTCGGCAAGAGAATGTAACAGGTACAACATATTATTTGTCCCATTGGATTTTCGATATCACTCCTTGTTTGAGCGGTTTACCCGTCCAGATGCTTTCATCCGCCACCGCTCAGATACCTGATTATATATCTTCAACAGATGTGTTACTTTTTGACGACGGGTCGAAGAATTTTATAGTACTATTCTCACATGGCTTAGGAGGAGGTATTACGGAATATGCTGTCACCACGATAGATTTTTCTACGGGGAGTATTCCCTCATACATATTATCGGATTATCAAACGGCATATTCTACAAACAATTATTGGATACCCAAAAGTATTTGCCTTGATGTATCCCCCCAATATACAGTAAGCGGATTCAAAAAATTTACATATGAGCAGATATTATGGCAGAATATAATTAATACAGAAGATGGAAGCTGTAGCAACAGCGTACCATACCCTTTGCTGCCGCAAAGTCTTTTCTCTCCAGTAACAAACATTTTTAAAGCAGACCTAATGGGATGGAACAAGATTGTGTTTGGACATACAGAACATGTCGGATTAGATTACTTTCCATGTATAAGTATTTGTCCCGACAATTATTATAAAAATAAGAAATAACATGAAAACGAAGATATTCTTGACAGCGGTAGTGCTACTTTCCGTAGCGGGGTGCTTTGGGGCGAGGGCTCAGGATACGATTGTGCGTAAGGATTCGACATTCTTTTTCGGACATTTGAACTGGTATGACTTGGACACACTGCATCTGTGGCGTTCCACAATCGATGACAGATACTGCACCTGGTATGATACAATATTAGAAGGGGATAGCTGCTATTATAGCGCAGTAATATATCCAACATGGTTGGACACCTCCGAATATGCTGACATTAATCCACCCCTTTGTCATCTATATAATGATAATGGTGGTGGTGATAGAGAAAATTACATGAGTAAATATTTTCTGGGCAACACAATTATCGGCAATCAAATGGTGACAGACCATCCCATCAAGATAATCGGTTTGGCGGCTTGCGGCCGCATGCAGAGTCCTGCTGATACGACACAATATGAATTAGCACTCACCAAAGTCTGGTATGATGAATGGCGATATAACAGGGACCGTCTCGGATGGTACTTTCCGAACACCCGCGATATGTCAATGGCAGGGAGGATAACGGATTCGTTAATCCTGTACAAGCCCACCGATGGTGACCCCGTGAAACTGGCGAGCGGTCCCTGGCGCGTAGAGTGGCCGCACCGTGAAATATTACTCCCTTTAGAGGACAGTACACTAAGGTGTAAATGGCGTACATGGGGTCTGGGGTTTTTCCCTCCCCTTAATAACCCTGTGTATTACGACAGCACCCCCACGGTTGCCTTGTATGAGGTTTATTTTGAGAAGCCCGAGGTGGTGGAAGACTCGTTCATTGTGGCGGGGACTGCCCTGAACAACGAAGGGAGCTATAGTTGGGAGCAACATGGTGTTAACTTCTCAAGCTGGATGTGGCTGTGGAACCATTGCCCTACCCGCTACTGGAACCTTTACCGCTCAACTGTTATACAATACGGAGGAAATGAAACGGGGTTTGGTTTTGATCCTGATACTACATTCTGGGATTGGGGGCAACCCAAGTGGATTAAATACCGCAACGAGCGGTGGGGACGGATTGCACGCTATCCCAACGCCCGCATCATCTTCCCTATCATTCAGCCCGAGTGGGAGCCTTGCCACCCCATTGAGAATGTGCGCGTGGCGGGGTTGAACAAGGACACCGTCACCCTGATGTGGGACGCCGCCAACAACACAAGGTGGCAGGTAAGGTTCGGCACCGAGGACATGTCCTTTGAGAATTACTACCTGGTGGAAACCCGTGTGCCCATGGTGACGTTGACAGGGCTGCGGCCGGGGAAGCGTTACCTGGCTTATGTGCGGGGTTGGTGCCCCAGCGACAGCAGCTACACCGACTGGAGCGACACCCTGAGGTTCGAGACTGAAATGCCCGAGGGTGTGGAG
>JAFXMW010000086.1 GCA_017530105.1 Bacteroidales bacterium
AACTCCCAGGCGCTACCGTTGGGGGAGCAAAAGCGTGATGTGGAAATGGCTTACAATAGCGACCAGCATAAACTGGTTCTCATGCTGGGGTACGATGTGTACAACACCTCTTATTTCTTTGAAATTAACCCATGGGCACTGGCCACATCGACATCGGATGCAATCTACGAATCCAATCATCAAGACTATGCAGCCATCGACCATGCAAACGGTCCCTATTATGTGGCAGTCTACAAAAATATCTGGTTCCGAAAAAAACTGCCCAACAACAATGTCGCCTCCTTGTCGTGTTACGGCAAATTCAACACCGAAGTCACATTGATCGACAATCTTGATGGAAAGGATTTTGAACCTACAAGTATTCAAGACCGTTTTTTTATAAACACATTAGGCAGAGTTGTGGATATTGAGTTTATTACCAAAAACTCCGAATGTACTGAGGAATAAAATTATTATATAAAACATATTAATTCAACCTGTCATGAAAAAAATCGCTTTTATTACAATAATCTCTGTGGTCACATTCTTTTCTATGCCTTCCGCTTTCTGCCAGGACACTGTTCGTCCACCCTACTCATGCTACTTGGATTGGCCGCGTGATGACACCTTGGGTTTCAATGCTAATGGCTATTTAAGGACTTTGCTTCCATTTGATATTCTTAATGTAGGCAACAAAAATACAGCTTATGCAAAGAAATACCGTGTCGCCCAACCCACCAAAATCTATGGCGTTGCGGCAACCCTTTGGGGTCAGGACACTGCACGTTGCGGCATGTTGGTTCGCTTGTACAATCTCGTTGGCGATAGCGCCACACAACTCTGGGAAATGAGATGGAACGATTCCCTTCCATTCCGCTATTATGTTTACGAGGCAAAAGATTGTTATAAATACTCCACAACATTTGGACAATATGGCGAGGAAGTCATTAAGGCTTACGAGTTTTATTTCGACACCCCCATGGTAATGATGGACTCTTTTCTTGTAGGCTACATGGTTGATTCAATAGATCTTAATCGTAGAGGCCTGGGCCATTGTTATCTTGCAGGAAATAGATGGCGTTGTACCGATAAATACGAAGAACCATATTGGTATTGGGTCAACTACAATACTACTTTTTATAATTCTGATGGCAGAAAACACCCTGGGCACTGGGGCGGTCTGATGCCTATCCTGCATCCATTATGCAACCCCGACACCGTCTCCTGCCCCGTGGTGGAGCAGCTCCATGCCGACACCGTCGACAGCCTCCATGTCCGCTTCTCATGGCTCCCCACCGACTCGCGCCAGCAGCGCTACCAAATATCCATCGGCCCGCAAGGCACTCCCCCCGACGAAAACCGCATCTTCGATATCGACATCAACCCCTACACCCACCGCAAACGTTGGGACACCTCCATCGTCTATGCCGCCTATGTCCGCGCGCAATGCCTCGTCCCCTGCTACGCCCACGACTCCCTCTACTGGAGCGATTGGAGCCAGCCAGTCTTCTTCTCCTTCCGCCGTCCCGACCCCATAGGCATTGACAACCCCGACTCCCGAGCCCTCTTCTCCATTCTCCCCAACCCCGCCAGCGAGTCCGTCACCCTCACCCTCGCCACCCCAACCCAAGCCCCCTGCTCCGTCACCCTCCGCGATGCCGCAGGCCACACCCTCCTCCAAACCTCCTTCTCCGGCTCCTCCACCACCCTCGACACCCGCAACCTTGCCGCAGGGACCTACTTCCTCACCATCGCCACCCCCGAAACCTCCGCCACCCGCAAGTTAATTATCGAATAATATTATCTCGTCACTACAAACAATCACAGGCAGGAGTTTCCTGCCTGTGATTGTTTTTCAATTCTGCTTCCGAACCGCGAATCAGCGGCGTATTATCTCCGTCGTACCCTGTGAATTCTGCAGGGTCACCGTCACCGCATGGGTCTTGCCATTACGGTAATAGACAATGTCCACATGGTCGCCGGGGGCATGGCGGCCTATCTCCTCCATCATCTCGGCAAAACTGTTCACCTCCACGCCGCTCACCGAAAGCAGCAAATCACCCTGCTTCAGACCGGCTCTGTCGGCGGCGCAGTCGGGCACCACACGCGCCAGCAGCACCCCTTTCACCTCTTTCAGACCCATCTGCGAGGCCAACTCCGAAGTCATCTCCACCACCTGCACACCCAGATATCCGCGCTGCGCGTGACCATAGCGTTTCAAGTCCTCTGTCACCTTCTGTGCCAGATTGACGGGGATGGCAAAACTATAACCAGTATAGTAGCCGTCGGCCGAAGCAATAGCCGTAACAATGCCTATCAGCCGTGCCTGTCCATCCACCAACGCGCCGCCCGAGTTGCCCGGGTTCACAGCCGCGTCGGTCTGGATAAACGACTCTATCGGGCTCTCCATGCCCCTGTTGTTGTCGATAATACCCACATTGCGTGCCTTGGCGCTGATAATGCCCGCCGTCACCGTCGAAGTGAGGTTGAACGGGTTGCCGATAGCCAGAACCGGCTGTCCCACCCGTGCGCTGTCGGAATTGCCGAAAGGGATGGCCTTCAAATCCTTTGCCTCCACCTTAAGCAATGCCAAGTCAGTGGCGGGGTCGGTGCCCACCAGCCGTGCCGGCAGCACCCTCTTGTCGTTCAAGGTGACCTGTATCCGCTCAGCATCCTGCACCACGTGGTTGTTCGTTACAATATAACCGTCGTCGGAGATAATCACCCCAGAGCCGTAGGCGCTGTATTCCTTGCGCTGCACCCCCTGATTGATGATAAAGCCGAAAAACGACTGATACAAAGGCGTGAGACGGGTCTGCACGGTGCGGATATGCACCACCCCGTCGATAGTCCGTGCCGCCACATCGCTGAAATCAGCATAGCGCACCCCCTGGGAAGGCAATGCCACCGCATTGTTCATCTCTACATTCTGCTGTGTCTGTCCGGCGTGGCAGCCACACAATGCCAAAGTCATTACAAAAAGAAGTTTCTTCATAGTTTCTATTATTTATTTTATCAGTAAATCCAAAAGCCCGATGACGCTGCAGTCGCCGTCAAGCATCTTTGTATCGGAAAACAAAAAACGACGAAAAATATTGTATGTTTAATAATTTTTGTATTTTTGCAATTTGGCTGGTCGGCAGACCCGCCGCAAACAACACATATATTCAACACCCAAACAGGCACATCCATGCATATCGTCATCATAGGCACAGCCCATCCTTACCGTGGCGGACTCGCCGCCTTCAACGAGCGCCTCGCCGCTCAATTCCGCAACGAAGGCCATCAGGTGGAAATGTACACCTTCACCCTCCAGTACCCCTCGTTCCTCTTCCCAGGCAAAACACAGTATACCGACGCCCCAGCACCCGCCAACCTTTCCATCAAGCGGCGTATCAACTCGTGCAATCCATTCAACTGGCTATCGGTTGGCAGGGAAATCCGGAAGAAGAACCCCGACCTCGTTGTCTTTGCCTACTGGATGTCGTTCATGGCCCCCTGCTTCGGCACCATAGCGCGCTGCCTGCATCGCAACAAACACATACGCTGCGTGGCCCTTGTCCACAACATGCTGCCCCACGACGCCAAAGCCATCGACCGCATCTTTCCTCCCTATTTCGTCAACTCCATGCACGCCTTCACTACCCTCTCCGAAGCCGTCATTGCCGACATCAATCACTTCGACCGTCACAACAAACCCAAAACCTGGGCCCCCCACCCCATCTACGACCACTACGGCGAGCGCCTTCCCAAAGAAGAGGCACGCCGCCAACTGGGACTCAACACCAACGGCCGCTACGTACTCTTCTTCGGCTTCATACGCGACTACAAAGGCCTCGACCTGCTTATCGACGCCTTCGGCGACCCCACCCTGCAGGATCTCGGAGCCAAACTCATCGTTGCCGGCGAGTTCTACGGCGACCCCAAACCCTACCTCGACCGCATACGAACCCTTGACATCCACGACATCGTCGTCCTGCACAACGACTACATCCCCGACAACCGCGTCAACCTCTACTTCTGCGCCGCCGACATCGTGGCACAGCCCTACAAAAACGCCACCCAAAGCGGTGTGACACAGGTGGCCTTCCATTTCGAGAAACCCATGCTGGTGACCAATGTCGGCGGACTGGCCGAAATAGTGCCTGACGGCAAGATAGGCTACGTGGTCGACCCCGACCCGCAAGCCATCACCGATGCCCTCGTCAAATACTTCAAAGAAGGCAAAGAGGAAGAATTTACCGCCGCCCTACGACAGGAAAAGCTCAAATACACGTGGAACCGCATGACCGACGCCGTCCTCCGTGCCGCCCAAGCCGCCTCCAATTAACTTAATTTTAACACTCCAACAACCATTCAACTCTCTCATTCCTCGCTACTTATCCCCCATTTCTCCCATATTTCTCCCATATTTCTCCCATCCAGGATGGGAGAAATATGGGAGAACTGAGGTATAACGATGGCCAAACGAGCGAAGGTACACATAGTTTTTCCCATTTCCCATTCCTCCTTCGGAGGAGGGAATAAAAAAACCGTTGCCCAATTTCTATCTCGGACAACGGGAAAAAAAATGTAATATGAAAAAAAAGTGTTATCTCTTTCCTTTGGGAGCCTTGCCACGCGGGGCATCGGCTTTGCGGTTCTTGCGGTCGGCTTTGCAGCGGGCTCGGAATTCGGCCAACTGCTCTTCGGTGAGCACCTCGTCAATCTGCACACGGGTGCGGTACATCTCTTTGGCAATCTGCGACTGGAGAGAGGCTTCGCGGTCGATAAGAGGGAAGAGCTTTTCGGACTGGTCACCGTCCTGTCCCATCAGGGTGCGGATGTGGGAACGTACACCGTCGAGTTCTTTCTGAAGTTTGTCAACCTGTTTCTTGCAGCTCTCGGTGATGCCTTCAAGGCGTTTTTTCTGTATTGCCGAGAGGTTGCTCACCATCTCCTCCACCTTGGGAGGCTCGTGGTTGGGACGACGGTGGCGATGACCGCCGTCGGGAATCTGTGCCGGGAGTACCGTGCCGCACAACAGGATTATCAGTAGCAAAAATGTTTTTTTCATGGCTGGGAATGTTTTGGTCGGAGTTTTAATCATAAAGGTATTCGATAGCGGCCATCTCGTGCATTGGCGAGGTGGACTCGTAGTCGGCATTGTAATTGTAGACCGAAGCAATGACATCGCTTATCTGTGCCTCGTTGTAACTGCGAGTGAAGAGAATGGTGACGTTGAGGGCTACGGCAAAGACGGCACAGGCGGCCACAGCGGTGACTACGCGTTGGAAACGCTGGCGGCGGAGCTGATATGGAGTGAGCAATGGCATAGTGCGTACCTTGGCCATGACGGCGTCGGTTACGTCGATGGTGCCGGGGTAGCGCAGGGATTGGAGTTGCTGCACGATGGGGTCTTGCTTAGTATGTCCGGGTTCTTTCACTATTGTTGTTTTGTTGTTTGTTCGGGTTGCGGGGTGTTGGTAGTTGCGGGGGGCCGGAGGGTCAAGGGGTGAGCATTTTGCGCAGGTTTTTGCGGGCGCGGAAAATGAGCGACTCGACCTTGGCAGTGGTGCATTGCATCACTTCGGCAATGTCGTTGTAGGAGAAGTTGTCGTAGGTGTAAAGCACAAGGGCTGTGCGTTGCTCGGGGTTGAGTTTGCCGATGGCTATGCGGAGTTGGCGTAGCTGCTCGTCGCGGATGATGGACTGCTCGACGTTGGGTTCGTCGGCGGGTCGGTCGGGCAAGGGGTTGTCGTCGGTTGGGACGATGATGCGTTTTTGATGTTTGAGCTCTTTGCAGACGACGTTGACGGTGATGCGGTAAATGAAGGTACTCAGTTTCGACTTGAACTGGAAGCGAGGCAGGGCGAGATAGAGTTCGACAAAGACCTGCTGGGTCATCTCCTCTATGTCGAGTTTTAATCCGCCCATTTTGTAGCAGAGGTTTGCCACTATGGTCTGGTAGGCATCGACTATCTCGGCATAGCGGTTGACGTTGCCTGACAGTATGTCGCGGATTACCTCTTCTTCGTTCATGTTCGAATCTGTTATTATGTATTTGATGAATGTGATTTATTGCAGGGGGATATATGTTTTTTTTATCCTTTTGTGCAACAATCGTTTTATGGGGTGTCGGGGCTATTTGTATTTGAATTCTTCAATGTCTCGGCGTTGGCGTTTGGTGGGTCGGCCACTGCCTCGGTCGCGCTTTTCGAAGGCATATTGGCGCACCAGCTGTATGCGCTCGTATTCTTCGGGGGGTGTGAGATCGGTCATGAAGTTTTCTACAAGCTTGGCCCCTACCCTGTTGCCGAGGGGTTGGCGCACTTGGATGACTTTGTGCAGCTGCTCGATGGAGAGCTCGTAGATTTCGCCGGTTTTGATTTCGTGGGAGGGTTTGAGGGGCAGGCCGTTCATGCGTACATGGCCGCAGCGACAGGCATCGGTGGCAAGGCTGCGAGTCTTGTAGAGGCGCACGGCCCAGAGGTATTTGTCTATGCGGATGGCTTCGTCCATGGCTTAGTTGTTACGGAAAATATAGGTGATGGTGCCCACTTGAACCTCGGGGGCATCGGCCTTGGAGCTGAATTTGGCTTTCATGGCCGCTGCTTTTGCTTTGCTTACAAGTCCGGCATCAGTTAATGTGGAGCCCTTTTCGGGGGCGGTCACTTGCGTGACGTTGCCGTCACGGTCGACCCATATCTTCACCACTACTTTACCTTCTTTATTGGTATTGGTCTGTGGGGAGGGCAATGCGCGTGCGCTGCGGCCTGCAAGGCTGAAACCTGCGCCGCCCTTGCCAGGAGTGCCGTCGTAGCGGTTGGAGTTGGGGTCGCCGCCTTCTTTGCCCATATTGCCGCTGCCGTAGGTGTTGCCTTCGCTGCCGCTGTTGGCGTTCTTGTTTTTATTGCCGCGGTTGCCGTTGAAGAGCGCGTTTTTATTGATTTCGGGTTCTTTCGGGGGCTCGGGCTTGGTAGTGGTGGGAGTGGAGTTGTCGGTCTTGGCGGTGGAAGGACGGTCGGAGGTGTTGATGGGGGTGGTGGATTCGGTGCGCTGGGTGGAGACCTGCTCGGTAGCGGTGCGGGGACGCGGGGCACTGCTGGCCTCGGAGGCCTCTGGCATGGGGTTGTTGCCCAGGCCGAAGTCGCTGTTGCCCAGGTTCACCTCCACTCCTTCTTCGGGGATAGGCGGGTCGGGCGGGTCGTAGCCAAAAGCGAGACACACCACCACAACCAGAGCCATGCAGAGGATGGTGATACCCCCGGAGATGGTTTTGTTTTTCTCTTCTTGGTTCATTTGGAAATAGATTTTTTAGATGGGATAGAATGGATAGAACTATACGATTATTTCTTGGGCGAGGTGGCCAAGATTACTTTGTGCTTGGAGCCGGTCTGGTCGTTGATGGTGTTGACGGCATCGATGACGTTGACCACATATTGCACAGGGACGGTTTTGTCGGAACGCAACACCACACAAGCATCGGAGACCCCGGGTTCAATGCCCGAGGCGATGAGGGGTTGTAGGCCGTCGATGTCGGTGGGAGTATTGTTGACTTGGAAATTGAAGTTCTCGTCGATGTAGACGGTGACATTCTGCTTGGCCATGGTCTTGCTGCCGCTTTCGGGAAGGAGAAGCTTGACGGCGTTGGGGCTGATGAGCGTGGAGGTCATCATGAAGAACACCAACAAGAGGAACACCAGGTCGGACATGGTGGAGTTGTTGTTCTCGATGGTGAGTTTGTTTCTTGTCTCTATCATGGCTTAAATATTACAAATTAATCCGGTTTCTCAAACTTTCCTATTGTTTATTAGGCGGGTTCGTGGAGGAGATCCATGAACTCGGTAGCACGGACTTCGATGTCGAGCACCACTTTGTTGATGCGCGTTACAAGAACGTTGTAGAGGAAGTAGCAGATGATGCCGACGATAAGACCGCCGATGGTGGTGACCATGGCTTGGTACATGCCGGTGGCAAGGGTGTTGATTTCGATGTTGTTGCCAGCGTGTGCCATATCCTGGAAGCAGGTGACCATGCCGGTGACTGTGCCAAGGAAGCCAATCATGGGGCCGAGGGAGGCGACAGTGGCGACGAGGGAGACACGTTTTTCGAGGCGAGCTACTTCGAGTTTGCCTTCGTTCTCGATGGCTGCCTGAATGTCGGAGAGGGGACGACCCAGACGTGAGAGGCCTTTGTCGACCATACGTGCCAAGGGAGAGTTGGTGCTTTTGGAAAGCGAACGGGCGCCGTCGACATCGCCCTTGTGGATATACTCCCTGATGCTGTTCATGAAGAGATTGTCGTTTTCGGCATTGAGGGCTTGGCGAAGGGCAAGGTAGCGCTCGACCGCGATGTAGATGGCCATGGCGAGGAGGATGGCAAGGACAATCATAATCCAGCCTCCATTGAGAGCCATTTGCCAGAGGGTGATACGTTCGGGAGCGGCAGCAGCTGTTGCAGTGTCGACAACTGTCTGCGTTTCAGCCATGTCGGCCTGAATCATTAAGAATGGGTTCATGGGTTGTTAGTTTTTATCTTTTTGTGTTATTTATTTTCAAAAACGGAATGAAAGTTGGATAGCAGGGGCAAAGCCCATGGGGGTGGAGTAGTCGGGGGCAAGAGAGGGCGAGAGGTTGAGGGAGAGGTCGTCGGAGACCTGGAAGTCGTAGAGATGGCCGAAGACATAGGCATCGATAAGATTGAGCCCATAGACGGCAGCTGTGATGATAACGAAGAGTTGGAAGTTTTTATTGTTTGACTGGTAAAGATTATATATACTGGAGTTGGGATAGGTGGTATAACCCTCGAGCTGAGGCTCGCCACCATTGACACGATGCAGGTATTCGGTTTTGAAGTTGTGCATTTTGGTATAATAGTCGTAGGCGAAATATCCTACGCCACCCAAGGCTCCGTAGATGATGGGGATTTTCCAAGCCTGGCCGTTGTATATTTGTCCGAGGCCGGGGACTATGGAAAGGAGGACGGCTTTGGTGGGGTTGTGGGGGGTGACCTCTTTGACGGGGGACACCACTTTGGTTTCGACAACCACTTGCTGACTTCGAAGAGGGAGAGAGACTAAGAGCAGAGCGGCTACAATGAGCAGCCGTAGGGAGCGCCACGAGTGCCAGAAAAGGTGACGGGGCATGGGGTTTCTATCGCTCTGCGGGGCAGACATGCGGGTCGAGCAGTTTCATGATTCTGTCAAAATCCTCATCGTTGTTGAAATGGATGGTGAGGGTTCCCTTGCCCCGACGCGAACGTTTGATTTCGACATCGGATTGAAGCGTTTGGCGAAGTTGTGACTGGGCAGCGCTGTGGGTGTTGGGGAGTTCGGGCTTGGAGGAGAAGGATTGTTTGGCCGACTGTTTGTTGGTTTTGACAAGCTGTTCGGTCTGATGGACGGAGAGGTGCCGGTTGACAATGTCGTGGAGGATGGCGAGGTGCCGCTCGGGGTCTTCGACGTTGATGAGGGCACGGGCATGGGCCATGCTGATTTGCCCAGAGCTGAGGGCGAGCTGGGTTTCGGCAGGGAGGTTGAGAAGGCGCAGGTAGTTGGTGATGGTGGAGCGGTCTTTGCCTACACGCTGGCTGAGTTGCTCGTGGGTGAGCTGACACTCTTCGATAAGGGCGTTGTAGGAAAGGGCTATCTCCATGGCGTTGAGGTTTTCGCGCTGGATATTCTCGACGAGTGCCATTTCCATCATTTGACCGTCGGTGGCGACACGGATGTAGGCGGGGAGTTCGGTGAGACCGGCGAGCTGCGATGCACGATAGCGGCGTTCACCGGCAATGAGCTGGTATTTGCCGTCGGGCATACGCCTGACGGTAATGGGGGTGATGATTCCCTGTTCACGGATGGATTGCGCTAACTCTTCGAGAGAGGTGTCGTCGAACTCTTTACGTGGCTGGAAGGGGTTTGTTTCGATGTCGGAGAGGGGAACCATGCTGATGGCTGCAGTGACATCGGAGGGGTTGCCATTGATGCTTTCCAAATCGATATTGCCCAAGATGGCATCCAGTCCACGTCCGGGTATGAGGGGTTTCTTACTTGCCATTGTATGTTTAGACCTTTGCTTGTGTGTTTGTGTGTGTGTTGGTTTTACTGTTGTCTACATTCCTTGCAGTAGCCCATGGAATGGAGAAGGGTATGCCCTACCCCACCGTGGTGAGGTTGACTAACTGTGGGAAGGTATTTTCATCTTGTTGCGTTTCAGTATTTCGGTGGCGAGATTGAGGTAGTTGACCGCACCGGCACATGTGACATCGTACATGATGACCGACTTGCCATAGCTGGGAGCCTCGGCAAGCTTGGTGTTGCGATAGATGAGGGTGTCGAACACCATGCGCTTGAAATGGGCGCGGACATCTTCGACCACTTGACGTGCAAGGCGGAGGCGGGAGTCGTACATGGTGATGAGGAGTCCCTCGATGGTGAGTTGGGGGTTGAGGCGAGTTTGCACAATGCGGACGGTGTTGAGGAGTTTGCCTAAACCTTCAAGGGCGAAATACTCGCTTTGGATGGGGATAATGACCGAGTCGGAGGCAGTGAGTGCGTTGACAGTGATAAGACCCAGAGAGGGGCTGCAGTCGATGATGATGAAATCGTATTGGTCTTTGACGGGGTCGAGAGTGCGTTTGATAAAATATTCACGGTTTTTCTCGTTGACAAGCTCCACCTCGGCACCCACAAGGTCGATGCGTGTGGGCAGAAGGGTGAGGTTGGGAGTGTCGGTCTCCACCAGGCAGTCGTTGATGTCGGCATGACCCATAAAACACTCGTAGGCGCTTTTCTCAAGTTCGTCGGAATTGATGCCCAATCCCGATGAGGCATTGGCCTGCGGGTCGGCATCGACAAGCAGCACTTTATACTCCATCACCGCCAGTGCGGCACTGAGGTTGACGGCCGTGGTGGTTTTGCCCACACCGCCTTTCTGATTGGCGACAGAGATTATTTTACCCATGACCGGAATCAGTATTTGAAGTCGATGTCGTCGATGGTGTATGAGGGTTTCTCTTCGTCTTTGTCGAAGAAGCCGTCGCCTTGGTTTTCGTCATCGGATTTGCGGAATTCGCTTTCCGGCACCACGGGCTCGGGTTCGATGCCTGTCTCGATGAACGACATGGCATTGTCAAGGCCTTTGCGGAATTTCTCGAAATCCTCTTTATAAAGGAACAGTTTGTTTTTGTCTATGTAAAATTCACCAGTATTGTTATCGAAAATACGGCGGCTTTCGGCAATGGTAATGAACTTGTCACCTCCACGGGTTTCCTTCACGTCGAAAAAGTAACGGCGTTTTCCTGCAGGAATGGCTTGCGAATACAATTCTTCTTTTCTGTGTTCCATGTTATATATACGTTATTATTTCTAAATGCAAAAGTATGAATTAATTTTGAAAGAGCAGGGCTTGACAAACGAAAGTTATCAACAGGATGTTGTTTAGCTCTATTCCTTTGTGGTGAAAGAGCGCGGAGCAGCTGTTGCAATGAACGATTGGCAACGGCCAATCCGCGCTGACAATTACCTGATTCCCTGCACTATTGTTTGTGTGTCATAATATCGAGGACGGTGTCGTCGACTTGGTCCATGCCGTCATGGCCGAGACGGCCGAGATTGTGGATGGAACAGTCGACATCGCTCTCGCTGAGACCGTCGGTGGCATCGACAACGCAGTCGTGATAGGCCAGTTCGGCACTGACAAAGGCACTGTAGAGCCCGGTGCTCATCTTGAGAGCGCAACTGGGTTTGGCCCCGTCGCATACCATGCCCGCAATGGTGTTGATCATGTTTTTGATGGCAAAACAGATCTGCTCGAAGCTACCGCCATGGAGGAAGACGATGCCGCAGGCCACCCCGATGCTGGCGTTGACAATGCCGCAGAGGGCACTGAGTCGGCCGATACCTTGTTTGATGTAGATGGACATGAGGTGGTTGAGTACCAGAGCACGGGTGATTTGCTCGTCGGTGCAGCCTTTGGCTTTGCCATAGTTGTAGACGGGCAAGGTGCAGGCTATTCCCTGGTTACCACTGCCGCTATTGCTATAGACCGGCAAGGTGCAACCGTCCATGCGGGCATCGGAGGCGGCGACAGTGCGGGCAACAACGGTGTGGACAATATCGCCCTCAGCGTTTTCCATCAGAATCTTGCCCGTTTTGAGGCCGTAGCCCTTGAGACCTTCGGTTGCAGCAACGTCATTGTATTTGACGGTTTCTTTGATGAATTCAAGCTCCTCGATAGGGGCTGTGGTGGCATAGTCATACACCAACCGAGCCGTAAGAGCGATGTCGCTGCCACATTCCTCCTGTGCAGGAGCGTCGACATTAGGGGACAGCGCCGAGCCATCGTACACTACTTCGCCATTGCGGGAAACCTTGACAAAGTGGGTGTGACGCTGGCTGATGATGGCTGTGGCCGAGTCGTTCCCTGCCGAGCAAGTACACTCGATATAGAGTTTGTCGCTTTGGTTCTTCACGCCTATGGAAATCCGCCCTGCATTGTTGGCGAGCCAAGCCTTGGCTTTTTCCACCTTTTCGGCGGGGACGGTGAGAATTTCCAGACCCCGCCTCGAATCGCCTGCAACCACAGCGAGGGACACCGCTATAGGCAATCCAATCATGCCTGTGCCGGGGATGCCGACACCCATGGCATTTTTAAAAACATTCTTACTGAGATGGAGGTCGAGAGACTCAGGTTCGCGCCCGAGAGTCTCACAAGCCTTGCTGACGCAGAGGGCCACGGCACCGGGCTCGGTACATCCCGTTGCCAGGACCACTTCCTGCTGGAGCAAGGCTTTCAGCTGCTTGCGGATATTCTCTTCCATAATGCTAAAAGGAACTTGTTATTCGAAAAGTTTCTGCCAGTTCTTATACTCGCGGTCTTTCCAGCAACCGTTGTGGTAGGCATAGGAAACGATGGCGGGGATGACGGTGGTGCCTTCGGCGTAGACCATCTGCTGCAGTTCCTCGCTCACCTTGCCCCAGCTGCCAGCCTCGAGGAGGGTGGACGAACTGCAAGCACCGTCGCGGACATCGGCCACGGTGATTTGGATGGCATATTTGTGCATGGGCACTTCGTGGCCGAGGATTTCGGCGCACACCACTGTGTCTTGTGCAAAGTTCTTGGGGGTGCCGCCACCGACCATGAAAAGACCGGAGTCGGGGCAGGCCATCTTGATTTTGGTCAGTTCGACAAAGTCGCACACAGAGTCGATGCTGAGGTATTTCTCGCCCTTCTGAGCACGCTCCCACTGGTGTTTGCCAATGCCGAAACCGGCTGAACAGTCGCTGAAGGCAGGACAGAAAATAGGCACACCACATTCGTAGCAGGTCTGGATGAGGCTGTCCTTCTTGACGGCACGACCGTTGTGGAGCCATTTACCCAGTTCGTAGATAAACTCGCGGGAGCTGTAAGGACGTGCTTCGAGCATGTTGGACAATTCGTAGGTGGCATTGTCGCAGGCCTGCAGTTCCTCTTCGTCGATAAAGGTGTCATAGATACGGTCGATATAGAGCTCACGGAGCTTGGTGTCGGGAATGACGTTCTCCTTGGTTCCTACATAGTGTTTGAAGCCAAGAGCCTCGAAGAGGTCCATGTCGATGATGGAGGCACCGGTGGAGACCACCACGTCAATCATCTTGTTGCGGACCATGTCGACATACACCTGCATGCAACCGGCAGCACTGGTCGAGCCGGCAATGGTGAGGATGTTGGTGCAGTCCTTCTCTTTGCACATCATGGTGAGTATATCGGCGGCACGGGCGGTGTCGCGGCTGGTGAACGACATGCCGCGCATGGCATCTATCAACTCGGTGGAGTCGTATTTCTTGATGTCAATGTGCTTGATAGTCTCTTTCAAGAGATCTTGCTTGGTCAAATTTTCAATGTTTTCCATTATGAATAGTTTTAATGATTAATTCAATATTATCAGAACGGGGTCCCATCGTCATCGGGCATTCCCGTTGGGAAATTCAGATCGTCGTTTTGCTTGTTAATCTTCGAGTCGACGATGATGGTGGGAACACCTTGCGAGTCGAAGTTCACATTCTGAGGGATGAGATTGTTGGCAAGCTGCTCGTTGGTGACAAAGTCCACGTTCCTGAAACGAGCATATTTTCCCTCGAAACGCAACTTCACCTTGCCCTGGCTGCCGCTACGGTGCTTGGCAATGTTAATGTAGGCGAAGCCTGCTTCCGACTCGCCTTTGTCATCCTGCATAATGCCATAGTATTCGGGACGGTAAATGAACATGACGATGTCGGCATCTTGCTCAATAGCGCCCGACTCACGAAGGTCGCTGAGCATGGGTTCCTTGGTGCCGCCACGGGTCTCGACAGCACGACTCAGCTGCGACATGGCCAATACGGGGATACCCAGTTCTTTCGACAGGGCTTTCAGCTGACGGCTGATGGTGCTGATTTCCTGTTCGCGGTTGCCGCCACGGTTGTTCGAGTCGCCACCGGCACTCATTAACTGCAAGTAGTCGATGAATACCACTTTAATACCATGGTGCTGTTTAAGTCGGCGGCACTTGGCTCGCAACTCGTAAATAGTCAGCTGGGGGGTGTCGTCAATGAAAATCTTGGCATCGTTCAACACCTGTGTGCGAGTCTCCAACTGCACTTGTTCATCAGGTCTCAATTCGCCTTTCTTCAGCTTTTCGCCAGTGATTTCCGCCTCGGCGGAGATAAGGCGCATGGCCAGTTCCACACCTGTCATTTCCAACGAGAAGAAAGCGACAGGGGCTTTATGGTCAATAGCCATGTTGCGTGCCATGGTGAGGGCAAAAGCCGTTTTACCCATACCCGGACGGGCGGCAAGAATGATGAGGGTGCCGGGATGGAACCCGGCAGTGATGCGGTCTAATTCGGTAAATCCCGTCTGCACACCCGACATGCCATCATCTTTTTCCCCGGCTTCAGCTATCTGCACTCTGGCATCATGCATAAAATCGCCCAAAGGATGAAAGTCGGAACGGAAATTCTTGTCGTTGATGTCCATCAGATGGCCTTCGGTCTTGTCGAGCAAATCCACCACATCGGTGGTTTCGTCGTAGGCACTCTTGATGGTCTCGGTGGAAACACGGATTAACTCACGAGAGATATACTTCTCGCTCAGCACACGGGAATAATACTCAATATGGGCACCGCTCACGATGCGGCTGGTCAACTCACTGATATGATAAGCGCCGCCGGCAGCCTCCAACTCACCCGTCTGGCGCAGCTGATTGGTAACCGTGAGCATATCCACCGGCTGGTTCATCTCAAACAGCTTATGGATGGCACGGAATATCACCTGATGCTCCGGCTTATAGAAATACTCTTCGTGCAGCAACTCAATAGCCGTATTGAGTGCATTGGCATCCAGCATCAACGCGCCAAGCACATTCTCCTCTAAATCGGGAGCCTGCGGCGGCCTGTTGCCGCCGTTGAGACTGAACACCTGCTCGTAAGACATTCTATCCTTGCGTCTTGTGTTTGATTGGGACATTATTTCCATGATACAAAGTTACGAATAAAAATCGTTGTAGTCAAAAAAAAATTATCAACACGCACCTTGAGGGCTCCTAATAATTGTTTCGAAGTCCTTTTGATAGTGTTGTTGTCAAGTCAGTATCACCCTAGGTATATGCTTCTATTCGTAATATTTAAATGTCCTAATGATAGAGACACTATAAGATTTTCTGTTCTCTTCCACGGTGACTGAAGCATTTGTCCAGTTACCGTGGTCGTCGTATTGGGTATAGTGGTAGTATTTATGTACGCCGATTTCGTGGTCACCCGTCTCGCCCGCAAGGTGCTCCCAGTTGGTGTGCCACACCTCGAGGGTGTCATGGTTTGCATCGTAACGGTAGTGTGTGTCCTCATAATGTTTGTCTCCAATACGCACTCTTTCCAATAGTCCATGTCTGTTGTAGTCGAAAGTCTCTGCCTTGTCGATATGCCAGGACTGTATTTTCTTCAATAACCGGCCTTGGTTGTCGTACACATACCATGTGGTGTCCTCCCACACCGAGGCACAGGTCAGCACTCGGCATTGAGCGTCGCAAGTCACGTGAAAGGCCGTTACATCGTTGCCCTCGGTCGGGTCGGCACTGAATCCATATTCCTCATAACCGAAAAGGCAGCCGTTCTTGTCATAAAAGAACACAATGCTGTCCTTTCCTCCTTCAGAGTAGGTTTCCACATAATAGACCAGCTTTCCGTTGCCGTCATACTCATAATGGTAGTTGGTCTGATAGATATTATCAACAATGGACATATCAGTCCGCAGCCCCAATGTATTATAAGCCTCCGCCGTGGTGACAAAGAACCGGTTGGCAGAGTCCATGCAATACTCCGTGCACTGCACCGTCTCCACCCGTCCCTGATACCCCATCTCCTCCGCACTAACCCGCCGCGTCACCTCGCTCTGCCCCCACCCTACCATGGGCAGCAACAGCATATATGTAACAGCAATTAAACATTTATTATTCATACAAAAAGTATTTCATTTGTCGGCACATCCAAGGCCCAAATACCATTATATTGGGATTTTCAGTGCAAAAATACAACTTTTTTTCCATTTAGCATAATATAATCGCAATATATTGCGATTTGTACCCAATATTATACACAAGGCTTGTGACTCACCCTTATCTTACCGCTATTGATTTCCCATCCATTTCTGGATTTTGGCAACCAAAGCACTTTCTGTACCCTCTTGAGACGAGTAGAATGCGGAATACTCGGCATCATTAGCAATTGGGATGCCTATACCTATTATCTCGCCACAATAACCAAGCAGTTTTCGTGGTGTAGATAGTACAATGCCACCGGAGTTGGATTCATAAGGCTCTATTGGGTAGAGCAATGAGCAATGCTGAGCAGCCAGAACATGCATATAGGTTATCATCTGGAACAAATCTTCTCTACCTATAGCAATAGTATTTGTTTTCTCATCGTCTTGACTATCGACTTTTACGTCAGATCCTAAGCGCTTGTATTTTGCATCCAATACAAAAGACGTTTCCGCACAATTATTGCTCCTATAGAAATCCGGGTAATAACACCTTCGTCCATTTTCATAGAGAGCTATTCCATTTTCTCCTGTCTTATTCTTGGCATGTGTAATATCCAATCTTGCTTTGGAAAATATGATACCCAAGTATTCTTCCCAGAGCCAGGCACCGTCAAATAAAACACCATAAATTTTATCCTTTTCCTGCCCATATTTTAGTGCTTCATGCCTGAGAATCTGAAGGCATATTTTCTGCAATGCAGTGTATTCAGAGTAGTATGGATGGGTAACAGGTCTCAGGTTTAGATTAATAATTCTGTTACGGTCTCTCGTATTGTATGTCGGGGTGGCTTGCGTCATTGTCATAACGGCATCTTTAGTCTCTTGATCACAATTCAATACACCATTACCCATTGGGTGAGTTTTGATGTATTCTATCGTATGTCGAATCAACTCTGTCACCTCATTGTCATAGGTATGTTCACGTGTCGAATACGCCACCGTTCCACGGAAAGGTATATTTTCCCTGATATGTCGGCTCACATCGATAGGCCCGCGTATATTAGAATCATTGTATTCGAACCGTCTGTATTTCTTATATATGCCTTGCCGAAGTGCCTTCTTGAGAAAGTATGGAAACAGGTAGAGCAAGAAGTCAAATATTGGCTGGCTACTGGTCGTATGCTTAATGTCAAACAGGTTGATGGCAAACACCCTCTGCAGCATATAGTGCAGGAAGTAGTCTTCGCCATCTGTTTTTGCGAAGCGGGAAATGATGTCCACTTGAGTGTCGTTCACCCCGACAAATCCCATTATATTGCCTGTAGAAATGCAGTCATCATGAAAGCTAATAATCCGGCCTTCGCCTACATCATCACCATAGTAGCCTAAGTCTCTTGGAAAAACCAACAGATTCGGGCGTTTATCACCTTTTAAGTCTTTAATCTGAGCATTGGCTATACGCTGCAAATCCTTTCGAGTATTGTCATCAATTGCATCATGGCAATACCTTTTATCACCCTCATGGTTGATTTCTACTGCCTCGTGGTTGTCTGTGATACGTAGACGGCTCATGACGGGTTGCTATCTGACTTTTCAAAAGCTTTTCTTAATGCATCTAGTTTTTCTTCGGCATCCGGCATCCCACGAAGGTATTCAAACAGCAATCTTTTCAAATGATAGTCCCAAAGTTTTTCATATTCAAATGTGCCATCATCTTTTTTGTAATTGGCTAATTTCAAGAAGTAGCTAGCACCGATGTGATATGCTGAGGATAGTCCATCTATACCCTTTTTGTCTGAATTATTCTTGTCTTTTGGGCATATTGCTTCATTCAAAGCGTTCATGCGACCTATTATTTCGTCGACTTTTTCGCTCAATGCTGGTTCAGAATAGAGCATCTGCTGGCTTTCCTTAGCTGTAACCTCTTTGAAAGCAAACCTGCGACGGAAAGCGAAATCCATGCTTTCGACACTGCGGTCAATATCATTCATAGTGCCAATGATATAGACATTCTCTGGTACATAGAAGCCATCGTAAAAGACATCTTTTTCCTTCACAAGCTTCTGATATTGTGTTTTCACTCTTCCGGCTGTGCCTCTGTAGCCTGGGTCTATCGAAAAGAATAGCTCTCCAAATATCTTAGACATCTCACCGCGATTGATTTCATCAATAATGAAGACATACGGAGACTTCTCATTATCATCAGAATAATTATCTAATATATATTTCCCAATAGTGGGTGGATACGTCTCACCCGGATTATATTCTTGTGTCTGAAGAAAAAATATAATCCTGTCATCATTTACGGGATATTTATTACCAGAGGAGGCTATTGCATATATCTTGCCGTCTTCTAATTCAAAAGATATCTCTTTGCTTGAACGAAGAGACATTATAGGGTGATTGGGGAAATTATTCTTACACCATTCAAGCATCATATAAGCATCTCTTTGCGTGACTTTAGATGAAGAATGTCCAATTGCTTTATGACAAAAGGATTTGAATACACCATCACGCCTTTCGAAGCCAACATTCCCATTTTTATCATTAATAGGTCTTAAACCTTCCACAAAAACAGTGTAATCATAGCTTGGGTGAAACTGAACAAAACCACACTGCTCCTTCATTATTTTCTTTTCATTATCCGAAGCCGTTCTTTCATCATACTCTTTTTCAAGTATCATTTGTGCCGCAATCTGCTTGGCAAGATACGTTTTCCCTGTACCAGGAGCACCGGTTAGGATGATGTTTTTATTGCTTTTAAGAAGATTTATATAAGGGGATATCATATTTTTATGTTTAATATCATTAATCATTTTTAAAAATGAAATCTTACTATTACGTTTTTTCTTTTCAAATTTTTCTTTTATCTCCGCATACGCATCTTCACATTCAGGAGGTTGAAGATTAATATTGTGCGAAGAAATATAATCATTCCAATGGTGTTTACAGTAATTATTGACTTCTTCCAAACCTGAATTTTCTATGCCCCTCACACCTTCACCTCCTTGTCTTTTCAAATCCTTATTCTTACAAAAATCACTCCATTTTACCCAATGTACAGGAAATAAACTGTTCTTATATTCATTAACGTTTTCGTTGTAGAAATAAATAAACTTTTCTGGTATCTGCGTTATCCCTTTCAAAGTATTCCCTTCGAATGCTAATATAATATCCCCAGGTTTAATATCTATTAGCAGCCGCTGCAATGTGTAGGATATTTTTGTATCACCGCTGCCAATTATATCTAAATAAGCAGAGAACAGACTAAACCCTTCTTCGTCACGGAAAGCAAAAGATAAATCGCCAGTACCAGACCATCCTTGAGAGACGACATGGTTTTTCTCTAATTCCTCAAAGCTTGTGTATTTTGTATCAACACCTATTTTATAAATATTTTTTATCTCCATTACGCATTATTTATGATGCAAAAATAAACAAAGTTTCTGATATTAAAATACTTTTTTTATTATTTCTTTCAATTCTCATCACTCCACCCAGATAACCATCTGCATATCAATTATTATTCATTACATCTTACATTTTTTAGGACGATGAAAGCATAAAATAATACATTTTTTTGGACGACGAAAAGCATAAAATCTACATTTTTTCGGACGAATGAGGTGCTGATGCGTACATTTGGCACACTGTCTGCCCTCATACAGAACCCCACACAAACGGTAACAAGGTCGCTCCTTTTCGGACGCGACCCCATTCACGTTTGTGTAGAGTTAATAAGATGACGTGCCTCTGGCACGATAGGTCTAAAATGTAGATTGGGAACGCATGCGTTCCCAATCTGCATCGTGAATTGCGACCACATTGCAGACGCAATTGGATATTCCTCAACCCAAGGCCTCTATCTGGGCTTTGAGGGCGGCTATCTTGCTTTCGGCGTCGGCTTTCTTCTGACGCTCGACGGCTACCACTTTCTCGGGGGCGCCGTTGACGAACTTCTCGTTGCTGAGTTTCTTCATCACGGTGGCGAGGAAGCCTTCGGCATACTTCAGCTCTTCGTTGAGCTTTTTCAGTTCGGCCTCCTTGTCGATGTTGAGGCTGACAGGCACAAAGCACTCGGTGGTGCCGACCATAAAGCTCAGTGCGCCCTCCACCTTGTCGGTGACGGACTCAATCCTGCCCACGTTGCCCAGCTTGCAGATGATGCCATTGAACATGGCAGGGCAATGGCCTTTGATATAAAGGTCCAGCACCTCCTTGGGCGAAAGGCCTTTGCTGTTGCGCAGGTTGCGGACACCGGCAATAATCTCGCGTGCCATCTCGAAGTCGTCGAGCATACGCTGGTCGTAGAACACGCTGTGGGGCATGTGCTGCACCATGATGCTGGCACCTTCGGGACGCTCGGCCAAAGCATGCCAAATCTCTTCGGTGACGAAAGGCATGAAGGGGTGCAGCATGCGCATGAGGCGGTCGAAGATGCCGAGGGTGGCCTCGTAGGTCTCGCGGTCGATGGGTGTGCCGTAGGCGGGTTTGATCATCTCAAGATACCAGGAGCAGAAATCATCCCAAACGAGCTTGTAGCTCTTCATGAGGGCTTCACTCAGGCGGAACTCGTCGAAGTCTTTCTCAATCTCTTCCAGCACTTGCGCCATGCGCATCTCCATCCACTGGACGCTGACATTATTGTTGTAAAGGATGTCGGACTGGGCGGACCTGTCGGACTGGTCTGACTTGTCGGAGCCGTCGCTCACTTCCCAACCCTTCACCAGACGGAGGGCGTTCCATATCTTGTTGGAGAAGTTGCGGCCTTGCTCGCAGATGCTTTCGTCGAAGGGAATGTCGTTACCAGCAGGGGCGGTGAGCAGCATACCCATACGCACACCGTCGGCACCGTACTTCTCAATCAGCATGATGGGGTCAGGGCTGTTGCCCAGACTCTTGGACATCTTGCGGCCGAGTTTGTCGCGCACGATACCCGTGAAATAGACATGGTGGAAAGGCACCTCCTTGCGGTACTCCTCGCCTGCCATAATCATACGTGCCACCCAGAAGAAGATGATGTCGGGAGCGGTGATAAGGGTATCGGTGGGATAGTAGTATTTAATCTCCTCGTTGTCGGGGTTGCGGATACCGTCGAACAGACTGACAGGCCACAGCCAACTGCTGAACCAGGTGTCGAGCACATCCTCGTCCTGACGCAGGTCGTCGGCACTCTTCACGGCTCCGGGGTGTTTCTCGCAAGCCAGACGATAGGCCTCTTCACGTGTGGCAGCCACCACCACCTCGCTCTTGCCATCCACATCGTAGTAGTAGGCAGGGATGCGGTGACCCCACCACAACTGGCGGCTGATGCACCAGTCCTTGATATTCTCCAGCCAGTGGCGGTAAGTGTTCTTAAACTTGGCAGGGTGGAACTGGATAGTATCGTCCTCTACCACCTCGAGAGCCTTCTTAGCCACATCGCTCATGCGCATGAACCACTGGGCAGAAAGCTTGGGTTCAATAACGGCATCGGTGCGCTCGGAATGACCCACATTATTGGTGTAGTCCTCAATCTTCTCAATCAGACCGGCTTCCTCAAGGTCTTTGACAATCTGCTTGCGGCAGGCAAAACGGTTCATGCCGGCGTACTGCAAGCCATGTTCGTTGAGGGTTCCATTGTCATTGAAGATGTCGATGGTCTCGAGGCTGTATTTCAAACCAAGGTTGTAGTCGTTGATATCGTGGGCAGGAGTGATTTTCAATGCACCTGTACCAAACTCACGGTCGACATACTCGTCCATGATAATCTTCACCGCACGACCCACACCGGGGATGACCACACTCTTGCCCTTCAAAGCAGTGTAGCGCGGGTCTTCGGGATGCACACAGACAGCGGTATCGCCAAGGATGGTCTCGGGACGGGTAGTGGCCACCACAATGTACTGACCTTTCTCATCCTGCTTGATGCCGGACTCCTCGGTTATAGCGACAGGTTCTCCCTCAAGATAATACCGCAGATAGAATAACTTACCGTGGCTCTCCTTGTAGATAACCTCCTCGTCGCTGACGGCTGTGAGGGCTTGGGGGTCCCAGTTCACCATACGCACGCCGCGATAGATAAGGCCCTTGTTGTAGAGGTCGACGAAAACACGGATGACGCTCTCATAGCGGACATCGTCCATGGTGAAAGCGGTACGGTCCCAGTCGCACGAGGCACCCAGCTTACGCAACTGCTTAAGAATGATGCCACCATACTTTTCCTTCCACTCCCATGCGTACTCCAAGAACTTGTCGCGGGTCAAACTGCGCTTGTCGATGCCGCGTTCCTTGAGCATTGCCACCACTTTAGCCTCGGTGGAGATGCTGGCATGGTCGGTGCCGGGTACCCAGCAGGCATTCAAGCCCAGCATACGGGCGCGGCGTATCAGCACATCCTGAATGGTGTTGTTGAGCATGTGACCCATGTGCAGCACACCCGTCACGTTGGGCGGGGGTATCACAATAGTATAAGCCTTACGATTATCGGGTTCTG
>JAFXMW010000087.1 GCA_017530105.1 Bacteroidales bacterium
GAGAACTTGATGGGGGGAGTGGTGGTGCTCTTGTCGTCGGCGCTCTTGCTGCGCATATTCGTCAGGTTCTTGGCGGTAACGACGTTGATGACGATGTCGTTGCCGGGGCGCAGACTCTCGCCAATCACCTGTCCGGCATAGACGTGCTCGCCCGGCTCGATGAAGAAGGGGCCGCGGTCTTGCAACTTGCTGATACTATATGCTGTGGCCTCGCCGGTCTCCTTGGCGATGAGGGCTCCCATCTTGTGGTCGTCCATTTCGCCCTTCCAAGGTTCGAAACCGGAGAAACGGTGGGCAATGATGGCCTCGCCGTTGGTGGCGGTAAGCAACGTATTGCGAAGTCCGATGATGCCGCGCGAGGGAATCATGAAGTCTAACTGTACGCGGTCGCCCTTGGTGTCGATAGTGCCAATCTCACCTTTGCGGCGGGTCACCACGTCGATGACTTTCGAGCTGAACTCTTCCGGCACCAGCACGGTGAGCTGCTCGACAGGTTCGCATTTCTTGCCGTCAATCTCTTTGATAATAACCTTGGGCTGACCCACTTGCAGCTCATAACCTTCGCGGCGCATGGTCTCGATAAGGATGGAGAGGTGCAGGATGCCGCGCCCGTAGACCAGCAGGGAGTCGGGCGAAGAGGTCTCCTCGACGCGCAGGGCGAGGTTCTTCTCCAGCTCCTTGAAGAGACGGTCGCGCAGGTGGCGGCTGGTAACGTACTTGCCTTCCTTGCCGAAGAAAGGCGAGTTGTTGATGGTGAAGAGCATACTCATGGTAGGCTCGTCGACCTTGATGGGGGGTAGTGGCTCGGGATTTTCGTTGTCGCAAATGGTGTCGCCGATTTCGAAAAGGACGTTCTTGTCGAGGTCGAGCAGCACGGCGCATATCTCACCTGCCTCAATCACATTCTTCGTGCGTTCCTTGCCCAATCCCTCGAAGGTGTAGAGCTCCTTTATCTTGCTGGCAATCTGGGTTTGGTCGCGTTTTACGAGAATGATGGGCTGGCCTGCCTGCAGGGTGCCGCGGTTCAGACGGCCGACGGCGATACGTCCGAGGTAGCTGCTGTAATCCAGCGACGAAAGCATCATCTGAGTGTTTCCCTCCTCCACACGCGGGGCGGGGATATGCTCGATAATCAAGTCCATAAGGTAGGAGATGTCCTCGGTGGGGGTCTTCCAGTCGGCGCCCATCCAGCCCTGTTTGGCCGAGCCGTAGGCGGTGGGGAAATCCAGCTGGTCGTTGGTGGCTCCGAGGTTGAACATGAGGTCAAACACAGCCTCCTGGGTCAGTTCAGGGTCGCAGTTGGGTTTGTCCACCTTGTTGATTACCACGATGGGCTTGAGACCCAGCTCGATGGCTTTCTGCAACACGAAACGGGTCTGGGGCATGGGGCCTTCGAAGGCGTCCACAACCAACAGCACACCGTCGGCCATGTTCAGCACACGCTCCACCTCGCCCCCGAAGTCGCTGTGGCCCGGGGTGTCGATGATGTTGATTTTATAACCTTTGTAGCGGATGGAAACGTTTTTGGAGAGGATGGTGATGCCGCGCTCGCGCTCGAGGTCGTTGTTGTCGAGGATGAGGTCGCCGGTCTCCTGGTTCTCGCGGAAGAGCTGTGCCTGGTGCAGCATACGGTCAACCAGAGTGGTCTTACCATGGTCGACATGTGCAATAATGGCAATATTTCTAATGTTTTGCATCGTATTGTATGTTGTATTTAAACTTGCAAAAATACGAAAAAAAATGGAAACAATAAAAAGTTTGTTTATCCTGAACAATCGCGACGGCACAATGGCGCAACCCAATTCGTGTGTTTTTCGCTTGTTTTACACTTTTTCTACTGTTGTTTTACACTTTAAAAGTGTAAAACAAGTGTAAAACAACAGGGGATTGAGAGTGGCTAAATGGAATAAACGGGATTGGGGACGGGGGATTGAAAGAACGTCGGGCCGGGGTAATCAGTTCTCGCTCGTTAGTTCGATGTGTGCCAGGCAGATGGCGTATTCCTGATTCTCGTCGCGGGGCTTCCAGGCAACGATGTAGCCCACGCGGGCTTGGGTGACGCGGTAGCCTTTGGCCTCGAGTTTCTGGATGTTGAGGAGCATGTTTTGGGAGAGGCGAGCCACGGGGGTGATGCCGTGGGCAAGGAGGTTGCCGTCGGAATATTGGAGAGGGTCGCCGCTGCGCAGATGCAGGATGTCGGCTTTGTGATTTTTGCAGAAGTCGAGGAATACATCGCGGTGGGTGAGTGCAATGCAGAGCGGTTGGGGCGGGAGGCGGAGAGCGGGGTGCGAGGTTGTGGGGAGGCTGAAAGCGTTGAACAGAGAGGAGTCGGTGTGGATGGAGAGGCTGTTGCGGGCGCGGGTGACGGCGACATAGAGGGCATGGAGTTGCTCTTCGCCGATGTTGCGGGGGGAGGGGAAGAGAAGGTAGACGTTGTCGAATTCGCGTCCTTTGGCTTTGTGGATGGTGGAGACGGTGATGGAGGAGTTGTCGGCATTGAAAAAGTCCTCGATATTGGATTCGTAGAGGTATTCGGTAAGGTCGCTGCGGTAGAGGGTGTTGTGGGTGGTTTCGTAATCGGCGAAGAAGGTCTGGAGGGTGTCGAGGCAGGTGCTGGTGGAGTAGGTTTGGAGTGTGCGCTGTTTGGCTTGGTTCCACAGGGCGCGGGGGATGACGCTGTTGGCAGAGGCATCAGCCTGGTTGGTGCCGTTGGGGTTGAGTTGTTTGAGGAAATAGCGCACTTCGGCCAGATGGATGAAGCGGAAGCCGCCAAGGGTTTGGATAAGGCGGGCGTGGATGCCCTGCTGTTGCAGGAGGGAAACGGCTTGGAGGGCATCGTCGTTGGTGGTGGTCAGGAGGCAGGTGGTGCCGTGGATGCCGTCGCGGGCTATCTGTTCCACAAGAGCGGGAAGGATGCAGGAGGTAGGGTAGTGGTGAAGGTGTACGGAGCCCTGAGAGTCGCGCGAGGGGATGCAGGGCGTGCTTTTCATGCGGTTGGGGATAAGGGTGGCGAAGCTGTTGGCGAGGGCTACGATAGCGCTTGCGCTGCGGTAGTTGGTGGTCATTTCGTAGAGGGTGGCGTTGTGGTCGGTGACGAGTGCTTTGAGGTGGGCGGAGTTGGAGCCGCGGAAGGCGTAGATGTTCTGGTCGTCGTCGCCCACGGCAACCACACGCATGTCCTCGTTGCGGTGCATCAGAGCCAGCAGGAGGCGGTTTTCGTCGGCACCCATGTCCTGTGCCTCGTCGATAACGAGCACGCTTTTGGCTATTTTCGACTCCTCCACTTCACCGTTTTCAATCATGGCGGCGGCTTGCTGCACTATGTTTTTGGCATCGTCGAGGTTGCCCTGCCGGCCGAGGAGGTCGAAACTGAAGGAATGGAAGGTCTTGATGTCGACAAAATGTGCGGCATTGCCTATGAGTTCCATGAGCCTTTTCTTGAACTCGGTGGCCGCTGACCGCGAGAAGGTGAGCATCAGCAGCTGTTCGTGTTTCACGTCCTCCATCAGCAGGAGTGAGGCCAGTTTGTGTACCAGCACTCGGGTCTTTCCGCTACCAGGTCCGGCGGCCACAACGATATATTTCGACTGGCTGTCGCTGATGATTTCGCGTTGCCGTGGGTCCAGACTGCCGAACAGTTTTTGGTATTTGGCGGGAGTGATGTTGTTGTTGATTTCTTTTTTGCGATCGCCTTTGAAGTATTTGGAGATGAATTTGCGGAAATCCATTTGGAAATAGTCGCTTACGAAGTGCAGCGCCGCATCGTAGTCGCGTACCATCAGGTTGGCGTATTCTCCCACGATATGGATTTGTTGGATGCGCTGTTTGTAGAATTCGTCGAGCATGCGGTATTGCTCTTTGCCATAGCGTGTGCGCCGTTCGGTGGTGCGTTTCAACTGCATGGAATTGTATATCACCAGAAAACCTCCGGTGATTTTCAGCAGCGAGGTCTTTGAGAGGTAGAGGAGAGCCTCTTCCATGTCGGAAAGGGTGATGCTGTGGTGGTAGCCGAACTGCATCTGTTGGCCGGACTGAAGGTATAGGTTGAGGAGTCCCACCTCGGAGAAGTTCACAAGCGATTTGTGTTCGGGGTCAATGTCGATCCCTGTCTGGCTTGTTTGGCGGTTGGTGTCGTTGATGGTAGAAAGGAGTTCCTTGACTACAAAACGGCAGATGTCGGTGCGCCGCTCGAACTTCGCCATAAGGGTGGGGGTGTCGGTCAGCAATTCGATGCTTACGTTGCCCGAGGCGGTGTGTTCTTCTTTGCGTATGTAGCCTTTGAGCGACAGGAAGTAGAGTAGGGTCTTGATTCTGCGAACAGTGCTGTTGGCGATGCCTTCCCGGAGTGCTGCCTCGTTCACCTCTTTGTAATTGAGAATTGTGACATCGGCTTTCAGTTGAGACAGGATGAACTTTTCCAACCGTAGGGATTGCTCAAGCTCCCTCGCCGTGGTGCTTTTGGTGATCCAGGCTTGCATGTCGCGCGAGTCGGCCAGCACGCCTTCTTGCCGCATGAGGTTGACATTGCGGATGACGGTTTCCTTGCTCATGCCCAGCATGTCGGCCAGATAGTCTATGCGGCTTTCGGCCTCGCCGTCTTTGCTGTTGGAGGTGGCGCGGGTGCTGATGAGGGAGCGGATGATGCGGGCGGCCTCTTCGCGGGTGCTTTGGTCGAAGAAGGGGGAACGGGTGAGGCGTGAACGAGCCTCGTCCATATTGCCTACGGTGATGCCTGTGGCAAAAATATGCGGGACGTTGTTGCCCCGTTCTATGAAGCCGGCATTTTCGAGCGCGGAGATGGCTGCCTTGACGCGTGTCTCCAAGTCCATGACATCCTCGTTCCATCCCGCTTGGCGTGCAATCTCAAGAGGGGTGCAACTGATTTTTGCCTGAGTGGGTGTCAGGTCCTTAATGGCTTGCCACACTTGCTGGATTTCGCTGATGCTGAGCTTTGTCTGGTTGAGGAGAATGAAATGCTTGTCGAGGTCGTTGTCGCAGAAAAGCACATAACATTCGGCTTCCATGCTTGGGTCGCGTCCGGCGCGTCCAGCCTCTTGCACATAGTTCTCCAGCGAGTCGCTGATGTCGTAATGGATGACGAGTCCCACGTCCTTTTTGTCCACGCCCATTCCGAAGGCCGAGGTGGCCACGATTACCTGTGCTTCCCCGCTCATAAAGGCATTCTGGTTGCGCACCTTGGCTTCGGCTTCCATCTTGCCGTTGAAAGGGAGCGCTTTTATACCGTCGGCACAGAGGTGGCTGCAGAGTTCGTGGGTTCTGCGGGTGCGTGACACATATACGATGGTGGGACACTTGCGGCCCAAAATAATATTGCGCAATTGGTTGTACTTGTCGTTGTCGGTATCGGTATGGATGACGGAGTAGCGCAGGTTTTTCCTCTCGGCTGAAGCGGCAAACACTTTCAGGGTGATGCCCAGTTTCTGGTGAAAGTAGTCCACAATGTCGCTGATGACTTTTTGCTTTGCAGTGGCAGTGAAGCACGACACTGGGATTGGAATGCGTTGTTTCTTTTCCTCTTGTAGTTGTTTGATGAAGTCGCCGATGTATAGGTAGTCTACTCTGAAATCGTGTCCCCAGGCCGAGAAACAGTGTGCCTCGTCAATGACAAAACGCACGATGTTGCGCCCGGAGAGAAGCCTTTGTATTGTGGCGGAACGCAACATCTCGGGGGAGATGTATAATAGGTTGGCTATTCCGGAAGCCACTTGGTTTATGGCTTCGGCACGCTCGATGGGGTCCAGCAGGCCGTTGATGGTCACGGCGTTGTGGATTCCGCGCTCGGCAAGGTTGTCCACTTGGTCTTTCATCAGCGACTGCAAGGGCGAAAGCACTACGGTCAGGCCATGAGTGTTTTGGCCGGCCATGAGGGCAGGCAGTTGGAAGGTGAGAGATTTACCCCCACCAGTGGGGAAGATGGTCAACAACGATTCTCCCCGAATGGCTGCTTCAACGGCCTGTTGCTGTAGGGGCTGGCCGTCGAAAGTGCGAAAGTTGCTGTAACCGAAGAATTCTTTCAGCCCCTGGTGTGCATCGAGACGATGCAGGCAATAGGGACAATTGCCGCAGGGGGTGTTGCGCAACAGGTTCATCACATTGGCCACTTTGGGGTAGTTGCGCGTCACCCACATAGGGGTAATGGATTGTATGTCGTTGGCTCCGATAACGGCAAGAATGTAAGCAAGTTCAATGGGGTAGTGCTTTATTACTGCCGAAAGGTTGGCATGACTGCAGATTAAGCCTCGGTACTCTTGGGCGATAACATACTCTAAATTGGTGGCGGGGATTTGTAGGTTGAGGTATTGAAAGAAACCGCGGAATTCATGGGTGTCTTTCAAAAGGTGATAGAAGATGGTTTGACGGATGGCGGGCAATTGGTTCCACGCAGACACTTCATCGTAAAAAAGGTCTCGAGCCTTTTGGGCGTCGTTGACGGGATTGTTCAGCTCGTCGCTTTGCAGTTTGTCGTCTTTTACCAGTCTGTGATAGGGTTTCTTGGGGAATAGCAGGGGAGAAAGCGGCAGGGTATCGATAAATGTGAAGTTGTTCCATGAAAAAGCCGGATTCCTGCTTGCCAAAGAGAGGTATTTCAAGTCGTGCCGCAGGATATTGTGTCCGCAAAGGACGGTGCCTGCAGCAACAAAGTCTTCATATTCCGATTGAGACCGGGTGTGCAGCACAGCACCATCCTCCCGCACGGCACCGTAGTCGGTAATCCGTTGGTTTTCGTGTCCTGTCTCAATATCAATGAAGACTATCATTATTAGTTATTTATGTTTGTAAAAAAAAGGATGCCCTCAATGAGCATCCTTTCTGTTTCAAAATTTGGCACTCAAGAAGTGAATTCGTTAAAGTGCTCTGCAAAATTCTCTGCCCAAGCAGAGAGAAGAGTTTATCAACTGTCAACAATTAGAAGTTGAGGCTCTCACTGCCGAGGTTAATCTCGGTGTACTGGCTGCGGCCAATGTAGACAGACTTGTTAGCCTTGAGGGTCTTGGTGCAGGTACGGTTGTCGTCGGTGGTGATGACAATCTGCATGTTGGTGTAAGTACCGTGAGGCATGTAGATGAAGAACGACTTGGTCTCATCGATAGCCTGAGCTTCGGAGCAGGTGAGAGTGGTGGTGTTGGAACCATTGGCAACATAGGTCATAGTGGGAACAATACCGCTCTGACGGACGTTGAAGTTACCATTGATGTTTTTACCTTCCTCAACAGAAACCTGGATAGAGCTGATGTTAACATTCTCTTTCTGGAGGTTGAGCTTCAAAACACCGCAGAGGTTTTTGAAGGTAAGAACAGTGGTGTCGGACTTTGCAAACATGGGGAAATAAGTCAAATCACCGTTGACAGTAGCCTGAACAGTGGGAAGAGTGATGTTGCTTTCACTGTTAGCAATGCTGACAGGATAAAAAGCGTAATAAGGAGCCTCACCGGGGTTGGCAGTGCCCTTGCTGAAATCAGCAACAGTATTGTTGGGATACTGAGGAGTAGCGGTGAAAATACCGTAACCCTGGGTGCCGTAAACCTTGATCTGGTCAGCAGCTTCCCAAACCACGTCGGTACCAATCAAAACGGTCTTGGTGTCGTCGGCGGCGGTGTAGGTTTCCATAGAACCCTGGAAAGAAATGTTATTATTCTCCTCTTTCTGGCAAGAGGTCATGCCCATGGCGAGGGTCATGATAGCGAAAATTGACAATAAAGTTTTTTTCATCTTTAGAATAAATTTTTAATGTTCGTTGTTAAATTAATCGAAATCGCTGCCGCCATGAGCCTCGCCGCTACTGACAAGAGCTTCATTGTTACCAGTTACTGCTGACATCTCAAAACCCTTTTCGACACGGGCTCGCAGCACTTCTACCATTGGAGTGTCGTACTCCTTCTTCTGATTTTCTTTCATTTTTTTTGGTGTGTGTTAAAACATTTAATTTTGGGTCCTATTTTTTAATTGATGCCGGGTACAGACAGAACCCTTAACCCATACTCCGGCACATAATTGACGTTGCAAAAGTACCAAAAAAAAACCATACTACAATGTTTTTTTTTTATATATAGTTGTTTTTTTTTGATAGTCAAATTTAGGTGTCTGTAAATCAGTTGAATGTGTTGTGAAAAAAAAGTGTTTTTTCTATGCTTTTTTCCTTTACTTAGGGTGCAAAACATGCTGAGATAGACCCTTTTTCTGTTTTTTTCGCTTTTTTGAACAGACTTTTTTGAGATTAATTGTATAAGGTGTTGATAATTATACAATTAGTAGATTTCGGCACAAAGGCTGAAATACTGTCAAAACCAGTGCAGAATTAGCGGGGACGCTATTCCTCGATGGTGAACTTGAAATTGCGGTAGCGCGAGGTGGTCGACGGGTTCTCGGTGACGCGCAAACGTATGTTCCCGAACCCCATGATGCGGTAGTTATCGAAGTTCTCGGTGCGGTAGGTGGAAAAAAGATTGTAGAAGATGTCGAGGAACTCCTGCGACCGTATGTCAATAGTCAGTTCATAGCACATTTCGTATTGGGCATCCAGTTTAAAGGTGCAACGATAATCGGCGGTATTGATAATCATCACGCCTTCCACACCGTTGCCGGCGGGCATATAGGTGATGTCAAACGATTGGCTCTCTGCCCGCTCGTTTCCCACAAAGGCTCCAAGCGCCTGAATAATGTGGTGGGCATCACGTCCCAACTGTTCGGGGATGTAGTCGGGTTGGCTTTGGCTCCATGCCGAGGCTCCTAAAACCAATCCCAATAATAATACTGCAATCTTTTTCATTATGACATTCTTTCTATGATGGTTGCGATGGTGTCTTTCATGGGTTTGTGGTAATCGTTGAGGAAAGTGCCTGCCGGTCGGTTGGCGATAATGAGGCACACGGTCAGGGCTTGGTGTCCCAAAGCATTGGCAAAACCGTATATGGCCGAGGTTTCCATTTCAAGGTTGGTGACGGGAACCCCGTCCCAGCTGAATTCAGCCAACCTCTCATTCAGATGCTCAATGCTGGGTTCCAACCTGATTAGCCGTCCCTGCGGACCATAAAATCCAGGTGCTGTGACCGTGATGCCTTTGTGCATCCCGTCGGCCACACGCTGCAGCAAATCGTCGCTGCACTGCACACAATAGGGCGTTGCCAAACGGGGGTCGAGTTGCATGTGACGGGCAAAGTCCTGCTCCATATCGGGGAGAAATCCCTGATTATCGTGTTTGTAGTAATTCAAAAGCCCGTCCATGCCGATGGCATAGCGCGAAGCCACCATACTGCCACAGTCCACTTCGCGGCGTAGCGACCCGCTTGTGCCTATGCGTATCAGGTTCAGACTACGGTGAGTGGTGAGCGGGGTGCGTCTGGCAAGGTCGAAATTGGCAGCGGCATCGAGCTCTGTGGCAACGATGTCGATATTGTCGCAGCCCATGCCTGTCGACAAAGCTGTGAAACGGCTGCCGTGGTAATGTCCGGTCAATGCATGGAGTTCGCGGTTCATCGACTCGTACTCTACGCTCTCGAAGATGTCCTTAAACATGTTCACCCTTTCGGGGTCGCCCACCAGCAGCACGGTGTCGGCCAGATTTTCGCCGGTGAGATGTATGTGGTAAAGGCTCCCGTTGGGAGCCAATACCAATTCGCTTTCTTTAATTGCCATGAGGTTTTGTTTTATTGTTAACGGGAATGGAACGAGTTAGTTGCGGCGGGTGCCGGAGTTGCGGCTCGAGGTCTGGCTGCCGCGAGAGGGTGTGCTGACGTTGCCGCGTGAGTTATTGTCCGAAGTGTTGTTGTCGCGGCTGACGTTCTGGCGGGAAACATTGCCACTGCGTTGAGAAGTGGGTGTTGCCGATGAGGTGCTGCGGCTTGTGGTGGTGCGGGTGGCCTCGGGTTTGCGGTTGTTGCCATTACGCGAGGTGTTGTTGTCGCTGCTGACCTTGTTCTCGGTGTTGTTGCCGCTACGCGAGGAGGAATTGTTGCGGACTGTGGAGGCTGCATCGTCGGTGCGCGAAGAGACCGTTCCGGTGCGCGAGGTGGTAGTGCCCTGGTTGTTGTCGCGGGTAGAGGTGTTGCCGGAGCGGCTGTTGGTTGAACCCGTGTTGTTGCCGGAGCGTGAGGTGCTGCTTCCTGAGCGCGATGTGGTGCCGCGGTTGCGTGAATTCGAGTTGTCGCCACTGCGGGTGGTGGCATTGCCGTTGCGCGTTTCGGTGTCGCTGCTGCGGCTTGAGATGCTGTTTCCGCGTGTGCCGCTACCTTCAAGCGACTCGTTACGACTCGGGGCGTTGGTGGTAGTGCGGCTGCCTGTTACACGGTCGGTGGATGTAATGGTGTTGCTTTTGCGGTCGCTGGTGATGCGGCTTCCGCTACGTCCGGTGGGGTTGTTCTGCACTGTGGTGGCCGAGCGCGGTGCGGTGACGCGTCCCACAAGGGGCAGGTCGTTGTATTGGTATCCGTCCTGAGTGGAGTGGTAGCCAGGGTACTCCTTGCCGGGAGTGTAGGGCTTGGGCGGTATGGGGGCCGGGCGATGAGGGGGACGCATATAGTAGGGGTGATAGTGGATGTGCGGATAGTGGCGGTAGTGCCAGCCTGGACGGTGAATGTCGTAGTGGTAGGTGTAGTAGAATGTCAACGGCCTGGGGGCGCGGATGAAAGGATTGTAGGGCGGCATGGCCCAGACAAAGGTTGGCCGGGCGTGCGAGGTGCGGAAACGCAGGTATTGCGCAGCACTGAAGATTTTGCCTCCCTGCATCAGGTAGATGCACTCCAAGTCGATGGGCATGAATATCTCTTCACCCGTGTAGGCGTCGAAGCCAAACAGCCATACCTCGAAGAACGACGAGCTGATTTGCTCTGCCCACACCTCGTTGACAAGCACGTAGGTGGGCAGTTCGTTCTCGTAGCCGCAATAAATCATCAGTTCGTCCTGATTGTTGAGGTAGGCGACGGTGCGGGCTGCCTGATTGTAGGTGAAATAGAGGATGTTGTTGGCTTTTACCGTGAATGTGGCTAACATCAGAGCCAGCATTAAAACGATCTTTTTCATGGCTGTGTGTGTATTTTGTGTCCTTTTTCTGTTTAGTATTTTTCTATTGTAAATTATTTTGCAAAGATACAATTATTTTTGCAATCAACGTGTTTTTTTTATTCACCATCGCATAATAGAAGGTTCGCTCGTTATCCGATTCTTATACGTTAGTTCTCCCATATTTCTCCCATGCTGTATGGGAGAAATATGGGAGAACTGATGGATAACGAGCGAACTTGGAGTCGGGTATGAAATGTCTTTTTATTGCTAATGTGCTTGTATATGGTATGATATGCTGTGTGTTACGGTTGGGCGATGTCGTTGCCCTCCCAGTAGTCGGCATTCTTGATGCCGAGGTTTTTGGGTGTGAAGACGGGATTTTTGCCTTGTTTCTGTTGCCGCTCGTAGTCGCGGAGGGCGCGGAAGGCTATGGGCGACAGCAGGAGGATGGCTATGATGTTGATCCAGGCCATCATGCCCACGCCCATGTCGCCGAGGCTCCAGATGATGCCGGCTTCTTTGAGACTGCCGAAGAAGACGGCGGCGATGAAGACGATGCGGAGGGTGTTGATGAGGCGTTTTTCGTTGCGGCGGGTGTCGAACATCTTGCGATCGCGGTGGCGTGCGGTGGCGCGGTCTTGACGGCCGAAATATTTTTCCTGAGTTTTGAGACGGCGTTGGCGGGCTTTGGTGAAGAGGTAGACAAGGCTTGTTTCGGCGTAGTAGTAATAGGCCATGACGGTGGTGAAGGCAAAGAAGAAGAGGGTGATGCTGATGACGATGCCGCCCCAGCCGTTGTGGAGGAGGGTGGAGAGTGCTGCAATGGTGTATTCCACACCGGGCAGGCCGAGGCCGGGGGTGGGAGACTGGACAAGGTAGTTGACTGCCGAGGGGTCAGAGGCAGGGTCGATGACGTTGTAGCACTTGGTGGCCAGCAGCATGACGGCGGTGGCGGTGCATACGAGCAGGGTGTCGACGTAGACTGAGAAGCCTTGCACGAGGCCTTGCTTTACGGGGTGGTCGACTTTGGCGGCGGCGGCCACGATGGGTGCGGTGCCTTGTCCGGCCTCGTTGCTATAGATGCCGCGTTTTACGCCCCAGGCTATGGCTGCTCCCATAATGCCTCCGAGGGCTTCGTGGTAGCCGAAGGCGGAGGCTATCATGTCGCGGAAAGCACCGGGGACGGCGGGTGCGTTGACAATGAGCACGAC
>JAFXMW010000012.1 GCA_017530105.1 Bacteroidales bacterium
AAAAACCTTCTCATAGATTATTCTTTTACAGATACGTAATTCATTGCAATTATTATTCTAATAGTGGTGTCATGTAGAAAGGAATACATTGTGTCTGGCCGTCCTGTTGATAATCTTTGGTGTAAATCAGTATGCGGTCGCCGATACGAGGGGAATATTTCTCGCAAAACACATCTAACGATTTGTGTGTGCGGTAACCGGATGACTTCACTTCAATCGGTACTATTTTGTTGCCTCGCGATAGGAGGAAATCAATCTCGTAGTTGTGTTTCTCGTCTTTTGGGAAGGTATAGTAAAAGAGTTTGTTGCCGCTTGATGCGAGCATCTGTGCCACCAGATTCTCATAGACATAGCCCAGATTCGCCTCCAGTTTGTCGCTCAACAGTTTGTTGTATATGATATTCTCGGTGTACTCTTTATCCCAAAAGCATGATGTGACAAATAGACCCGTGTCGGCCAAATAGATTTTGTATCGTGACAAGCCTTTATAAAGGGACATCCCTACCATGGGGTCGGTACAATGATGGCAGAAGAGTGTGGTCTTGCTTTCTGACAAGGCTTGGAGCAACTCTGCCATTCTCTCCCCCGATTTGCTGCCTACAACTGGATATGGTTGATACCGAGATATATTGCTGCTGAGTTGGGCGGGTATATTCAGAAACAGCCGTTCCATGTTACCCGTAGGGTCTATTTTCTGGAAATCGTCGATGTACAGACTCAGTATATCGCGTTTTACTTGGTCTACAAGACTAAGGTTGTTGTTTTCAAGATAAGACAATACGGCCTGTGGCATACCCCCGACTAACATGTACAGGCGTAAGTCGCGCAATGCCTTCCTATGGGCTGCCCCTAAAGGTTTCTTGCCTTCATAGAATTGCCGAAGCAGCGTGACAGTGACATCATCTCCAAGAGCCCAACGAAATTCTTCATAATCCATCGGGTACATATCCACTCTTTCTTCTTCACTCGGAATCGTGATATTATTTGTGTTCTTTTTAATACTGATGAGTGAGCCTGTCTCGATGTAATCGTATCTGCCATCAGCAACGAGATATTTGATGGCTTGCCTGGCCATAGGACATTTCTGCACTTCGTCAAATATGATAAGCGACTGACGTGGTTTCAAAATGGTGTGATAATGCTGCTGCAATCGCATGAAAATATCATCCAAGTTGGTTAAATCGTCAAACAACTCACGTATATCTTTCGATGCCCTATTAAAATCGATGAGTATGTATGACTCATACTCATTTTTTGCAAAATGTTCCACCACGGTAGATTTCCCGACTCGTCGTGCACCTTCCACCAAGATGGCCGTGCCTCCTTGTCGACGGTTCTTCCATTCGAGTAATCTACTGTATAACTTACGTTTAAAAATAATATTCCCCATCTTCTTTTTTCTATTACGAATGCAAAGATACGACTATTTTTTCTTTCCCCGAGATTTTTTTATCGTAAAAGATACTCTGACCCCGAAATTTTTTCTGTCTAAAAATACTCTGACCCCGAAATTCGAGGAATGGTCATCAGGCTTTAAGAGAATTACCAGGGTTATTTCTCACTACATATAGAATCTAGGGTGTTCTCCCAGGCCATCAGAAGATGTACCTCTTCTAATTTCGCCGGCCACAGGTCGAGGTTTATAGTCAGGGTGTCGCTGCCTCGGATGAATATGGACTTTTTGTTGAAGCCTCTGTTTACCACCACTCGTTGGGCAGTGGTTTTGAAGTGGTCTGCCGAATCAAACTTGTCAATTATCCCGATAGGAATTACCGCCACACTGTCACGGATGCAGAGAGCCCAATCACGGCTGAAATAATAGAACGAATCTACACTGGTGGTGTCAATCTTGATGCATAGCAGGGTGGTGTTGTTGTATACTGGAGCGGACAGTACATCACCTTCGAAATAGATGGTCTTGACCAGTAGGTCGAATGCTTTGGCGGACTCACAATCTTCGTGCTTGTCGTGTCTCTGCATTAGATAAAAAAGCAGGCATGGCACCATCAACATTGCCACAAGCACTACCGCGGTTTTGATCTTATTCCTCAAGCAGGACCTCCTTCCCGTTTAGGAGGATGCTGACCAGCTGCCATGTGCCGTCGGGCTGTTTGCTGTAGCGGTATTTGTAGATTGTCGGTGAGGGCTTGCCGTCTTCGTCGTAGGTGGTCTGGACGCAGCGGGTGCGGTTGCCGTGGCGGTCGTATTGATTTTCTTCGGTATAGAGCAGGTACTCGTCCACGGTGTAGACCTCCTTGCGCACGGCACGGCCCTGTTTGTCGTAGCTCTGCAGGGTGCGGGTCTCCACCACGCCTATGCTGTCGTAGGTGTATGTGATAAGCACCGCCAGTCGGTCGTTGGCATCCACCACACCGTGCGATGAACTGACCACACGGCCATGCTCATCATATTCCATACCAATCTCTTGTGCCCAAAGAGAATTGAGAATTGAGAATTGAAAATTGAAAATTAAAAGTATCAGTATTATCTTTTTCATGGGCATGAGAAGATTGTTTGAATTCTTGATTGTCTGAGTGGTTTGACGCGCAAACCACTCAGACAATCAAGAATTCAAGTATTATTTCATCAGTTTCTTGTAGCGCAGGCGGTGCGGGGTGTCGTCGCCGAGGCGTTTGCGGCGGTTCTCCTCGTACTCGCTGTAGCTGCCTTCGAAGAAATAGACCTGTGAGTCGCCTTCAAAGGCCAGGATATGGGTACAGATACGGTCGAGGAACCAGCGGTCGTGGCTGATGACCACGGCGCAGCCGGCAAAGTTCTCCAAGCCCTCTTCAAGGGCGCGCATGGTGTTCACGTCGATGTCGTTGGTGGGCTCGTCAAGCAGCAGCACATTGGCCTCGCTCTTTAAAGTCAGAGCCAGATGCAGACGATTGCGCTCACCGCCACTCAGCACACCGGCTTTCTTGCTCTGGTCGGTGCCGGTGAAGTTGAATCGCGACAGGTAGGCGCGGGCGTTCACCAGCCGTCCCCCCATGGGGATAAGCTCGTTGCCCTCCGACACCACCTCGTACACGCTCTTTTCGGGGTCAATCTGCACATGCTGCTGATCCACATAGCCTATCTTCACCGTCTCGCCCACGGTGAAAGTTCCTGTGTCGGGTTTCTCCAATCCCATAATCAGGCGGAAGAGGGTAGTCTTACCACAGCCGTTGGGACCGATGATGCCCACAATACCCGCCGGTGGCAGACTGAAGGTGAGATTCTCATACAGCAATTTGTCGCCATAGGCCTTGCTGACGCCTTCCACCTCCAACACCTTGTTGCCCAGTCGCGGGCCGTTGGGGATGAATATCTCGAGGTTCTGTTCCTTCTCCTTCACGTCCTCGTTCATCATACGGTCGTAGGCTGCCAGACGGGCTTTGCCCTTGGCGTGGCGCGCCTTGGGAGCCATGCGCACCCATTCCAGCTCGCGCTGCAGGGTCTTGCGGCGTTTGCTTTCCTGCTTCTCCTCCATGGCCAGCCGTTGGGTCTTCTGATCCAGCCAACTGCTGTAGTTACCCTGCCAGGGGATACCTTCGCCGCGGTCCAGCTCCAAAATCCAACCTGCCACATTGTCGAGGAAATAGCGGTCGTGTGTTACAGCAATCACTGTACCCTTATATTGGCGCAGATGTTGTTCCAGCCAGTCGATGCTCTCGGCATCCAGATGGTTGGTAGGCTCGTCCAACAGCAGGATGTCAGGTTCCTGCAACAGCAGGCGGCACAAAGCCACGCGTCTCCGCTCGCCACCGCTGAGGTTCTTCACGGGCTCATCCTCGTCGGGGCAGCGCAGTGCATCCATGGCGCGTTCCAGTCGGCTGTCCAGATTCCATGCGTCGTATTGTTCCAAAAGTTCAGTCAACTCACCCTGCCTCTGGCAGAGTTTGTCGAAATCTGCATCCGGCTCGGCAAAGGCATTATTCACCTCTTCATACTCCTTCAGGGCATCCACCACGGGCTGCACAGCCTCCTGCACCACCTCTTTCACCGTCTTGCTGTCGTCCAGTTTGGGTTCCTGTTCCAGATAACCCACACTGTAGCCAGGGGCAAACACCACCTCGCCCTGGTAGTCCTTGTCTACCCCGGCGATAATCTTCAGCAGGCTCGATTTGCCCGAGCCGTTCAGACCTATGATGCCTATTTTGGCACCGTAGAAAAACGAAAGGTATATGTCTTTTAATATCTGGCGGCTGGGCGGTATCAGTTTGCCCACTCCCACCATCGAGAAAATAATCTTCTTGTCGTCAGCCATGATTTTTTGAAACTAAAAGGTATAAACTAAAAACTCTAATTTGACTATAAAGAAATGCCCTCGTTCACATCCTATCTCCTCAGTCTTCGTCGAAACGCAGGTCTTTGACATTCAGTTGGATTTCGGTCTTGCCGTTCCAGTAGTTCTCTTCGAGGGTGTAGCAGATGGTGAAGGGGTGGCCTTTCTTTACGCGTGGGAAACAATGCCCCAGTTGGAAGCCGATAGCGGGATACGACTTGCTCCGTGAGAGGAGCGAAATGACATTAAACTTCAGATGTTTGGCTCCCACCACACGGGGATAGCCTGTGTCCACCAGGCTATGTGACATGAACACCGGCACATTGTTCTCCGGGCCAAAGGGACCGAACTGTTTCAGGATGCGGAGGAACTTGGGAGTGATGTGCTTGGCAAAGTCAATCTCGGCGTCAATCTCTATCTCGGGAGTCATGTCCTCGGCGGGAAGGGTCTGGTTCACCACCTCCTCGAAACGTGCCGTGAAGGCTTCCAGGTTCTCAGGTTTCACCGACACTCCGGCAGCACAGCGGTGGCCGCCGAAATGTTCCAACAAGTCGCTGCACTTTTCCAGCGCAGCATGCACGTCGAACTCCTTGATGCTTCGTGCCGATCCCGTATAGAGGTCTTCGATGTCGCTTGTAGAGCGGGTAAAGATGACGGTAGGCTTGTAATAGGCCTCCACCAGACGCGATGCCACAATGCCCACCACGCCTTTGTGCCAGTTTTCGTCGAAAAGCACGATACTCTTGCGCCTCATCATCACCGGGTCGCTCTCGATGCGGTGCTTGGCATCCTCGGTGGCTTTGCTGTCGAGTCCTTTGCGTTCCTTGTTGAAGTTGTCGATTTCCTCAGCCAGCATCTCCGCCTGCTCGGCGTTGTCGCTCAGAAGGAGTCTCACCGAGTCGAAGGCGCTCTTGATTCGTCCCGCGGCATTGATGCGGGGACCCACCAGAAACACCAGGTCGGTGATGTTCAGCTCTTTCTCAAAGTAACCTGACTTTTGGTCGGGATGCTCAGTGGTGTCGGCTTGGTCTTCTTTGCGACGGTCGACATGGCCGCATTTGAGGATGGACTCGATACCCGGACGGGGATGGGTGTTGATGACTTTCAGACCATAGGCGGCCAGCACACGGTTCTCGCCCATAATAGGGACGATGTCCGAGGCAATGCTCACGGCTACCAGGTCGAGATACTTGAGCAGGTGCAGCTGTAGGGCTTCGCGCTTCTCGCGGCGTATCTCGTCAAGGCTTTCCGGCGGGTCGCACAGGCGCACACCCATGCGTTGCTCCTGATGTGCCTCAACAATCTTGAACCCGATGCCGCAACCCGAAAGCTCCTTGTAAGGGTAGGGACAGTCTTCGCGTTTGGGGTCGAGCACCGCCACGGCGGCAGGAATGTTCATACCGTCGGGCAGATGGTGGTCACCGATAATGAAGTCGATGCCCAGCGAGTTGGCATATTCCACCTGCTCAAGAGCCTTGATGCCGCAGTCGAGCGCAATAATCAGTTTCACCCCCGTGTCGCGGGCATAGTCGATGCCTCGGTAGGAGACGCCGTAGCCCTCGCTGTCGCGGTCGGGGATGTAAAAATCAATATAGTGGTGGAACGTACGCAGGTACGAATACACCAAAGCGACAGCCGATGTGCCGTCCACGTCGTAATCCCCGTATACCAGGATTCGCTCGTGACGGCGGACCGCCTCGTTGATACGAGCAATGGCGCGGTCCATGTCCTTCATCAGGAAAGGATCATGCAATTGGTCCAAGCTTGGTCGGAAGAAACACCTTGCCTCTTCGAATGTAGTAACACCACGCTCAACAAGCAGCGTGGCGATAATTTCGTCTACTCCTAATACTTCCTCAAGTTTTTTAACTACCTCTTTATCATAATCTTTCCTTAATATCCAACGTTTTTCTTTCATTTTTTACTGGTTGTAAAGGTACAACTTTTTTTTGGATTGAAAGGTTTTTTTTACAATTATTACCATAAAAACAGTGTAATGCGTTGGAATGTAGCTTGTTGTGTGCAACTGAAGGCGCGGCAACCTTTTTGACCTGTTTTTGTGACGTTGGTGGAAGGAGTTTGCCCTGCAAAAGAGGGGTGGAAGCATTGCCGTTTCAACGACAATTGAGTGACATTTGTTCTCCACTATGAAAAGTGTGAAACAAGTGTGGAAAAAGTGTAAAACAAGTGTAAAACAAGCGAAGGTAGAGCGAAGGCTCGGTTGAGTCGTGGATTGGTGACGGGGGACGGAGGGGTCAGATCATGCGCTGCAGGTGGGCGGGAGCGGCATTGGGGAAGAGGGAGGCGAGGTGTGAGAGGATGCGGTCGCGGCTTTCCTGGGGGGTGCGGTCGCAGTGGGCAATGCCGCTGCCGTACATGGCTTCGGGGGTGCAGTAGCGCGCCACGCCCCAGCCGTAGCTTTGGCCGCTGCGCGAAATCTTGTATTCGAAGTCGGCGATGCAGACATAGGTGGCCATTTCGAGGCGGGCGATGAGGGTGTCGCAGGTGGAGCCGTCGTTGCCCTCGGGGCTGCGTCGGCGGCTGAGTGTGAAGCCGCTGGCCTTTTTCAGCTCTTGTGAGAGGAGCGACTCATGCTCGACAAGTACCTGGAGGATATGCCGTGCGGCAGGGGGCATCTTTTCGAGCGGGGTTTGGCTGCGGCGCCAGTTGATGAAGTCGGGTAGCCATTCGAGACTGACGAACCCGGCTTTTCCGGCAAAGAATTTGCCGTAGGCGCATCGCCATTCGCCGATGACGGGTCCTTTCCAGTCCCATGGACCGGGGTGTTCGGGCGAGAACCAACGTTCTTCGGGTGTGTGTTCTTCAATCGAGAAGCCCTCCACGCGGTTGCGGAAGAAAGGGAGGAAGCCCCATTCGAGGGCGAGGTTTTCCATTTGTTGCTGGCTCTGTATCATGGCTGTGCTGGGGTTTATTCGACGTTGTGGTACCGGCCGCCGAAAGCTATTCCCACCAGTGCCGTGAGAT
>JAFXMW010000013.1 GCA_017530105.1 Bacteroidales bacterium
CAGGACGATGGTCTTGAGCACACTGATGCCGTCGGAGAGGGTGTTGAGTTTCGACACGCTGCCCTGTGGGCGGTCGCGGTAGACCACGGGCACTTCGCGCAGGAGGAAACGGCGGTCGAGGGCATGGATGGTCATTTCGGTTTCGATTTCGAAATTGCCCGACATGACGGGGAAGTTCTTGACAAAGGTGCGGCTGAAGGCGCGGTAGCCGGTCATGATGTCGTGGATGTCGGTGTGCCAGAAACGACGTATAAGCCAGCGCACCACGCGGTTGCCCCCGTTGTGGAAAGGACGCTTGTTTTGCTCAAAGTAGGTGGAGGAGAGCCTGTCGCCGATTACCATGTCGACATGCTCTTCCAATATGGGGGCCACCATTTGGCGAGCTTGTTCGGCGGGATAGGTGTCGTCGCCGTCGGCCATCAGGTAGCAGTCGGCTTCCACCTCGCGGAACATGCGGCGTATCACGTTGCCTTTGCCCTGCATGGGTTCGTGGCGCACGATGGCTCCCGCCTGCCGTGCCGCCTGGGCTGTGCCGTCGGTGGAGTTGTTGTCGTAGACATAGATGATGGCTTCGGGAAGAGCAGCATGGAAATCGCTTACCACCTTGGCGATGGTGGGCTCTTCATTGTAGCAGGGCAACAGAACGGCAATTTTCATGGGCGAGAATTATTGTGGCGGCTGCAGCGGTAGCGTAGTTTTAGCGCTTTTGCAGCCTGAGGGGTTAGGGGACGTAAATCTTGTGGGCTGGATACGAGTCGGTCTGCACCAGATAGACTCCCGGATAGTCGACGGTGATACGTTGCTGGCGCGAGGCCTGGCGCACATAGTGGCACAGTCGGCCTGCTATGTCGTAGACTCTCACAGCCATCCCTTCGGCATTGGAGATGAGGATGGTTCTGTTCTCGGCGGTGATGACGGAAGCATCGACGGCGGTGGGGTCGATGCCGATGCCGCCTACGTATCTGAAATAGGCTATCACGATGGAGTCAACAGTGACATTCACTGTGTGGGGGTTGGCGGTGTCGCCGTCGTTCCAGTATGCGAATTGGTATCCAGCGAAGGGTATAGCCTGAACCACAGCGGTGGAATCGGTGCAGGTGGGATGGACAAGCACCTCCACACGACCGGCAAGGGTGTCATCGGTGTCGTAAGAGAAATAGAAGCCGGGATATTCGGTGAGGTTGGTGAAATCTCTCCAGCCGTTGGCGGGGGAATAGCTCTCCAATGAGCCGCAGGGGATGTGGACCATGATAGAGCGGTCAACACCCGAGAAGGCGTTGGCTCCCAGCGAGGGCGGTTCGGGGTTGAGGATGACAATGTCCATGAGGCTGGTGTCGCCGGCAAAGGCATTGCCTCGTATGGTGGTGACGGTTTCGGGGATGCGGACGCGCTCCAGCCTGTCGCACGAGTGGAACGTATAGGCGTTGATGGCTGCAAGGGTGTTGGGCAGCACAATGGTGCGCAGATTGCGGCAGCTGGCAAAGGCGTTGTTGCCAATATAGTTGATGGAGTTGGGCAGGTTGATGGAACGCAGGGAATTGCACATGTGGAAGGCGTACTCTTCAATGCGGGTGACGGTGTTGGGTATGGTGATGAGACTAAGGCTGTTGCATGAGTAGAAAAGGGAACTGGGAATGACGGTGATGGTTTGCGGAAGAGTGATGGAGTCGAGTTGGCGGCAAAGGGAGAAGGCTCCCGAACCCAGAGAGGTGAGGCTTGAGGGCAGTTGGATGCGTTTCAGACCTGTGCAATACTCAAAAGCACTGGCACCGATATTGGTTATACTGTTGGGTAAGTTGACGTGTTTGATGCTTGAACAGAACTGGAATGCCGAGTCGTTGATTGAGGTGACAGAGTTGCTGAGGATTACCACCGTGATGCGGGCGCAGTTGGTGAAGGCGTTGTTGCCGATGGTGTTGACCGTGTAGGTGTTGCCCTGGTGGGTGATAGTGGCCGGAATGATAAGGGAGTCGGTGGGCAGCGTATGACTGCTTGGGGACCAGAAGTTGGGTGCCGTGCCGGGATAGGTGACTTCGGCGGTGAAGTCGGTGGTGTTGATGTTGTAGTAGAGTCTTTGTCCTGACGGGCATATCGCCGAGACATCGTAGGCAAAGGCGTTGCCTGCACTCAGAATAAACATCAATATCAGAGAAATCATGCCTCTCTTGACAATGGATAGGTGTTTCATATTATGTGTAATAAGTTTTTTATTAAATTGTTGCGTTGATTATACATGGGATTATTATCAAGCAAAGATACGACTTTTTCGCCATATAATCATTTTTTTTGCATGATACCTCGCGACAGTCCCTTCGGAATTGGTGAAAAGGCCAGAGTGAAGGAGGTCGACACCCCCTGTGCTCTACAAGGTGGGAAAAAGGGCTGCTTGTTGGGCTGTTGTTTCCCACTTGTTTTACACTTTTAAAGTGTAAAACAAGTGGGAAACAAGTGTAAAACAAACGTCCATGGGGTTTGTTTTGAGGGCGTTGGTGAATGGGAAGTTTGTCGGCCGCAACGTTTGGGTTTATTGCAGGTTGAGACTGTAGATGATGCTGCCGAGGTTGGTGGTGAAAAGTTTGACACCGATGGCCAACAGGATGACACCAAAGAATTTGCGTAGGATGGATATGAGGGTGCCGCCCAGGATGTGTTCGAGTTTGTCGATGTAGCGGAGCACCAGATAGTCGATGCAGATGTTGATGAGCAGTGCAATAAGGATGTTGATGTCGCTGTATTCGGCTCGGAGCGAGATGATGGTGGTGAGAGCCCCGGGTCCAGCAATGAGCGGGAAGGCTATGGGCACCACGGTCGAGCCGCCGTTGCTGGCATCGTTTTTGAAGATCTCCACTCCCAGAATCATCTCGAAGGCCATGATGAAAAGGACTATGGAGCCTGCTACGGCAAACGACTTGATGTCGACGCCGAAGAGCTGCAGGGCGGCATCGCCCAGAAAGAAGAAGATGACAAAAATCAGCAGCGAGATGAGTGCGGCGTAGAAGGGATGGAATTTGTTGCCGCTGTGCTTGAGTGACAGGAAGATGGGGATGGACCCAGTGATGTCGATGATGGCGAAGAGTACCAGGAAGGCTCCGGTGATTTCAATGATGTTTAACATGACGAATGGGGTTTATGTTGTTTGATGATTAAAGTATTTCGACAATGGTTTGCGTGACTCCGTTGAAGGTGAGGGTGTCGCCGGGCTGTTTGCCTTTGAGGGCCATGTAGATGGGTGTCTGGGCACTGATGGCGAAGAAGGTTTGCTGCGGGATGGACTCGGCGCTGCGGTGCGGCACCAGGAATTTGCCCGCGCCGATGCTGAGGAAGAATTTCTGTTTGTCGGTGATGACGATGGCACCGTGCTCGGCTTTCTCGAAGGGTGGAAGGTTTATCAGTTCCTGCAGTACCCTGATGCCGGCGTTGGCGTTGGAGAGTTGTTTGGCATACATGTCGCGCGCCCGCATCATCTTGGTGCGGTAGGAGTCGTAGCGGTCGACATTGGCTCCGTAGTCGTTGCTTTGCTGCTGCGCCGATTCCATTTCTTGTTTGGCGGTGGCGGCAAGTTGCTGCTGCTGTTCGAGACAGGCTTGGATGATTTGTATGCGTTGCTGTTGGCGTGTCATGATAAAGGTTAACGCGACAGGGTTGGATTTATTGTTGAAGGGATGAAAAAATGGGGCGGCGCTTCGGGCCGCCCCATTTATTAAAGTGTCAAGGAAATCCCGGAGGGTTCTTGGGAATTCCGGGATTCCTTGTGGAATTAGCGTACAATCAGTTTCTTGACCATGTTGACGCTGTCGCCGGTGATGCGTACGAAGTAGGCACCCTGGGCGAGGTTGTCGACATCCATCGTCTTGGCGCAGTCGCTGTTGCACTCGAGGGTCTCGGTAGCAACGGTGCGGCCGTTCATGTCGACGACGGCAATCTTAACCTTTCCGTTCACTCCGCTCACGCTGATGGTGGTGGAGCTGCTGGTCGGGTTGGGATAGATGGTGCAGGTGGCTGATGTGACATCGTCGATGCCTTCACTCTGAGTGCGGAAGTTGGCAGTGACGTAGGCACTGTAGTTGCCCTCGCCGCAGTCGGTGCGGACACTGACGGTGTAGTTGGTGCCGCGGGTGAGGCCTGAGAGGTTGGCACGCGGTTCGCTGACAGTGGCATCGCTGACGGTGCTACCGTTGGGATCGCTCACCACAACCTGCCAACGGTCGCCGGTGGCGCCGGGTGTCCAGGTGACGGTGGCAGTGGTCTCAGTAATCTCAGTCACGTTGAGGCTGGTGACTGGATCGCAGTCCTCGGAGGGTTGTTCGCCAGTGGTGAAGGTGGCCACGACGCTCCAGGCACTGTAGGTGTTCTGGTCGCAGATGGCGCGGACATATACGTCGTACTGGGTCTCGTACTCGAGGTTGCTGATAGTGGCGGGCGAAGTGGTGGCATTGGTGATGGTGCCAGCGTTGTGGCTGAAGCC
>JAFXMW010000088.1 GCA_017530105.1 Bacteroidales bacterium
ACGGGGTTGCTCCCCAGCAGAGCCCCGCTATGCTTCAGACTGCGCGGCAAAGATACAAAACTTTTTTCATTCGGCCATCCTGCAATTTGACCTATTGAGACAAAGTACCAAAAATCATCCTGCAATTTGACCTATACGCCTTCATTTATGCAATAATAACGAAATAATTAAAGAAAAAACTACACTGCAACAAAAAAAATATTAAAAAATATCGAAATGATGTTTTCTGCTCGTACATAGTTCTCAATTCCACAACTACTTATACCATAACAACGAAAATAAAAAAAAGAATGTAAAAACTGATACAAAAAAAAAGACACGCAACTCATTGCTGGCGTGCCTTGTCTTCGTGACTCCTGCAGGATTCAAACCTGCAACCTTCTGATCCGTAGTCAGATGCTCTATTCAGTTGAGCTAAGGAGCCATCTTTGCGTTTCGGGGTATCTTTTCCTCAAAAGCGGTTGCAAAGATACGACTTTTTTTTGACGTACCAAATTTTTTTTTGATTTTTTTTGTAACCGATGAGATAACGATATGTCGATGCGGAAGTTACAATATGTGTTTTTTTACTCTACCGTCTGCCGGAGGGTTTGCATTTATACACTTCTCGATAGAGAATTTCACGAATTTCGTTGAATTCTTCATCGTTCAATTCGTATTTCGTCATAATTATCATAGGAACAGTAACTTGGTCGCCATGATAAGAAGGCTGGACATATTCTTGTGGGTTGATATAGAGGCCCATACTGGAATAGAATTCTATGCGGTTGTCGGAGACTTCGTCGTGAGAGCGTTCCACCTCGAGGACAACCTGCTGTTTTTGTTGGGAGAGGAAGTTGAGGAAGACGGCTTTGCCAAGTCCCTGGTTGCGGAGTTCTTCGTCGATGGCGAAATGTTCAATATAAACAAAGTCGTCGAAAGTCCAATAGGTGAGGATGCCTATGGGTTCGTCGCCGTCGTCGTTGGTGGCGACCATGAAATGAAATTTGTCTTTGTTGCGATTCTTTAACTCCCCGAAAGGAGGTCGTTCTTCATCGGGGAAAGCCGATTCGAATAGATCTTTGGCGAAATGCGGATGGTCGGATTGCGAAAGGTCTGTTAATTGTATCATTTGTTTCTGATGAATTGTGTTTTTTTAATGAAAAAAGTGATAGCTTATTTTATAAAATTATTGAATGTTATTTCTTGAAGAGGCTGAAGTTATTGAGGTTGAAACGAGCGAAGATGTTGTGTTGAAGAGCAAAGGCGTCGTTGTCGTTGTAACCTTTGTATAGGGTTTGCATGTAGCGGCAGGCATAGCCGAAATCGATGGTGGCCCCTTGCATGGTGTAGCCGAGAGCTACAGAGGCGAGGGTGGTGAACCCTATGCCGCCTTGGTTGATGTAGTCATACGACCCAATGCCTCCGTAGGGTGATTGTCCGCCCCAGACATCAAGGATGCTGTAGGTGTGGCCGGCAATCTGCATACCATTTTCGGAGACTTTGGTATTGTTGACTCCAACACCGAGGGAGAGTTCGAGGTCGAGAATGTTGGTGAGGGGTACACGGCGGGCAATGGCGAAATCGATGAGGATGCGTTTTTCGAGGCCATAGATGTCGCATACGACATATTGGCGGCTGCCGGGGATACCGATGCCGTTGTCGGAGGAGAGGAGGAACTGACCTGCTGCGGTAACTTGGCTGAAGTCGAAGTTGAGCATCCAGCCCCAGCCGCTGTTGTAGTTGTAACGGATGCCAAGACCTATCTGATAGGTGAGCTTATAGTACATATTGGCGTATTCGGCAATGCGGAAGGCGCTGTAGGATGGTATGGCACTGGGAGAGATGAGCTGCTGGTCGACAAGGCTACTCCATATCTGGTTCCCGTAGAGTTCGCTGCGAAGGACACGGTCGATGGTATTGGCGTTGCCGGGACGGCCACTATAGAAATCGGCCTGTTTGGAATTTGGGATAAGGAGCCCTGCATCGACAGAGACGGCAAGCCCGGTGATGCGTGTCTGGAACGAGGAGGCTTTCTTTTTCTGCGCCTGCACAGGCTCGACAAGGACTAACAAAAGTAGGGGCAGAAGGAATAAGGTGTGTTTCATAGGCTGTGAGGATGGTTTTTTATAATTTCGGCAAGAAGCATCCGAGCACGACGGAGCTGGATTTTGACGGTGCCGAGGGGAATGTTGAGTTTGGTGGCGATTTCTTCGTAGGACATTTCGTCGAAGTAACGAAGGCTAACAATGCGTTTGTAACGAGGAGGAAGACGGTCGACCAGCTGGCGTACAAGGTTGTCGCGCTGGCGGATGATGAGGTCTTCCTCGGGGGTAGGGTCTGCAGAGGCGATGGGGTACTCGTAGGTCTCGTTGTCTTCGCTGACCGAGATGGAGCTGAGGGAGACGAGTTGTAGGTGCCTGCGGCGAATGAAGTCGATGCCATTGTTGCTGGCAATGGAGAAGAGCCAGGTGGCAAAGGTGTTTTGCGGAGTGTAGGTGGAAAGCTGGCAGAAAGCCTTGCCGAAAGTCTCGATAGTGAGGTCGTCGGCATCAACCGGGCTGTGGGTCATACGAAGAAGCATCAAATAGATAGGTTCGCGATAGAAGCGCATAAGGTCGGCATAGGCACGTTGGTCGCCCTTTTCGCGGGCGGCAATAACGAGCTGGTAATCACGTTGTGCTTTTTCGTTGGATAGGAAAGGTTCCATGCCTATTGACCAATATTTCGGTTGCTATTTTTTGGATAACGGAAATATTGTCAAAAAAGTATTTGCTATGAGAAAATAAATTTCGAAGAGAGGAGAGAGGATGAAGATAATGGGTTTGATTTGAAGCCGACGTGTAGCCTGGGCGTTGGAGACAATCTGCCATGCAAGTTTGACGGCAAGAACGGCAGCAAGGATTTGCCAAGGAAAAGTTCCAAGGGCAAGAAGAAGAGCTCCAGAGAGGTAGAAGAAGAGTACGCTAAGAGGCTTGATGAGACGGAAGCATTTGACCCAAAAGCTGTAGAAACGGTGAGTGACGATACGGTGCTTGCGGTAGTGGTGCCACTCGCGTAGAGTCGGTTGGGGCATGACGGTGGTGTAGGCCTCGGGGGTGAGGACCACGGATGTGTTGCGACGACGGGCATTTTGGTTGACGAACATGTCGTCGGCTCCGTCGGGGATGTAGTAGTGGTAAATAAAGCCGTCGTTGTCGAGGAAGAAGGAGCGGCGATAGCTGAGGTTACGCCCATTGCCGGTAAAGGGGTGGCGGAGGGAAGCAGCGGCAAGGTACTCGACACTGTAGTCGAGATTGTCGTATTGTTGCAACCAGTTGAAAAGCGAGGGTTTGTAAGCTATGCCGCAATAGCCGAGGACGATTTTGACGCGGTCGTTGGTGTAGCCTTTCACCATGGAACGAATCCAGGAGAATTGCTCAATGTCCATAGGAATGCACTCGGGTTCGGCAAGGAGGAGAATATCGTTTTTGGCGGACTTGATGCCAATGGAAAAAGGGTATTTGAGGCCTTGGTAGCCGTTGACGTTTTCGTGGAGGGTAACGGTCTTGAGGTGTTTGTAGTTCTCGGAGAGGAGACGGAGGATGAACTGGGTGTCGTCGGTGGAGAGATAGTCGACAACGACGACCTCAAAGTCGGGATAGTCCTGTTCGAGAAGGTAAACGAGGTTGGAGCGAAGCCACTCACCATCGTTTTGTGCGGCAAGAACAACAGAGACGGGAGGCAAAGAGCCGGAGGTTTTGTTGTTCTTGCGAGAGGCATCCTTGAAATGACCCACACGGAAAGGGAAAAGACCGTAGTGGAGGCACAAAACAAGCAGACTCAGGGCCAACAGAATTGAGAGCACCATGGTGCAAGGGTCTGTAAGAATAGGAGTAAAGTCCATATCGAGTTTTAAATATTTTGTTGCAAAATTATGTATTATTTTTGATTTTATTCGTATCTTTGCAGAACGAAATATTAACCGATTGTTGATAACTGTCGGCTCTGAGGTGCTGAAAAGTTGATAATTATGACGTTCAAGATTGAAAAAGAAGATACAAAAAGCTGCGCACGGGCAGGAGTGATGAGCACCGCCCACGGAGAGATTGCCACACCGATATTCATGCCTGTCGGGACAGCCGGCAGCGTGAAGGCAGTACACCGCCGCGAGTTGTATGAAGATATTAATGCACAGATTATTCTCGGCAATACATACCATTTGTTTCTCCGTCCTGGACTGGACATTCTGAAGGCGGCCGGAGGGTTGCACGGTTTTGCTGGCTGGGAGCGCCCGTTGCTGACCGACAGCGGCGGATTTCAGGTGTTTTCGCTGGCCGACAACAGGAAAATCAAGGAGGAGGGATGCACTTTCCAATCGCATATTGACGGGAGCCGCCATTTCTTCTCGCCGGAGCGGGTGATGGACATAGAGCGGGTGATTGGCGCCGACATTATTATGGCTTTTGACGAGTGCGCTCCAGGTGAGTCGGACTACCGATATGCAAAGAAATCAATGGAGCTGACTCACCGTTGGCTGGACCGCTGTGTTGCACGTTTTGAAGAGACCGAGCCTTTGTATGGCTATCATCAAAGCCTGTTCCCCATTGTGCAGGGATGCAAGTATGCAGACTTAAGGAGGGTGTCGGCAGAGTATATTGCTTCGAAGAACGCCGAGGGCAACGCCATTGGAGGACTGGCCGTGGGCGAGCCGACAGAAACGATGTATGAAATGATTGAGGTGGTGAATGCCATTTTGCCCAAGGACAAGCCCCGCTATTTGATGGGTGTGGGGACACCGGCGAACATTCTGGAGGCGATAGCCCGAGGGGTGGACATGTTCGACTGCGTGATGCCGACACGCAACGGACGTAACGGTCTTCTGTTCACTGCCCATGGCACCATCAACATAAAGAATAAAAAATGGGAGGACTGTTTTGAACCAATAGACCCTGAAAGCACAGCCGAATGTGACCGTGTGTATACTTTGGCATATCTTCACCACCTTATCCGTTCGGAAGAAATACTGGGGTTGCAAATCTGCTCTATCCACAATCTTGCATTCTACCTGTGGCTGGTACGGACAGCACGACAGCATATCGTTGAGGGAGACTATATGGAATGGTCGTCACGCATCATTCCGGAATTGGGAAGAAGATTGTGAACTTATTGGTTTTCAACAACAAATTCAAAACCCGTTTTTGATCATCAAGAAAAATATCATAAAAAAGTTAAATAAGTACAACAAAAATGGCATCCATGTGTCAATATTATAAAGATTAATTTAGACAGATTATGAAACGTTTTTTATTATTTTTAGTTTTGACGGTGAGTTTGTGTTCTTTTGGTGCATGGGGACAGAGCCAAAGCGCCTGTCCCGGATTTCACAATCCCACCAATTTTAACTCCACATCCTCGGCTATAGGATCGTGGTCAGCCCGCGTGGGGGACCGTGTTGAAGGCCCCAGCACTGGAGGTGGCAGCACCGGTTATAATGTGTTAAGCACATGTTGCCGTCCGGGTAAAACCCCCATCAAGGGCAGTGCCATTCTTTCCTCGGAATACTATTCCGGTAATTGCACAAAACGATGCAGCGGAGGGTGCAATCACTGCAACTTGTTTGACGGTCATGACCATCGTTTCAGCATATACACTTCAGCCGACGCAGGCATGGATCTGTTCACCGTGAACTCGGCAGGACAGGGCATGCAGCGAATCCCCCCAGGACATACGACAAGCATCCGGCTGGGAGATATGCGTGCCACTGGGACGGCTGACCATCCCAGTGTTTCTTATGACGGAAACAACAAGGGAGCCGAAGCCCTTTTCTACACAATGATGGTTACTCCAAATAACGCCCTGCTGTTTGTGGACTATGCTGTTGTAGCATGCCGCTATGACCACGAACCTTGGCAGGCAGGAGAATTTTTGATTAGGGTGTGTGGGAAAACGGGAAACCAATGGAACAATTTCCCTCTGAACGATAGTTTATGGTTTAATGTGCCTGCCCCCGCAGCCACATCGACATTGACCGAGCCTTGGGTTGAAGGATTTTGTGGCACTCCACAGCATATTGCCGGTACCTGTTGTTGGTACTGTTACAAACCATGGACTCGTGTTGCAATCAACCTGAACAACTACCTGTTCGACTCGGTACGTGTAGAGATGTACACAAGCGACTGTATCTATGCCTATGACCCCATTTACGCATACATTGCAGGAGACTGCCAGCCGATGAAGATTACTGGATCTGGATGCCCCCAGGGTGAGTCGGATGCTGTGGACACCTTGCGCGCTCCGGAAGGACTGCTGAGCTACACATGGTATGTAGCCGCAAACGGATTCACAAGCGAGAACATCGCAACGTATGACACCGTCCCCTTCCGCCAAGTGAGTCCCACTACCACAGACAACACG
>JAFXMW010000089.1 GCA_017530105.1 Bacteroidales bacterium
CATGTTCCCCCAGCTCATCGCCGGCCCCATCGTGCGCTATACCGACATCGCCGACCAAATCACCGCCCGTCGCCGCCTGCGCTGGGATGAATGCCTGAAAGGCTTCTACCGCTTCGTCATCGGACTGAGCAAGAAAGTGCTCATCGCCGACGTCATCGGGCGTACCGTCGACGTGGCGTTGGGTGGAGACCTTGCCGCCATGGACACCGGCACCGCCTGGGTCACCATCACCGCATACACCATGCAGCTCTACTTCGACTTCTCCGGCTACAGCGACATGGCCATCGGCCTCGGCCGCATCATGGGCTTCCGTTTCCCTGAGAACTTCGACAACCCTTATACCTCCACCAGCATCACCGAGTTCTGGCGTCGCTGGCACATCACCCTCGGAGCCTTCATGCGCAACTACCTCTACATCCCCTTAGGCGGCAACCGCCACGGCACCGCACGCACCTATTTCAACCTCTGGGTGGTATTCCTCCTCAGCGGCCTGTGGCACGGCGCCAGCTGGAACTTTGTCCTGTGGGGTGCCTATCATGGCTTCTTTCTCGTAGTGGAGCGCATCCTGTCCCGCCACATCCCCCTGTTCGACACCAAACGTCGTCATCCCCTCTTCGTACTACCCACCTTCATTATCCTACTTGTCGGCTGGGCCATCTTCCGCATCGAAGACCTCCCTTCCTGCTGGCTTTTCATCCAACGGCTCTTCGCCTTTGATTTCGGCAAGCCAATTTTCAATTCTCAATTCTCAATTTTCAATTCTCAATTCCATGTCACCCTCGTCGTGGCGCTCCTCTTCGCCTTCTGCAAGCTATTTTTCAATTTTCAATTCTCAATTCTCAATTCTCACTACAGTCCCAAGACTCATATACCCGTGTGGCTTGTGGCCTGCCTGCTCTTCTTTTTCTGCCTCGGCGCACTGACTGCCACCGATTTCAGTCCTTTCATCTATTTCCGATTCTGATACCATGCGCAACACGCCCAAGATACTCTGCCTCGTGACCCTCGGTCTCCTCCTGCTCACCATTTTGCAGGGAGCCACCTCCTTCATCAAGGTCAAGCCTCTCAAAGGTGTCTACGTCGGAACCGGGAAACCTCAGTTTACTCCTGCCGCCTTCCTGTCGGGCGAATGGCAGAAAGCCACCGACCAATACCTGAAAGAACACCACGGCTTCCGTGAACCCGCCATCCGTCTCTACAACCAATATCTCTGGTCGGCCTACCACCGTTCCACCAACCCCGGTGCGGTTGTCGTAGGCGATGACAATTACCTCTTCGAGCCATGGTTTGTAGACGAATACTACACCGGCTGCTTTCACCACTACCACCCCGACAGCATCCCGGACTACGAGAAACCCAATATCTTCTACCGCCGCATGAGCCGCTTAGCCAAACTGCAGGCCATCCTCGAAGAGCAGGGGGTACACCTCTTCCTCGCCCTTCTGCCCGGCAAGGAACGCATCTACCCCCAATACTTGCCTGACCGGGGAGCAAAAGCCCACGACGACCGTCTCAGGGGTCACCACCGCGCCTACGACTACTACAGCAAATCCCTCTACGATTTCCGCTGCATAGACCTCTGTCACTGCTTCGACAGCCTCAACGGCCACACTCCCCACCTCCTCTTCACCAAGACCGGCACCCACTGGAGCAACATAGCCAGCACCTACGCTTTCGACTCCGTCATGCGCTACATGCAGACCTTCGGCCCCGCCATCCGTCCCGTCACCCTCGGCCAGCCCTATCACGGCTCCACCCGCGAGCCGGATGCCGACCTCGACGACCTCCTCAACAAAACCTTCCCCATCCCCGCTGAGCGTAACCAGTATGTCGATGTGACGTTGGGCGACCCTGCTCCCGAGCGCAACCCATCACTTGTGGTCATCGGCGATTCCTTTTTCTGGAACATCCTCTACAACTTCCCCATACAGGAACTCTTCTCCGATTTCCGCTACTGGTACTACTTCAGCACCATTTACTACGACCCCACCCACGACAACGTCGCCGACATCGACCTCGTCGACGAGCTGCTCCGCACCGACTACGTCATGCTCTCCTACTGCACCGTGCAGCTCTATAACTGCGGCAACGGCTTTATCAACCGCGCCCTCCTCGAACTCTGCTACGACCCCGACGAGATTCAAGCCGTCCGCGACAGCCTAAGGCGTACCGCCTTGGGTGATAACATCGACTCGCAAAAAGCCATTGACGAACTTATCGACCAAAACTTGGAGCAATATTTCCCAGCCCTCGCCGACAGCCACCCCTCCCGTCGCTGCTCACGGCTGAGAAAATAAAACAACGCCTTCCCGTTTCTGAAAAAAACGGGAACTATCCCATCTTTTTTTCTAAAATATACACTTCTTTATTTTTTTTCTTGTAGGAATAAAAAAAATATGTATATTTGCAACGACATAACACTAAAACAAAAAGCACCATGGCAGTCCACAAAACACATCATATTAGGCGTTTATACCTATGTATTCTGTTTTACTCTGTTATTTCATTCTGTACCGCACAGAATCACATATCTTTCGATACCATTCCCTCCACAAATAATGAAAATCACACTAACATCCCAGATACCTTAATAATACCAGAGCCCCCCCCTGTCCCCACCAACATTGCCGGGCCTCACGAGGTCTGCCCCAACAGCTCGGAATACTACTCTGCCACCGCCACCAGCCCCAACTACTTCATAGAATGGGAATGGAGCAACGGAAACACTACCGCCACCTGCTCGGGGGAAAGGGTGATGATAACCTTCGGCAATACGGTAAGCAATATCAACATCTACCAGGTGGACAAACGGTCAGGCTGCCGTTCTCAGGCCGTGGTGTGGAATATCACGGCATTCCAATTCGACCCCTGGCCTTACAACACTCCCATAAACGTATGCGAAGGCCAGAGTTTTGAACTGAACAGCCTGCCCCTGCACCCCGATGTGCCTGTCCTTTACAAATGGACTATCCTCCCATCTCAAGCCCTCTCCATCAATGACGACCCTCTTGTACCCAATGTCTCCGTGACCGCCAACTACTGCACACCGACAGTCTCCACCGCTTATATGACTTTAAGGCAGGAAGCCTGCAATACATTTCAAACCAATGTTGTGACGGTGAACCTCGGAGTGATTGACCCCCCCGCCATCGCATCCCCAGGCTATTGCAGCAATGTGGCGTCACATTTAAACCTCCTCTACGACGAGGACATAGTAAATGCCGACCTGCAGCAGTCCTACTGGGTTGTCGACCACGGCATCGGTGTCGTTCACGGCATTCCCGGTACGGTGACATTCCCCTCCAGCGGTACATACAATGTCACATTGTACTATGTCTCGCGCTTCGGTTGCACCGCCACCTGCTCCACTGCTGTCACCGTATATGATTTCCCTGCTCTCTCCCTCACCGAAAATGCCGGACAGCTTTGCATCTCCGGCGGCACCGTACCTCCACTCTCCTGCACATGGTCCAACGGGATGACCAACACCCAATGCATCCCCCTCCCCAACGAGGATGTCTCCTGCACCGTCCAGTCCGCCAACGGATGCAGCACGACGCTCTACCACCGAGCACCGTTGCCGCCCTGCACCACCATGGTAGGATTTGTGCAAGTGACTCCGATATGCTACAATATTGTGGAGGTCTCCATTGACCCCAATATCCAATTACCCGCCACGCTCTCCTTTTTCTGCGGGGGCAGCGAAAGGGGACAACCCGTCCAACTGAGGAGACATACCCAAAGGGTGTTAATCCCCCAGCCCTGCGTCAACGAACTGCGGCTCTCCTGGGACGACCATTTCTGCGACAGCTACACCATGCAGCCTTTGCCAGGCAACAACTGGCTGAGTTTCAGAATCGAAGGGGACTGCTCGGGCAATATCGTCATCTCCGACAACTCCTCCTACTCGTCTTCCCCCCTGCCGGCAAGAGAGGTGACAGTGTCAGGAGGTGCCACCCCCATAGTACAATCCTTCCCAACCAATGGCACAGCCTTGTCCATCCCTGCCTTCGGCACAGGCAACACAATCTTCCAGTTCCAAATACGCATCACGCTGGACAACGACCCCAACTGCTACATCGACTTCAGCAAATCCTTCTGTTCTCTGCCGCATGTAGACAATCTCCCGACAATCAAGATATGCCAGGATTTCCCCGCCATCTTCTCCGACAACAACACAGCATCAGGATGTATTATCTCATACAAATGGAACTTCCGGGACGGCTCCTACAATTTCGGCAACAACATCTACCACACCTATGGCACTCCAGCCACCTATACCTATACTCTTACCGTAACCGACAACAGAGGCTGCACTGCAGAAGGTTCCGGCATGGTATATGTGGCAACCAATACCATTCATGACAACCGTGACATTAACCGAGACATACCCTATGCAACATGCTACGGTGACCCACAAAAAGTCATCTACAGTGTTGATAATTATGATTTCGGAGCTGGTCATAGTTTTCTTTGGACACCGACAATACCCCCTATGACGTTTTCTCAAGATAACAAATCTGCGTCTTTTGACGTAACCGAAGGCGGAGACTACAGGGTCATGGAGACAGACCCCGCCACAGGCTGCAAAGGAGAGAAGGCAAAAAACATTACCTATCCCATCAAGATACCCGCAGAAATCATCTGCAACGGCTCCTATTGCCAGGACGAAGAGGTGCTTGCCTTAAGCAACTGTGGCAGTCAATACCAATACAGTTGGTTGCTGAAAGGCGCCAGTGGAGACAACCTCGGCGGTTCAACCGAAGCCAACTATCGGTTCACCGTTCCTTCGGACGTATACAGTCCCCTTAGCCTGACCTTGGAAGTATCAAGAGACGGATGCTCCATTTCGGCCTCCCGATTGGTAACCATCAACCCATTGCCCAACACTCCCTCCATCTCATATAACGGCAACGCCTGCATCACCGAAGGCCCCGTGTACCTGAAAGCCCCGCCTCTTTACCCTTACACTCTTTGGAGCAACGGCAGCCAAGGTTCCTATGCCACCTACTACACCGACAACCCCGCCACCGCCTATTATATCGATGCCAACGGATGCCGCTCCTCCTTTGGAAAAATCAACATCCCCCGTGCACCCAACTTCGACGGGCTGCTGACAGGCTGCTATCCCACATGCAGCCAGATGCCCGGTGGACACACCGCTGTGTACACCCTGGGAATAGCCTCCGGTGCACCCTGGACGTGGCTCCGGGAGGGGAACACCGTCCAGTACGGTACCGTGCCCGCCCTACCCACACCTATTCAACTGCACATGTCGAACGTGGGCAACTACAGGCTCGAAGTGAACGACTACGGGCAGGGGTGTTCGGCCCTCTCACCCGCGTTGAAACTGTATCCCGTCAACTGCAACCTTTTCGGTGTCCCCGACGGCAGAAGAATTCATTGTTCTATTACCAAGTTAGACTGCATAGCGGAGGACTGCATGGTGAAATACTCCGGTTCTCTCTTTCTGGAAAACATGACAATGGCCTCCGTCATTATTTCGGCAATAAACAGTTCCCCGTTACTGTCTGCCACATGGTCTCCTTCCTTGCCTCTCACCATCTCGCCAGGCGGCAGCATGTATCTCAGCTTTTCGTTCTTCTATGACTTCTCCATTCCTCCGGCTGTCATCTTCACCCTGTACGACAACAGCGGTGCCGTGGCCGGGACATTCACCATCGACCTCTCCAACAGCATAGACTGCCTTGACCCTGGCGACTGCAACTTCGAACTGGATTTCACCCAAACTGTCAATACGACTTATACGCATGCTCTCGGAGCCATTTATTATAATATTACATGTACCTGTTCCACCCCCGGAGTGACAATTATGAGTGTATGGTGCGACGGGGTCGGAGAAATGGTATCCAACACAGGTGGAAATCCCTACAGCGGCATTTTTATGATAAGCCACGGCCGCCTGACACAGATGGCCTTGAACAATGAAGACTTCTGTTTCCTCATACTTTGCTGCGAGGAAGGGAAAAGTCCTTGCTTGAGAAGGGAATGCATCTCGGCAGAAAAATTGTTTCAAAAATACACCGACCTGTTTCCTCATGGCAAAAGTCCATCCGCAAACAATATCACAGACAATCCCGCTGGGGCAAGATACACCCTGCAGCCCAATCCCACCACCGGCATGGTGTATGTGACAGACGTTGCCACGGGTGCCATTGCCAACGATATCAAGGAGGTAACCGTGATGTCGTTGCTGGGAACAATCGTGTTCCGGCACTCCGGCGGTGCAGGATTCGACGTGTCGACCCTGCCACAAGGCAGCTATCTAGTTAAGATTGTGTCGCACGGGGGCATTATGGAACACCAGAGACTTGTTAAAACACTTTAATTCATTAACCCATAAAACGCTTATTACCATGAAACGAAATGGTTATTATGTTTTGTTTCTGCTAATGTGTCTTGCCGGGGGTGAGGTGCTGTCGCAGAATGCCCAATTCAAATGGATTGAACTGATACAATTGTATAATACCGATGCACAAGCATACAATAAAAACCATGACATCGAGATTGACGAGGATGGAAACGTATATATTATAGGGAATTTCTCAAGCCAGGCCCGATGGATGGACGATTCGATGATAGACACAATTTTCGACACCTGCGGGTGGCTTGCCGACAACACTTTTATCGGGGGTTATATAGCAAAACTGGACTCAAACGGAAACCGCCTTTGGGTCAAGGTGTTACGTACTACTTTGCGTAAGGGTGAACACAGCGGTGTATGGCTGACAATGTCAAACATTACACGAAAAGACAGCCTGCTATACTTCTCCGTAGATATAGCTGGCGGTATTTCGTGGAGAGAATTTCAACAACACGTGCCTATTTTCTGGTTTTTTGACACTTTATACCAATATCCTGTACAATATCCCGAGTCACAGTATGGGGAGATGCCGGACAGTTTAATGCGGTTCCCTTTTTATAAGGGCAACTCAACTGCTTTCGTAGCATTTTTTACCATGGATTTGGATGGAAACATTGTTGACAGACACCACATTACCCTACATTCTGACTCAATCAAAGTGTATTCTGGCGATACAATCCAAACTGTGTTTTCTCGTAATTACTTGAATATGGACCATATTTTCACTGTCGACTCCAAAAAGAACATTCATTTTTTTCCAGAAGTCAGAGATCCTTTCCTTCTTCAGATTGACGACGACTCCACCAAGTTGATGGACATGAACCCTTGGGAATATAATATATTCAACCTAAATTATTGTTTCCACATTATTATTGACTCCAACTGGAATATTACCAGTGCAAGACCAATAATTTCCAGCGTGGATTCACAGGGCATTTTTATTCTTCCCCGCTGGATAACAAACCATGCTGTCCGCCTATTACCATTATCATTAACCCTTGACGATGAAGACAATGTATATTTACGTGTTCGCTGCACAACACATGTATATTCCGTGTGGCTTGGTTGGAAGATGGGTCTTACCTATTATGATCCATACAACTATAATATCAGGTATCCGTATCCCTATCCAGAAGTGGAGTACCCCTACTACATATACCTTGACTCCGTCCACCGCATAACTGTTGAAAACGTCCAGGCGGGTGGAGAGATCGATGCCGTAATAAAATACGACACCGCGGGAAACGTGGTATGGTGCAACCAGATTTATGAATGCCGGCCGGACACTAATAGCATAGGCTATGATCCAGCAGTGTACTCCACCCCCGTTGCCTTCGACTCGGCAAATGTGTATGTACTATTTCAAGTACGAGACCAATGGAAAAAAAAACAGGAAATAGACTCAAGCATTCTTTATGAAGGCTACCATCGTACTATTCCAGACACCAACGTTCCCACCCATTTCTATTTCGACGAAGAACACAGGCACGAACTGATTATGCCACCCTTTGACGAGCCTGACTGGGATTTTTATCACCATGGTATTGAATACGAGAGGAACTATAGATGGTGTCTATTATTTAATTACTATGCCGTTTACGACAGGCAGACAGGGGAATTCAAGCGGTATGTCCAGCCATGGAAAAGGGAGATTGACTCGATAAAAGCGTTTTTTGTATGGTCCTACGTCGATTCGCATGAACTGGTTTTTAACAATGGGAAACCTTTGAGGACATACGGTGTGAGTGTATGGGGGCCTCGCGGATTGGGCGAACATCCCGAGCCGCCACTGTTTGTGGAACATGACCTGCAGACCAATGAGGTCAAAGTGATTGACTCGTTGATGGTGGGAATGGGCAACAACACCGTTCTGCACAAGAACGGCCTGCTTTACGACTTCTCAGAATACGAACAATGCAGGCCTCCCGCACCTTTCAACCCCAATTATTACTATCTATACCGAGATGCACCTATGCTCACCTGTTTCTATCTTCCCGATTACGACTCTCGGATTCTGCCTCCCTGCCCGAAGGTGGACAGCCTGACGGTCTCCTATCCCGGCCTGCAGACCGCCCTTTTGGCCTGGCATCCCGATTCTTCCCACCAGGCATGGCTTGTGGAACAACTGCCTGTCAGGAGCATCGACTCTGTCCCCGACAGCACCGACTGGGAACAGGCCTTGGTAACCGAGGTGACAGACCCCTCCTTGACGATAGATTTGGACACCTGCCTATGGCTGAGGGTGCGCGGCATCTGCTCCACAGCCTCGGGACATGCCAGTGATTGGAGTGAACCCGTGGCGGCATGCCCGCAAGTGGGTATCACGCCAAAGGCCACCACCCCCTACGCGGTCCTGTCGCCCAATCCGGCCAGCGGGACGGTGACGGTGACGGATGCCTGGTCGGGGACTCCGATACAATACGTCAAAAGTCTTGAGGTTTACTCTTCCCTCGGCCGAACGATGATACACCACAGTGGAAGCGGGGTATTCAATGTGGGAAGCCTGCCTGCCGGCACCTATATGGTGAAGGTGGTGACATGGCAGGGCACCCAACTGCTGAAACTGGTGGTAGAATAGAATATGTTTATGGATGTTGATAAGGTGCGAGCCGTATCAACGTATCAACGATTTTAACGCATTCATACCACACGCATATTCAGTATTCGGTGATTTCGGTGAACTGGCGCCAGCCTACGGCCTGATGGTAGGCCTCGTAGGTGGCCATGGGCACCCGCACGGGGATGTCGAGGTCGACTTGGTCGAAGGAAGACTCGTCGAGCTTGGGCGGCTCGGGGTTTTGAGAAACAATGTACTCAATGCGTTTGCATCCGGCAAAAGCCCCTTCGCCTATTTCCTTGATGGTGGCGGGGAGGGTGAGGCGCGTGAGGCGGTCACATCCAGCAAAGGCGAAATAGCGGATGGCGGTGACGGTGTAGACGGTGGTGTCGTCCTCGTCGGGATTGGCATTGCACCCGCGTGAACGGTCGGGGGTGACCACTTCGGGAATAGCAAGCTGGCCAGAGGGACGGCGGTACCCTTTCCATGGGTTTTCCTCGTCGGGTCCCGGGTAGGTGACTTCGACGGTGGGACCGTTTTTGCCTCCTGTGGAGGTGATGTAGAAATAGAGGGTGTTGCCTCCGATTTTCTTGGCAAAATCATATTCCTGCGCCATCAGGCACAAGGGCAGCAGAAGCATTGCGAGCAAGGTTACTTTTTTCATGTCTTTTTTAACGTTTATGTCAGAAAAATATTGTACTTTTGCATTCTGAAATTTCAAATTTTGACAATCATGGATACAAAGGAGATTGAAAGTCGCGTGGCAAAGGCACGCGAGTTGCACGACAAAGGAATGAACTGCTGCCAGGCGGTGGTGATGGCTTACGCCGACAAACTGCCTGTTGACAACGATACGACCATGAAGATGGCATCGGCCATGGGTCGTGGAATGTCGGGGTTGCGGGAGACCTGCGGCTGTGTGACGGCCATGGCTCTGGTATGCGGCCTGTGCGACCAGACAATGATGGTGAAAGGGCTGGGCAACCGGTTCCGTGAGGAAAACGGCGACCTGAACTGCTACAAACTTCTACAACTGCAAGGCAAGGACCATTCGTGCAACGACCTGGTGGCCTGCGCCGCCCGCCTGCTGGGTGAGACCCTTTAAATTGAGAATTGAAAATTGAATTAACGATGATGTTCTTTTTAAAACACAAATTACCATTAATCATCATGAATTCTTGATAATTACATGGCAATTTATGTTTAAAATTGAGAATTGGGGGCTTTTTTTAGAAGTTACCAAAATTGTAAAACAGGAACTATTATGAAAAGGATTTTATTACTAATTGCGGCGATGACGGCATGGTGCTGCACGGCACAAACGTTGAAAACCCCTTGGGCTGACAAGGTGGACAAGGCGATGCCTCACCCCGAATACCCACGCCCCATTATGCAACGCAGCCAGTGGCTGTGCCTGAACGGGCAGTGGGACTATGCCGTGAAGGACAAGGGCTGCCCCGAACCTGCCCGCTGGGATGGGAAGATTACGGTGCCGTTCTGCATCGAGTCGCAGCTGTCGGGGGTGCAGAAGCCTTTGACCGAGAAAGAGGAGCTGTGGTATCACCGTGAGTTCACTGTCCCGGCAAGATGGAAAGGACAGCATGTGATGCTCAATTTTGGTGCGGTAGACTGGCAGGCAGATGTCTATGTGAACGACATCCACATCGGCTGTCACAAAGGGGGATACACCTCCTTCGGGTTCGACATCACTCCTTATCTGAACAACAAGGGGAGCCAGAAACTGGTGGTGAGGGTGTTCGACCCCACCAACAAGGGATACCAGCCTGTGGGCAAACAGACGCTCAATCCGCGCTCGATATGGTACACCGCCGTCAGCGGCATTTGGCAGACAGTGTGGCTGGAGCCTGTGGCGGAGAACCATCTGACGCACATCAACGCTGTGGCCGACGTGGAACACAGCACCCTGGAGCTGACGCTGAACAGCAGCGGGGGCAATGACGGGAGCATCGTGGAGGCGACACTGACCGACGGCAACAAAACTGTTGCCCAAGCCAAAGGAATGCCCAATGGGACGATGCGGCTGCCGGTGCCCAACGCCAAGCTGTGGAGTCCCGAACATCCTTTCCTCTACGGACTGCGGCTGGTGGTGCGTAAATGGGGCAAGGTGGTGGACGAGGTGAAATCGTATGCCGCCATGCGCTCGGTGGGTACCGCACGGGATGAGTCGGGGCACCTGCGCCTGCAACTGAACGGGAGGAATTATTTCCAGTACGGCCCGCTGGATCAAGGATGGTATCCCGACGGACTCTATACCGCCGCAACGGAGGAGGCCATGCTTTACGACCTGCAGGTGACAAAACGGCTGGGCTTTAACATGATCAGGAAACACGTGAAGGTGGAACCCGACCGTTGGTACTACCTGTGCGACAGCCTGGGGCTGCTGGTGTGGCAGGACATGCCCAGCGGTGACTATGGCAATCAGTGGGAGCCATACCAATACAACGGGGGTACCGACCGACAACGTTCTGCCGCCTCGTCAGCGAACTACTACAATGAATGGCGCGAAATCATCGAGCAATGCGGACAGCACCCCTGCGTGGCAATATGGGTGCCCTTCAACGAAGCCTGGGGGCAATTCGAGACCGAGAAAGTGGTAGCCTTTACCAAAGGACTTGACCCTTCGCGGCTGGTGAACCCTGCCAGCGGAGGCAACCACCGTGCCTGCGGCGACATTTTCGACATGCACCATTACCCCCAACCCACCATGCCGCTGAGCGACCCCGGACGCGTGAATGTGCTGGGGGAATACGGAGGCATAGGGCTACCCCTTCAAGGACATCTATGGAACGAGAACCAGAACTGGGGATATGTGAAGTTTCAAAACCAACGGGAAGTGACGGATGAATATGTGAAATACGCCCAAGGACTGAAAGAACTGGTAAGGCGGGGATACAGTGCCGCCGTGTATACCCAGACCACCGATGTGGAAAGCGAGGTGAACGGGCTACTGACATACGACAGGAAAGAACTGAAGGTGGTGGCCGAGGAGGTTTACCGCATCAACAAAGAAGTAATAGCAATTGTAAACAACAAGAATATGGAGACATACACTCTTAGCAACAAGAACGGGATGAAAGCCCGTGTGACAAACTACGGCGGGCGGATTATGTCGCTGCTGGTGCCAGACCGCAACGGAAAATTGCAGGATGTGGTGTTGGGGTTCGACCGCGATGAGGAATACCTGCGCGAGAACCACTTGAGCGATTTCGGTGCCGCCATAGGGCGCTACGCCAACCGCATAGGCAATGGCCGCATCACGGTGGACGGCAAGACCATCCAGTTGCCCCAGAACAATGGCCCTCACTGCCTGCACGGCGGCCCCACAGGATGGCAATACAGTCTTTGGGATGTGGTCAGCGTGAAGGACAGCTGCATCATCATGGAGCTTACAAGCCCCGACGGCGACAACAATTTCCCCGGAACCATACACGTCAGAATGGCCTACACCCTGACCGACGACAACACGCTCGACATCCAGTACTCGGCCACCACCGATGCCCCCACAGTCATCAACATGACCAACCACAGCTACTTCAACCTCAACGGGGACGGAAACTCCTCTACCATGAACCACCTGCTCGCCATCGATGCCGACCGCTACACCCCTATCGACAGCACCTTCCTACCTACAGGGAACCTTGAGAGCGTGGCGGGAACCCCGTTTGATTTCCGCCAGGCCAAGCCAATAGGACGCGATATTGAAAGCGACAACCCCCAGTTGCACAACGGCAAGGGGTACGACCACAACTGGGTGCTGAACACCTGCGGCAACATCGAAAAGCCCTGCGCACGGCTGGAAAGCCCCGCCACAGGCATTGTGCTCGAGGTGTTCACCACCGAGCCGGGTATGCAGGTGTACACTGGCAATTTCCTCGACGGCTCAGTAAAAGGGAAGAACGGCACAGCCTATCCGAGGCGCAGCGCCGTCTGTCTGGAGACACAGAAATACCCCGACAGTCCCAACCATTCATGGAAAGAGTCGAACGCTTACTTGATGCCTGGCGAAGAGTATCAAAGCCGCACCCGATACAGATTCGGGGTAAACGGCAAAAAACAATAGTGCTTTTCTCTATTCCCCCACGGCCAACTTCTGCACGGACACCCCTTGCGGTGCCACCAACACGGCAAGATACACCCCTGCCGAAAAGTGACTGATGTCCACCGTGGTCTCACTCTGCCTCAGCTCTTGATCTACCATGGTGCGCCCCGAAGCATCATACAGAGTCAGTCGGCATCCTTCCACGTCGCACACCTGCTCCCCTATCTTCACCGTCACAACCCCTCGGGCGGGATTGGGACGCAGACTGAACAGTGCCTCCTTCTGGCCTTCCACCTCCCCTATGCCCGAATACTCGTCGAAATAGGCCACAAACGCCGTGTCCCTGTCGGCGATGAATATCTTCATATTCGACGGCGACCCATCGTCCCAGTGTAGAAAGGCATGACCCGCTTTGGGCACAGCCACAAGCTTCACCTCCTCACCATAATAATACAGCCCTGCACCCCGCACATGTCCCCACCACTCGTTGTTCACGTTTGCCGTGATTGTGTAGTCTTCCAACGCGTCGAAATAGGCGGTGAACGAGCTGTCGCTTGTCACCACCACCTGTCTCGGGTTTGCCGTGTCGCCATTCTCCCAGTGCGAGAATATATACCCGCGGTTTGCCACCGCTGTCAACGTCACCGTGTCGCCGTCGAAATACATCCCGCCGCCTGCTACTGTGCCCCAGTGTCCATTGCCGCTCACCGCACGCACATAGCATGTATCCTTGGCTTCGAAATAGGCGGTCAGCGTGATATCCGATGTCACTCTCTCTACCCTCGTGGGACTGAGGACACCGTCGCTCCATCCCAAAAAACGCCCTGCCCGTGTGGGCCGCGCCACGATATTGCATATTGTGGAATCTGGGTAATAGCCGCTGTTCGGCCACACCCTGCCCAAAGTGCTGTCCGACGTGTTTATCTCCACACGCCAACTGTCGACAATGGGGAAAAACGGACCGAATAGTTTCGGATACAAATATCTGTAGGAATCATTAGAAACCTGAGAAGTGAAAAGCGAATCCAGATGACGGGGATAGAGAAAGCCATTGTTGCGCGGAAAGCAATACGCCTCAGAATAATGCCAATCATCGCCTTGCTGGTAATAATCCACTAACAAATACTGAAACATTTGATAAACCCTCGGATAGTGCAAATGCCTTCCCATGCTGTCAACCGCAGTGTTCCAACGCGAACCTGCCACATAGAAATCTCCCGTCACCGTCACCGGGATGTGCAGCATCACTTCATACACATACGTGTAGCAATAACCTTCCGCAGGGTCGGAATGAAGCGACAACTCCAACACTTTCGCTGTTGCCGTGTCCCATCGCACCGAATCATACATCTGCAACTTGCCATCCACACTGTCATATTGAAACAGATACAGATAATCGGGCACCTGCGGCGTGGCATCCGGGCTCATTTGAAATATCACAGGAAAAGTGCCATAAGTACAGCTGGTATCCCACAAATTACGAGGCGACATACACGACAACCCCTTGATGGTGAGAGGATATTCTGTGGAAAATTTCTTGCATAAATAATGCATGCCAGATAAATTATTAAACTGAGAGCGACATAAATCCAATTGCACTCGATCCCTCGGCGACACTGAATCGTAATAATAAGTGCAGCACTGCGTGTACCAACTGCTGTCGTAATAATAGTTCCTGCTGACTGTGTGTATTGTATCCCGCAGCGTCTGGCTGTGAACCGCCCCCACTGCCCACACCAGCATTATCATCAATATAGCTGTCTTTTTCATCTTCTTTTTATTATATTGTTCCCATCATATAATCTTGAAAGGAAATCTATTTATTATTCATCCATAATTCCTTCACCATCCGGGCTCACCCATGGATAGAAACACGATGTTACATGATTCACATTATGCATCTGACCCGAAAACGAACGTATGTAGATTGATACTTGCTCCTCCACTAAAGCATCAATCCACATACAATCTTTCTTTTCCAATGTCAGATAGGGGGTGAGATGCCTGTAATCCGTAGGCCACTGGTAGGAACATGTGGTGGTATAGGCAAACATGGCAACCTGATGATGCCTCACCGAAACAGTTTTGTCCTGTGTCCAGTGTCCTCCCACCAACATGTAGCCAGGACCATAGTTTGCCACTGACTCTATTTTCGTGTCCGTACAGCTCATCACCCCTGGACCGGAATAGGTCTGCATATTGCCATAAGGCACATAGCCATTCGGCGTATTGACGCTCCGCTCCATTCCCATCACCATTTGCGCTCCCGTCGAATAAATCAAATCCTCTATATGCGTAGTGCCGTAGCCATCTTCTATTATTATTGGATCCTGACACAAACTATATGTGCTCGCATAGGGCAACACAAGCAACCCGTACATCCCGGTGACATTTTTTCTGGTTGCATACGCCAGCATGAAATTCGATTCCCCCATCGGGCACATACGCATGGGCGTATTGTCGGCGTGCCAGCCCCACTCGCCATAGGAATGGATACCCGTCAACGTGCGCATGTCGTGAATGAATGGCGACTCCCATATTACCGGGATGATATAGTCATGATCGTATCCCATATAGGTCGACTGGTGAAGACACACTTTCCAGTGATCACCCTCGTTTGGATTGTCATCCCCACAGTTTATCATCGACGACACTATGATATCGTTCCCCCTTGCTATCACATCCGTAAACACCTCGTCAGCCATATTGGTATGAACTACTTTATACTGCCACGACGCCCCCTGGGTCTCCCCTATCTCCACCAGACACGACGGCTTCCCGAAGTAATCCTTTTCGGCTGTGGCCACAAGCAGCCTGTTGTACCCGCCGCCGGGCAGCGCATGATGGCACACGGCAAGCTGGTTCAGCCGCTGCACATTCGTCACCAAGCCAAACTGCATGTTCCACGTGCCGCCAGGAACAGGCGACATGGTCAACCTTGCAATAAACCCATAATGCATGAACCTCGGCAGCACTACCGCACCGCTGGGGTCGAGTTGGGGTGCTCCGCAGTCCTTCACCGCCTCTCCGCACAGATAGCACGTGTCACCGCACATCTGCATGTCGTGGACATCGTAGGAAATCACATAATCCTCGTTGTTGCAGGCATAGTCGAACTCAAACCCCACATACGAGTCAACGTAATATCTATTATACCTGATAAAACAATGCCTGCAAGGGTTGGCGGCATCCTTGTAATGTATCACCATCCCCCACATGTTGTCACTGCGTACTAAAACTTCCGTCCCCTTGTCGTTGGGGAAATCGACTATTTTACTCGAACAAGCCAATGGTATTACCTCCTGTGCCGTCGTAAAACACGGGAAAACCAATGGCAAAGCCATGGCCATACCTATATATAATCCTTTGAGACTCATTTTTTTTCATATTTATACGTTAATATTACTCTCTGCAAATATACACTTTTTTTTTAAATTGCTATTTTTTTAAGGAACTTCTAAAAAAAACACACCAATGGGTGCGAAATGAATCATACCGTTCAAGCCGAAGCCGCAGTACGGTGATTATCTGAAGTCCCGATAGGGACGCGACATTAAAATAAAAAGATTAACAGAACCTTCCTTAATGCAAAAAACAAAACAGCCACCCATTACGGGTAGCTGCCTTGACCTTATTATGAAACATTAAATACTACATCGCTTCGGCGTAGGCAAGATATTTATCCACCTCGTTCCACTCGGGGCTCTCGGGATAATTGTCCTTAATCTGCTGGAACATCTTGGTAGCGGACTTCTTGTCATTCAGCTGGAGATACATCATGCCAGCCTTCCACAAAGCCACGGGGGCAACAGTGTAGTTCTTGGAAGCAGACGAAGCAGCCTTCTCGTAATACTTCACGGCCTCGGCGGCATTCTCCTTTTCGGCATAGGCATCGCCTATCAGCATCTGAGCCAAGGCACCAGTGAAAAGATCCTTGCCCTTGTACGACTTCAGCAAATCAATAGCCTCGTCGTATTTGCCCAAATTCAACTGGCAGATACCGGCATAGTACTTGGCCAAGTTGCCCGATTTGGTGCAACCATACTCGTCAATCACATCGGCAAAGCCCATGTACTCCTCGGTGCCGTTGAGCGCCTTCTCAAACTCTCCCTCGTTGAACCACTGCTCGGCGGCAAACATCTCCTCGGCGGCACGCACCTGACGCGGCTGAGCCACCAACGAAATATAAGCCCAGATGGCCAAAGCCACCACAACAACGATCCCACACACGGTAATGAGAGTCTTTTTGTTCTTTTCGACATACTGTTCGGTCTTGGCCATAAAGCCTCTAACCTCAAGATTTTTCTCTTCGTTATTCTCTTTCATTATGACAGTTTTTTGTTTTTTTCGAAAGTGCAAAATTAGTCATTTTTTTTCATTGGGACGAAATATTTTTTAATATTTGGACTATCTTTGTGAATATTATTTTTTTTAACATTTCATAATACTCTATTTAATAGGTACTTACAGAAGATATGAACATTTTTTTTCAAAAAAAAAAGTTTTAATAGTTTTTTTTGACTATCTTTGCAAATTGGATTTTTATGCATAAAATACTAAAAAAATAAGAGATTATGAACACACACGTCAAATATCTCGGATTAGAACTGAACAGCCCCGTGGTGGCTGGCAGCTGCGGACTCACCGCCGACATTAACAACCTCTGCAAACTCGAAGAATGTGGTGTCGGGGCAGTGGTGCTGAAATCTATCTTCGAAGAACAGATTATATATGATATTAAACGCAACACCCACATGTACGCGCCCGTGGGCAACTATGGCGACAGCTATGAATACATAGCCCAGCATGTGGCAGCCGACTCCGTGGCCAAATACTTCTCTCTCATCCGGGAAGCCAAGCAGAAACTCTCCATCCCGGTTATAGGAAGCATCAACTGCTTCTCGCACGAGAACTGGATCACCTACGCCAAACAATTCCAAGACTCCGGATGCGATGCCCTCGAACTCAACATGGCCATCATGCCCTTCGACACCTCGCTCTCAGCCGACGACGTCGAACGCACCTTCAGCAACATCATCCAATCCCTGCGCAAAACCATCTCCATCCCCATCAGCATCAAAGTGGGCTCCTACTTCACCGACCTCGCCAAATTCATGCAGCAACTCTCATGGTCCGGCATTCAAGGCATCACCATGTTCAACAAATCGCTGCAAGTGGACATCGACATCGACCACGAAACCCTCCGCAACGCCGACTCCCTCACCCAACCCGGTGAACTCTACAACACCCTGCGCTGGACTGCCATCCTGAGCAAAAAATTGCGCTGCGACCTCTGTGCCACCACCGGCGTCAGCAACGCCCACGACATCGTCAAACTGCTCCTTGCCGGCGCCACCGCCGTCCAAGTGGCCTCATGCCTCTACCGCAACGGCGTCGAATACGCCAAGGAGCTCAACGACGGCCTACAGGAATGGATGAAACAGAAAAACTACGAAAACATCGACCAATTCCGCGGAAAACTGGCCCTGAAACAAAATGACAAAGCCAGTATGCTCATGCGTACTCAATTCATGAACTACTTCGCCGAAATCAAATAAACCCCTATGAGTTTTTACGAACACTCCCAAGACGTGAAGGAAGAACTCGACAAATAGCCCGTACAAACAAACAACGAGAAATTAATTATAGTAAAGTAAACATATTACAACATGGACAACACACAAGAAAAACCCGTGAGCTTTTTCCGATTCGAAGACCTTCGCATCTACGCCAAAGCCACTGACTACAGCACTTGGATTATCAACAACATCGGTCAGCCCGAAGACGACATGCAGCGCAACCTGGTCAACTCGCTGTGCCACTCCTCCTACGACATTGCCCTCAATATCGCAGAAGGCTCCTCGCGCAACAAAAACCAGTTCGAGCACTACCTGAAAATCTCCAAATCCGCCATCCGCGAATGTATCGTCTTCACTGCCATCGCCGCCAACATCGGCCTCTTCGATGAAGAACGCTGCAACCAATCGCGCGAATACCTCATGGAACTCACCCGCATGATCGGTGCCCTCATCATCTCCCTGCAACGCGGAAGCTCCCGCCGTCGTGACGAATACGAAACCGAAGAAACACCCAACGAAGAATCCAACACAAGCGACATCGACAGCATCGACACCGACTTCTAACATCTACTCCCACTACCCCCTACTGCCCCGCATGTACCCCATCTTAAAGAATCTTCACCACACCCAGACCGGCAATTTCTTTCTAATTGCCGGTCCCTGTGTCATCGAAGACGAAAAAACACCGTTCCTGATAGCCGAACAGCTTGTTGCTCTGACCGAAAAACTTTGCATACCCTACGCCTTCAAGGCCTCCTACCGCAAAGCCAACCGCTCAAGCATCAACTCCTTTACAGGCATAGGCGACCTCGCAGCATTAGACATCCTTAAAGCCATCCGCGCGCGCTACAACATACCCGTTGTAACCGACATCCACTCCGAACAGGACGCCGCCATGGCAGCCCCCTACGTCGACGTGCTGCAAATACCCGCATTCCTCTGCCGCCAAACCTCGCTGCTCGAAGCCGCCGCCAAAACCGGCCGCTGCGTCAACGTGAAAAAAGGACAATTCCTCTCGCCCGAAGCCATGACCCACGCCGTGGAAAAACTCACCCACTTCGGCAACACCAACGTCATGCTCACCGAGCGGGGAACCACCTTCGGCTATCAGGACCTCGTCGTCGACTTCCGCGGCATACCCATCATGCAGAAAAACCGCGTACCCATCATAGTCGACATCACCCACTCCCTCCAACGCCCAAACCAAACCTCGGGTGTCACTGGAGGCAACCCGGAAATGATTGAGACCATCGGCCGCGCCGCCGTCGCCGTAGGCTGTGACGGCATCTTCATGGAAACACATCCCAACCCCGCCGTGGCCAAATCCGACGGAGCCAACATGCTGCGACTCGACATGGCAGAAGACCTCCTCAACACCCTTCTGCGCATCCACCGCGCCGCAACAGCCAACTGAAGCCCCCTCATCAGCCACAACAAACAACAAACCCCATGCAACTCAACCTGCAAAAACCCCTCGTCTTCTTCGACCTCGAAACCACAGGAGTCAATGTCGGCTCCGACCACATTGTAGAAATCTGCCTCTTCAAAGTCAACCCCGACCAAAGCACACAGCAACTCCTCCACCGCATCCGCCCCGTCGACGCCGACGGAAACACCCTCCACATACCCGAATACACCACAGCCATCCACGGCATCAGCGACGCCGACGTGGCCGACAAACCCACCTTCGGGCAACTGGCCGACGAAATAGCAGCCTTCATCGGCGACGCCGACCTGGCAGGCTACAACTCCAACAAATTCGACGTCCCCCTCCTGGTGGAAGAATTCCTCCGCACCGGCCACCCCTTCGACCTCAAATGCCGCCACCTCATCGACGTGCAGAACATCTTCCACAAAATGGAACAACGCACCCTCAAAGCAGCCTACCACTTCTACTGCGGCAAAAACCTCGACCAAGCCCATACAGCCGATGCCGACACCATGGCCACCTACGAAGTGCTCCTGGCGCAACTCGACCGCTACCGCGACACCGAATACACCGCACCCGACGGCTCCACAAGCAAACCCATCGTCAACGACATGGCACAACTGAGCCAGTTCACCACCAACAGCCAATGGGCGGACCTCGTGGGACACATAGCCTACGACAAACAGCACAACGAAATATTCAACTTCGGCAAACACAAAGGCAAAACCCTCGAAAGCGTATTCGACAAAGAGCCGGCCTACTACGACTGGATGATGAAAGCCGAATTCCCCCTTTCAACCAAAGAGTGCATCACCGAAGTATGGAAACGGCGGCAAAACAAAAAAATGCAAGAGCTGAAACTGCACTTCGCCCCGCCGCGCTAACCACCCCAACCCCATCACCGCCACCAAGCCAGGCAGCAGGCTTCAGCCCACTGCCCTGTAAGTTATTGACATTCCATCCATAGCCCATTCCTCCCCTACTCCACACAAAGCAAGAAAAACCGTCCCGGCAAACAGCAGGTTCGCTCGTTCACCCACACTTCAGCATCAGTTCTCCCATATTTCTCCCATCCACGATGGGAGAAATATGGGAGAACTGACGCAGTACGAGCGAAGCCACACAAAGGCAAGGCCAATCCGAAACAATGCGGAAAAGAGCGTTCAATCCCTCGGAAAGAGCCACTATCTGCTACCCTGCAGGCAGGATTCGGCAGGAGCGGGAGGAATAAAAAAACCCCCGTTTCACAACGGAGGTAAAACAAAAGCGTATGAAAAAAATATTATTACTGTGTTCTGCTATTATTTTTTCTTCAAGAACTCCTGGACCTGATCGGAGGGGATAACGTTCTCCTCGAAGGTGTAGGCGTTGGTTTTGGGAGAGCGAACCATGCGGATTACTTTGGCGTAGCTCTTACCTGTAGCGGTTTTAAGGGTTGCAACAACTTTTTTTGCCATAGTTATCTATCTCCTATATTATTTGATTTCCTTATGAACAGTCATTTTCTTTAAGTACGGGTTGTACTTTTTAAGCTCCAAACGTTCGGGAGTGTTCTTTTTATTTTTGGTGGTGACATAGCGGCTCATGCCGGGGACACCGCTATTTTTTTGCTCGGTGCATTCAAGGATTACCTGCACTCTTGCGTCTTTGTTTTTCTTTGCCATTTTATTAAACTATTGTTACGTTTATTTTGAAACGACTTTTGAAGGTTTTTACATTTGTTTGCTTTGATGTCCGGGCTGGTGGAAAGAGCATCAACAATCCGCCGTCCAACTCATAAAAGCGGTTGCAAAATTACTATTTTTTTTTGGATTATCAAACGTTTTTCTTAAAAAAAATCGACTATAATTTATAATAACATAATTATCAGTTGTATACAAATGAACATTTTGATTTTTCTGTGGTGTCGTCATGCCTGATTTTTACACAGTTCTACAGGTTTTTAGGGGAAGTGTGAGCGTTTTTGACCTTTGTTGGAATAGTATCGACACAATATTGCTGTATTATACTGAATGTCTATTCATTAGCGTATGTTCCGGCAAACTGGTCGTCGTCTTCGGGGTAGAGGTATTCCTCGTCGGCCGGATGAGCCGGGACGGAGTCTTTCTTGACATATTCCCATCCACGGGGAGGACGTTTGCAGTTGCTGACACTTCCCTGGATGTAGGCTATCTCCTCTTCGGTGATTTCATTGTCGCCGGGGATGAAACGCTGCCTCCAGAAGGGGAAGTCCTCGGCCAATTCGCCGGAGTAGTAGAAGTCGAACCCTATGGCACCGAAGGTATAGGTTTGTCCATGTATCTTGATATGACTGCCACCGCAAACAGGGTTGGGCTTGGGAACAGATTGGGAGAAGCCGACATTGAAGAGGGTGAAGAGAATGTCGGGACGGTCGCTGATGTCGTAGCCGGCACGTTGCCACTGGAGCATGGTTTGGTGGAGGATACAGGCAGTGTAGAGGTAGGAGTAGAGGTGGTTGCGATAGTCGACCAAACGATTGTAGCGTTCGTCCTCCTGTGCTTTTCCCTGCACGGTGTAGTCGAGGAGGTGTTCATAGCGCGGCCCCATGTAGAAGGGCGAGGAGGGGTCTTTGAGGTGTTCCTCGATGGCCTTGGCGGTGGAGATTTTGATGCCGTTGACACCGTAGGAGAATTGCGACTGGACGTTGAGCACCTTGACGGGGCCAAGGTATTGTTTGACTGTTTCGCGCGCGGTGTTGAAGAGGCGTATTTGTTCACCGATGAGACAGCCGACAATGAGTCGGGGTTCGACTCCGGTGAGGCGGCCCACTTCCACTATGAGTGCTTTGTCGTGAACAATGGCCTCTTTGAGGGCAGCCCATTCGGGGCTGTCCATCCATGTGATGACGTTAGGTGTCTGGCTCTGGGGGTAACGGTTTAGGATTTGTTCCACCTGACGGAGAAGGTTGTTGTATTCGTCGAGGTTGTCGATGTACATGGTGGAGGCGGCCATCATGCGGTCGACAAGCATGGGATCGTGACCGTATTGCGCGGCGGTGGTGATAAGCTGTGCGTTGACGGGGTAAAACTTGCTGAAGACGGCCAGCCTGACATATTGGCGCATCCAGCGCTGCTGGATTTGCTCGGTGGTGAGGGTGCTGTCCTTGAGCGATTTCATCTCGTCGATGGAGAGCATATAGCGCGAATTGCGGTCGACAGAGCCCTTGTTGTTGGTGAAGCCGAGCTGATAGATGGCCCAGGCTGATATGATGGCAAAACCAGCAAGGGCGAAAAGTCCGACAAGGATGTCGAAAATCTTTCGCCCCACGCTTCGTCTGCGCCAACTACTCAGAGCTATGCCAAGTTTCGAAGCCATTCTACTTTCTCAAAGAGTGTAACATCCATCAATACAAAGACGATTGCACCGGCAAGGTATCCCAAAAGGGCTTTGATGGTGATATTCTTAAGGTACCAGATGAAGTCGATTTTTTCCATGCCCATAACGGCCACACCGGCAGCCGAGCCAATGATGAGAAGGCTTCCACCTGTTCCAGCACAGTAGGCGAGGAACTCCCAGAAGGGATGGTTCACGTCGAAGATGGCACCGTCAGTGATTGGATACATACCCATGACAGCGGCCACCAACGGCACATTGTCCACCACAGAAGAGAGAACACCGATAATGAGGTCGATGATAAAGAAGCCCACCGGCTCGTTCCCCATTTTCATGCCAAGGAACGTGTTGTCAAGTCCCGAAGCGAGGCTGGCAAGGATGCCTGCATCCTTAAGACAGGCAACAGCCATGAGAATGCCGAGGAAGAAGAGGATGGTAGGGACATCGATATGCTCCAGTGTGGAGACTGCTGTAGGCAGTTTATGGCCGTCCTTCTCATATTTGCGACTTACAATCTCGGTGGTCACCCAAAGTACACCAAGGCCGAAGAGCATGCCAAGATAGGGAGGCAGATGGGTGATGGTCTTGAAAATGGGAACGAAGATGAGTGCAGCGATACCCATAATAAGAATTAGGCGGCGGAGGTGTACAGGCACATCCACTCCGCTCTGCTCACTTTCGGGTCTCGTAATGTCGCCCTTGAGTGTAGCTCCCACTACCAGGACAGGCACCGCCATGCATACGAGCGAAGCCACCAGTGTTTTCACCATGATATTAATGGTGGTCACCTGCCCGCCGATCCAAAGCATGATGGTGGTCACGTCACCGATGGGGCTCCATGCACCGCCCGCATTGGCAGCCAGGATAACCATACCTGCAAAGAGCCACCGCTCCTTCTTGTCGGCAATGAGTTTGCTGAGCAGTGCACACATGACAATGGCAGTGGTCATGTTGTCGAGCAAAGCCGAGAGGAAGAAGGTGAGAATGCTCAGTTCCCAGAGGAGCTTCTTCTTATTGGTGGTGACAATCTTGTCGGTAATGATACGGAAACCCTGATAGTCCTCGATGAGGGTCACGATGGTCATAGCGCCAAGCAGGAAAAAGACGATTTCGGCGGTCTCACCCAGATTATCAATCAGATTGTCTGTAATGAAAAAGCGCCACTCCGCTTCGTTCAGTTCAGGCTGGAAGAATCCGTGGCAGAAGGAAAAAACAGCCCACAGAGCCGTACCCAACAGAAGGGCAGTAGCCGTCTTGTTCACCTTTAGAGGGTGCTCCAAAGCTATACAAGTATAGCCCAATATAAACAGAGATATTAATACAACTACCATAGCGTATAAGTTTTTTTGAAGTTATTATTTGCTATCTTCTTTTCTGCTGTTGTTTCTGCATCTCCTCGGTCATGCGCTGCATTTCCTCCAGACGTTTTTGGAAGGAGCTTTTCTTTTGAGGAGCGTTCTTGTGTTTGGCATCGTAGGCAGCCATGCGGGCACGGACTTTATTCTCGCTGGTGAATTTGCGGATAAGAACCATCTGGAGCATGGTAATAGTGAGCGAACAGAAGTAGTAGAGGTTAAGACCTGCTGCCATGCTGTTGAACATGAAAAGCATCATGAACGGCATGAAATACATCATAAACTTCATACCTGGCATACCGGCATTCATATTCTGGCCTTTCATGGTGTACCAAGTGTAGAAGAACTGCATGCCGAACATCAACAGGCAGAAGAGGGAAACGTGGTCGCCATAGAGGGGAATGTTGAAGCCAAGGTCGAGGATGCTGTCGTAGGTGGAGAGGTCGTTACACCAGAGGAAAGGTTTCTGGCGGAGCTCGATAGCCACAGGGTAGAACATGAACATGGCCGTGAGGATGGGCATCTGGATAAGCACCGGCAGGCATCCCGCCATGGGACTGTAGCCCGCTTTCTTTTGCAGACGGGTCATTTCCTGCTGCTTCTGCATGGCCTGTTCGGGGTTGGGATATTTCTTGTTCAATGCCTCCATCTCGGGTTTGAGTATGCGCATGATGGCGGAACCCTGGTAGGATTTGAAGGTGAGGGGGAAGAGAACAAGACGCAAAAGAATGGTGAAGACTATGATAATGATACCGTAGTTCCAGTTGAAGGTTTCGAGGAAGTTGAACACAGGAATAATGAGGTAGCGGCTGACGAATTTGGAGAACACCCACAAACCCAAGGGAAGCATTTTCTCAAACCCACGGTGCATGGCGTGGAGGTCGCGGTATTTGGTGGGGCCGAAATAGAAGTGCATACCCATAGAGCAGTCGCGCTCGCTGGTGTAGGTGAGGCCGATGGTGCTGCTCATGTCGCAGAGATAGTTGGCATCGTTGTTGCTCTTGTCGGTGGTCTGCGAAAGGATGGCGTTTTCGAAAGTACTGTCTGCCACCAGGATGGCGCAGAAGAACTGCTGTTTGAAGGCTACCCACTCGACAGCGGTCTTGACGTTCTTGTCACCGTCGCGGCCACGCCCCACATCGTCCACATCGTCCTTGGCGGCCTTATAATAGATGCTGGAATAGAACTTTTCGGGGTCTTTGTTACGGTTTTTGCTTCCACGGCTGCTGGCATCCACCTTTTCCTGGCGGTTCATTTTGTTGTGCCATTCAAAGTCCATATAGTCGGTGGCACGAACAATATTCTTCAAACCTTGGAAATTGATTTCGAAATTGACATCATACTCGTCTCCGGCAATGACATAGTGGAATTCGACATACTTGTCCTGGCTGAGGCCGTTGCTGTCGCCCACATAGGCTCGGAAATGCAGGTCAACAGTCTCGTTTGAAGCAATCTCATACACACTGTCACCCTCAATCTTTTTCAGTTGGTTGCCATACCCTCGGTAAGGGACAAAAACCAAGTCTTTGGTGTTAATTACCCTTGTGTCCTCGGTGGAGAAGATGAGGTTCATATTGTCGTCGGCGGGGGTGATGAGCTGCAGGGGCAGGCTGTCGTATGTGGTGTATTGGCTCAGCACTACCTCACGAACCTGGGCACCCATGTTCGAGAAGGAAACTGTCATTTTCTCGTTCTTCACCGTCACATTGACCGTGTCGCCGAAGGCGCTTCCGTTGAACACCCCCATGTCACCACGCTGGTGCATCTGCAACTGACGCTGGGCAGAGCTGTCGCCCTGAGCCGCCAAACTATCGAGATGTGCCTTCACTGCAGCCACACTGTCGGCATAAGCCACGCTGTCCATATACGCCTGACGAATGGAGTCGTTCACACGCTGCCGCTCGGCAATTTCTTCCTTGCTGGGGGCCACCCACCACATGTAGCCAACAAAAATGGCAAAAATCAGTACCAGACCGATAATCAATTTTTTATTCATATCTATCTATAAATCACAAAAATTCGCAAAAAATTCAAATTACATTTCGGTTTGCAAAGTTACGATTATTTTCTCATACTTATAGTGATGAAAAAATATTTTTCTCAAAAAGAATGATTTATTCAAAAGAAATGTGTAATTTTGTACTTTCAAAAAATAGTGTACCATGAATAGTAAGAATTTCCGTTTAGCGCTCATTTTGTTGGCAGTTATGCCCATTTTATTTATTGGATGCAACCGTTCTCAGACCCCTGCCGAACCCGTTTACGACACCATTCCTCTCGAACCTGAGCCCGAACCCGAACCCGAAGTGGTGATAGAAGAGCCTGCTCCGAAACCCGCACCGGCTCCCCGACAGGCCGTTCGCAAAGAGCCCCAAAAAGAGGAGGTTCTTTATATCTCCGGCCACGGAGCCAATGGCCGCGTCTGGGGTCACATCACCATGAAAGGCAACAAGGGCAGAGGCAGCGTTACCGACGAGCATGAGAATGCCCTCACCGTCACCTGCACCCGTCAAGGCGAAGAACTCATCTGCTACGACCAGAACAGCCGCCAGTACATCTTCAGACTTTAATAAGTCTTTTCGACTTTCGAGACATAGAATCATACGTTAGGTATTACCTTTTCAAGCCGAATAATAATTCATTAATTTCTACAATCATACCAAAGATGTACAAGTCCCTCGAAATATGTGCAGGTGCTGGTGGTCAAGCCTTGGGATTAGAGCAAGCCGGTTTCGAGCATGTTGCTTTGGTTGAGATTGAGCAGGATTATTGCGAATGCCTACGCCTTAATAGGCCAAAATGGAATGTCATTTGCCAAGATATACATTACTTTGATGGTAGACCTTACAGAAATAGGATCGACCTGTTATCAGGCGGTGTTCCATGTCCCCCTTTCAGTGTGGCGGGCAAACAATTAGGCAGTAAGGATGAACGAGACCTGTTCCCTGAAATGCTGCGACTCGTAATGGAAATACACCCAAAGGTGGTAATGATAGAAAATGTGAGAGGCTTGTTGTCATCAAAATTTGACCAATACCGATTTACTATCCTGGCAGAATTGACTAAGATGGGATACAACACCCACATCCAATTACTTAATGCCTCTGATTATGGGGTTCCACAATTGAGACCCCGAGTCATCATTGTCGGTGTAAGCAACAACATAATAGACACATTCGTCTATCCATTCCCCCACAGGAAAGATACTCGTACCGTAGGTGATACGCTGTTTGACTTAATGGCAGCAAACGGATGGGAAGACGCCGAATCTTGGAGAAGAAAAGCCAATAACATAGCTCCAACAATAGTGGGAGGGAGCAAAAAACACGGGGGTGCTGATCTTGGCCCCAGCAGGGCCCGATTAGCGTGGGCAGAATTGGGTATTGATGGACGCGGTGTGGCCGAGGAGTCTCCTGCTAAAGGATTTATAGGAATGCCCAAACTTACACCAAGAATGATTGCTCGAATCCAAGGCTTTCCTGACGAGTGGAGTTTTGGAGACAGAAAAACCAAAGCCTGCCGAATGATTGGCAACGCATTTCCTCCACCTGTTGCACGGGCTGTTGGAGAAAGGATTATTACCGTATTAGATAATGCAATGAACTATGGAAGCACTAATTACAAGAGAGCGGAAACTCTATCACCAAATGTTGCTTTCGGGCAACGTATTAACTATTGACAAAGATGGTATTCCGAGCAATGCCGACCGTGCATCTGAACTCTCAAAGTTCATTGCCCGGCATGTTGCTGACAGCCTAATGGCCGAGGTGCACGAAAAAATACAAGGGCAGACATCCGGTGCCAAGTTTGAGCAGATTAATATGGTGTTTCTGACTAATACATTTCCTTTCCTACAGAACATCAGACCCTGAAAATGGCATATTGAAAAACTGGGCAACCGCAGCCAAATAAAGACTAGCAACTTCGTTCAGTACGCCCATTTGGAGATTTTAAATGAATTTGTCAAGCAAAATGCAGACCTTGCGACAAGTCTTGGAAACGATTATATGGTTGCCCCTGATGTGGTAATATACCGTGAGGCAGAACTAGACGAAACAATCAACAATAAAGCCGTTATTATTGATAATCAATACGCCAAATTAACAGACATCAGAAAGTCAAATGGAGGGCTACCAATATTGCATGCGTCCATTTCTGCTAAATGGACGATACGGAGTGACCGTGCCCAGAACAGCAGAACCGAGGCTCTCGGCCTAATACGGAATCGCAAAGGGCATCTGCCACATATCGTTGTAGTGACAGCCGAACCATTGCCGTCTCGATTGGCTTCATTGGCATTGGGTACAGGTGATATTGACTGCGTATATCATTTTGCTCTTCCTGAACTATGTAATGCCATCGACGCCTCTGGTGCAGAAGACTCTATTGAAATGTTAAAGATACTCATTGAAGGTAAAAGACTAAAAGATATAAGTGATTTACCACTTGATCTTGCCGTGTGATTTTATGATAATGATAATATGATAACAAAATAAGATAGAATAATGAAAAACATCTCAGAACTCCAAACCATCGCCACGCAAGTGCGTCGCGACATACTCCGAATGACCACCGCCGCCAAATCAGGCCACCCCGGCGGCTCACTGGGCACTGCCGACTGGATGACTGCCATGCAGTTCAACATCCTCGACCAAGACCCCGCCAAATTCACCATGGATGGCAACGGACAAGACATGCTCTTTGTGTCGCAAGGACACATCACCCCCGTCATATATAGCACCATGGCCCGCCGCGGATTTTTCCCCGTCGAGGAGTTGAAGACCTTCCGCCAGTTCGGCACCCGCCTGCAAGGGCATCCCTCCACCGAACACGGGCTGCCCGGCATCCGCATGGCCAGCGGCTCCCTCGGACAAGGCATGAGCGTAGGCATCGGCGCCGCCCTTGGCAAAAAGATGACCGGCGACAACCACCTCGTCTACACCCTCCATGGCGACGGCGAGTTGCAAGAAGGTCAAATCTGGGAAGCCGTCATGTTCGCCGGAGCCAAGCACGTCGACAACCTCATCGCCACCATCGACTACAACCACCAGCAAATCGACGGCACCACACAGCAAGTCATGGACCTCGGCGACCTCAAAGCCAAGTTCGAGGCCTTCATGTGGACCGTTGTAGTCATCCCTAACGGCAACGACATGCAGCAAGTGCTGGACGGCATGGCCAAAGCCAAGTCCCTCACCGGCCAAGGCAAACCCGTCTGTGTCATCCTCACCACCGAGATGGGCTATGGCGTGGACTTCATGCAAGGCATCAACAAATACCACGGCTCCGTCCTTTCGGCCGACGACCTGCCCAAAGCCCTCGCCCAACTCCCCGAAACCGAACTCGGCGACTATTAATCCCTGTCTTAAAACAGAAATTTCCAGCCACCCGAAGCACCGCCTCGGGTGGCTTATATATAGCCGTCTCTCCCACCCTCTCATACAAGCCATCTGGGTCCCTGAAAAACAATTATTATTCCAAACTCCTTGCCAATCCAATAATTATTCGTAACTTTGCAGCGCAAAACATCCCCAAACCCCATGCGCAGACCATTCATTATAATAGTCTTACTACTGGCCGCTCTCACAGCCCGTGCCCAGCACACACCCCGTCAGGAAACCACCCGTGTCCTGCTCATCCTCGACTGCTCGCAAAGCATGTGGGACAAATGGCAGAGCGACTCGAAGATTAAAGTCACCCAGCAAGTACTGCTGCGCTTTCTCGACAGCATCCAAGGCCATACCGACATGGAAGTGGCTTTGCGTGTCTTCGGCCACCTCAACAAAGACGCCATCTCCACCCAGCTCGAAGTGCCCTTTGCTCCCGACAATGCCTACCAGCTGAAAAGCAAACTCAAAACCCTCGTACCCAACGGTGGGTGCACCGCAGCCACCGCCCTCGACCGCTCGCTCAAAGACTTTCCCAAAGACGACCACGCCCGCAACATCATCCTCATCATCACCGATGGCATGGACGACCCCGACGGCAACCTCTGCGATGTGGCACAACGCATCCAGCAAAGCGGCACCATAGTCCAAACTTTCATCATCGGCATCGGCAGCCCAGACAACTTCAAGCAACAGCCCGACTGTGCAGGCCGTTTCACCCTGCTCACTAATGAAGAACGTTTCGACGAAACCCTTCGCGAAATCTTTTTCCTATCCGACCAGGATGCCTTTATTACTTTTTCCTTGGTCGATAGCGACAACCGGCCCTACGAGACCGATGTTCCCATAACCCTGTTCGACCACCGCACCCACACCCTCCGCTACACCACCCTCTACCACTATACCTCCGACACCCCGCCCGACACCCTTGCCGTCGACCCCTTTGTCAACTACGACATCACTGTCCACACCACACCCTCCATCCAACTCCTTGACCGCCATCTCAAACCCGGACGCCACACACTCATCCCCATCACAGCACCCCAAAGCAGTCTTACCCTCAGTCACGAAAACCGCCGCACAGCATTCCAACTGCCCCCCTATACCATATTGATACGTCCCCACGGCGAATCCGAACTGCTCGCCTCCCAGCCCATCAACGCCACCCGCCGCTACCTTGCCGGCAACTACGACATCGAAGTACTCTCCCTTCCCGTCATCCGCCTCAACAACATCGCCCTCCGCGACGGCTCCAACATCAGCCTCCAGATACCCGTCCCCGGCCAGTTGGCTCTCGACAAACCCGCCACCCCTTCCACCGGCAGCATCTTTGTCTACCATGCCGACGGTCTCCAATGGGTTTGCGACCTCGACCCCACCGCCACTACCGAGCGCATCACCCTCATGCCGGGACAATACCTGCTCATCCTCCGTCCCCTCGACAATCCCTCGCACGATGCCGTTCGCTCATTTCCGTTTACCATTCAGTCCGCACAACAAACAGGTCTCAAAACCGAAAACAACCGCAAAAAACGCTGACAAAAGACACAAAAAAAAGCCGTGCACTGCACGGCCTCATTTCTTTTCTTCTGATTGTTACTTATTGTTGGTACCACCGCCAAGGTGCTCCCAGTCATCCTGGAAATGTCCGGGGTTAAAACGCACCACATGTCTGTGATAACGACCCAAGAAGCTGCAGAAAGAATAAGCGCAAGACTCATCCGGCAGGAAATAATGGATGTGGGTCTCACCGGCATAGATGTTGCCACCGCAATGCGGGCAAATGGCAAACTCGGGGTCTTTCGAATCCAGATACTCCTCAGTCGTGGGAATAGACTGGTCGTTTTCGCTCTTGTTGCAGGAGTAAAAACTCAACGAAGCAACGAGTGCAAAACTCACCACCAAGCACGACAGGAAAAATTTCTTCTTTGTCATTATTGTACTGTTTTTATTGTTTATTATTTTCTATTAAAAATATCTATAATGTTGAATACAAAAGAATTGCGACACAAAAACGGCTTTCAATCCTTAATATTCAACTTTGCAAAGATAAGCATATTTTTTTAAATAGCACTATTTTTTTTATTTTTTTTACCAACTCCGGCTCTCTCCGCCGCCGCAAGGCAACCCTTTTCAATACCTATACCTCTCCCCCAAAAGGTTAACCTGAAGACACAAGCCGAAATTCCAATATTTAAAATCCTTCACACTGGCCTGCAGCCGCAAATGCCGAAACAGCAATGCGTCGGCTCCCACCAGAAACTCGTTGCCTGTATACTCCGCAATCACACGCGC
>JAFXMW010000090.1 GCA_017530105.1 Bacteroidales bacterium
GGTGGCTGTGTGGTTTCTTCCTATCAGGTGACCCGCGGTACGCTGCCCAGTGTCGGTGTGACTTTCGCTGAAAACAATGTGCCGGTAACCGACATTGCTGTGGGCGGTCTGGCCCTTGGCGCAAGCACCACGCTGAAGACTTTCAGCAAGGCCATCTTGGACAACAACAGTTCGTGGAAGAACGGTGACCAGCTGTCGGTGTTTATCGCCCGTCAGACGGTGGATTCCACCACTGGTGTCCCCCGAGTGAAAATCGAGGCTGTGGAGATTACGCTGGACAAGAACAATGAGACTGCGCTGCTGGGCGATATGGTTGACATTGACATGTTCACTGTGGCTGATGGTTTCCTGAGCCTTGCAGGTTCGGTAAACGGCGGTGTGGCCGTGGTTCACAGCCGTCTGACTCTTGAGGGTACCGAGGTAAGCACTCAGTTCTTTGTAGTGAGCAACCCGCTGCTGGTTCAGTATCAGTCGGAGGCTGCTGTGGAGGCTGCTGTGATGAGCTACGGTGGTGTGGCCCAGGAGGAGTTCCTCACTCCTAATGTGGACGCTATGGCATAGGATGCCATCAAGCAATAGGATGTTAGTTGTACAAGGGAGGACGGGTCGCTGTCCTCCCTTTATGGCGGGTTCTATTAGTTTTTATGTCGCGTCCCTGACGGGACGCACTCCGTAGTCTTGGATGATTACCGCACTGCGTACGGTGTTATTCATATCTTACCCCCAGGGGGGTGATTTATAGAAGACTCCTTAATTAATTAATGTTTAATGTTGTTTTTTATGAAAAAGAAAATCACTATTGCCGTGGATGAGGCAAAGAGAATTTTGAAAGAAAAGGATGTGCGCGAGGAAGAGGCGCAGGAAATCATGGATATGCTGACCCGCGAGGCCGGAGATGTTCCGCCTTGGTGGGTGGTGGTGTTGAAGACACTGGCCTATCTGATAGGTTTGCTGCTTGCCGGTTATGGCACTTCGGCGGCGGCACAGACGTTGCTGATGTAACAGAAATGGGTGGGTAGGGTGGGTTAATTGTTGTTGAGTGGGAACCGGTAGATTTTGTTACCGCCGGGGTCGAGAGTGTTGAAGCTAACGTAAATCCAGCGGCCTTGGATGTCGATGCCTTCGGGTTCAAGGCCGATGGGGTTGAGGTCGATGGTTTGGATTTCGCGGCCGGAGGCGAGGTGGATGATGTGCAACCAATAGTTGCCTGGGCTGTCGCCGTCGGGCAGGAAGGCGAGGCCGTTTTTGATTTTGCTGCCTTGTGCCACTTTGACACAGTTGACGGGGATGGTTTGGAGCACATCGCTGTCGGTGAGCCGGACCAAGGAGTCGGAGAGTGCGGGGAGCCGGAATTTTTTGAGGTACATGGGACCACCTTTGCGTCCGCCATAGGCATAGAGGTAGTTGCTGTCGGGGTCGAGGCACCAGTCTTGAGCAACGGGAAAGAGGTCGGTGTGGTAGAAGATGCGTTGGACGATGGAGGAGCCTGTGTGGGAGAGTCGGGTGACGAGGCAGGCTTTGTCGCCGTAGCAGCTGGAAATGTAGAGGAGGGGGAATGGGCTGCCGTAGGGACGCAGGGTGGAGAAGGAGGCGTTGTTGCAATGGGTTTGGTTGTCGACTAATTGGAACGAGGCAACGGTACGGTGACGGTGGCGGTTGAGGATGAGGCATTGGCCTCCATGGCGCAGCAGGACGATGTATTGGCGGTGGAGAGCCATGCCCTGGAGGCTGCCGTGGAGCTGGACGGTGTCGGGAAGCCAGAGGGAGAGCCGTTCCATGACGGGCTGTTGGGCAAAGAGCCCCAGGGGCATAAGCATGAGAGCCACCCCGCACAAAAGATGTTTAAGTGTGGTCAAAGGGCAGAGAATGAGTGATGGCCGGGGAAGCCGTTAAAAGGTGTAGTTGAAGCCTACGCGGACCCAGTTGCGTTCGGGGAGGAGGGTGGAGCCACTGACAGCAAAACCGAGAGTGTTGGAGGTGGCGGTGACATCAATGGTGGTACGGCGGCCAAGGACACGCGGGGTGGTGGTGTAGTCGTATTCATCGATGATGGTCCTTTTGGAGAGAACGGTGTGGTCGAAAGAGAAGGCTATAATGTCTAAATAGAGGTCGATGGAGCAATGGGGAGAGATTTGCCAGCTGAGGCCGGGGGTGATTTTGGCACCGATGGAAACGGAAGATTCGGGAATGGATAAAGAGGTGTCGATGGTATAGTGCATCTCGCGGCGAGTCCAATCGAGGAAGTCGTGGCGGTGGGAGTGGTTGGCACGGGTGTAGTAGGCATTAAGTTCGGCAAAGAAGGCGATGTCGCCAAGTTGGATGAGTTCGTAGCGTACGTAAGGGGCAATGGAGAAACCAGTGCGGTATTGGGTGAAGTAACCGAAGAGTGTGTCGACGGGACGGTGGTCGATGGCTTCGGTGTTGGGGTTGTTAGCAATATAATCCTCTGCATTCTGGTTGCCGTAAAGCCTGTTGAAGGAGAACCGAGCAGCAAGACCGAACTGCATTTTGCCAGTCTGGTATCCGATTTTTACACCTGCAGAGAGGGCAAGAGGTTTGTCGAAGTCGCTTCCGCCGGTTTGGGTGATGACGGTGTCGTCACCAGTGAGGGGACTGGGGCCTTGATAAACGGATTCGAAGGCGGAAGAACCTTGCGAGAACGAGCCTCCTAACTGTGCACTAACGACAAATTGGGCACTGGCGATGGAGGCCAATGAAAACAAGGCTAATGTGAGAAGTATTTTTTTCATTGTTGAAGCCAATTGAGTATTGTTATTTGGGTGAGGGGCGGTCGTGTCATACGGAACATGGCCAACCCGTCAACTCATGAATGATGCTCTTAGAATGTGAAATTGAAGCCTACGCGAACCCAGTTGTTGACACCTTGTTCGGTGAGGATGGGGGTGCCGGTGAGACCTCCGCTGAAAGAAGAGGAGGAAGAGGTTGTTGTGGTGGGAGTGAAAGCGACACCTTCCACAACACCCATACCGTTGATTTGGAATTTGTAGTTCATGTCGATACGGGAGGTGGCGATGTGGGAATAGGCGAGAGAGAGGAAGTCGAAGTAAAGGTCAATTCCGCAATGTTTGGAGAGTTGCCAAGAGAGACCTGGAGTGACTTTGACACCATAGGAGGTTGAGGTACGGGGGACAACAACGTTGGTGGTGTCCCAGAGGAACTGGATGGTGCCACCGCTTGGGATGAGGGTGTTGGTGACATGACATTCGTCGACGGTGGGATTCATGGAAACGGTGTAGAAGGCATTAAGCTCAAGGAAAAGAGCAATGTCGCCGGAGGTGATGACATCGTAGCGGAAGTAGGGAGCGATAGTGTAGGAGGCGCCATGGGATTTCATCTCACCAGTGGAAGTCCAGTTGGCGGACTGGCTACTAATCATAGGTACGATGGTGGGGTCGAGGGGTTGGCGGTCGAGATTGTACATGCTGTAGGAACCCGCGATACCCGCTTGAGCTTTGCCAAATTTGTAGCCGAGTTTAAGGCCAGCAGTGAAGGTACCCGTGGTAACGGGGTAGACTGTGGCGCTGCTTTCTTCGTTAGAAACGACTGAAATTTGGGTGTGGATGTTGGTGTCGCCGGAGAACATGCTGCCTCCAATATTGGCACTGACAATGAACTGCGCACTGGCCGAAAAGGCGAAAGCCGCCAAGGCAATAGAGAGGAGTATTTTTTTCATTTATAATAATTTATTGTTTCAAAAGTGTATATAATCTATCTGTTCAAGCCATGTTTTTTTGCATGGGTTTGAACGTGCAAAAATACAACTTTTTTTTGAAATACAAAAAAAGTTTATCAGAAGACGACTTTTGAAGAGAGGATACCGCCCTCGACATGACGTATTTCAGAGCCGTCGGGACGGAAGGTGTAGACGTCGGCATTGGAGGTGTAGGGGCTGTTACAAATGTAGATGTTGCCCGTGGCCGGGTCGACGTTGATACTGTAGGCGTTGGGGAGAGTTTGGCTGATGTTTTGAAGAATGGGGGTGGCCTGAAGGGTGCTGGCATCGACACGGTAGAAATTGGCAGTGGGATGCCATTGAGCATCGTAGGAGGTGTTATAGAGGTATATGTTGTTGTTGTAGATGTCGAAGTTGGTGGCGGCAACGGAGAGGGGTGTTTGCTGTCCGGTGGCGATGTCGACGACGAGGGTGGTGGCGGATTGGTTGCCGTAATCACCGGCGCAGGCGACGATGAAACGGTGGGAGTCGAGGGCTTTGATTTTGCCAGGGTTGAGACCTACGGTTATCTTTTCTGTCTCGGAGAAAGAGTTGAGATTGACAATGGAGATGGTGCTGTCGTATATGGCATCGCCGTTGGCATTATTTTGCCAAGTATTGCATACGTATAGATTGTCATCGATGATACAGAGTTGTTCGGGCTGCATGCCGCTGAGGGGGCAAGAGGCTTCGATGTTGAGGGTGGCAGTGTCGATGCGGACAACGGTTTTGTCGTAGCACGAAACATAGATTTTGCCGTTGTGCCCGACAATGTAGCGTGGGCCGCGCTGCCCCATGTCGATTTGTTTGATGCTTTTGCCGGTGAGGGGGTTGATTACCTCGATGGTGTTGGAGGAAAAAACAGTAGCATAGAGTCTGCCGCCGTAGTGGATGAGGTCTTGGGCGAGGTCGCCGATGCCGCGGCCGTTATTGATGGTAAACCAGTCGAGGATGACGGTGTTGCTGTTGCGGTCGAGCAGACTGATTTCTGCATCGTTGCCGCCCCAGGAGCCTTCGCTGAGCAGGTAAATAGGGGAGGTGGAGTCGATAGGGTCAACGGGAGTGGGAATGGGTTCTTTCTTGCATCCGACCAGCAAGAGGATGGCCAACAGGGATACGGTGAGAATGTGTTTGTTCATAAGTGATTTTTTTTGATAATGTATACTATTTTATATTTATACTGTTTCGTTTAGAGTGTCAAGGTGAGACCAAAGCGGTAGTTGCGCCCCATCATGGGGTAGTTTTTCACCACCTCGTATTGAGCGTTGAAGAGGTTGAGCACCTGCACCTTTACCTTCAGTTCGCAGTTGCCCAGATCGAAAGAGCGGCTAAGGGTAATGCCTTGGTCGGCATAGCCTGCAACACGGCAGGCAGATGTGTTTTGCTGCTTGGCATAGCGTTCCCCTACAAGTATGAGGGAGAGGCCAATGTCGCCCCATGGTGTGGTGGCGGTGAGGGTTGCGTTGCCACTGTGGCGCGGAGTGTAGGGTATCTGGTGCCCGTAGGTCTTGCTATTGGGGTCGGTACGGTCTACTGCATGTTGGTAGGAGTAGCCGAGGCTTATGTCGATGCGTGAATAGGGGAGAGACAGGGTTTGCAGGGTGGCGTTTGCGGTGATGTCGAGGCCTGTGATATGTACTTTCCCAAGATTGGTCATAGACCAAAGGAACATGTTTTGTACAGGGATGGCAATGATTTTGTCGCTTACACGGTTGTGGTAAAGGTCGAGGGTGGCAGTGTATGCCGCAATAGCATTGTCGAGATGCCAGGGGTTGCTGCGGAAAGTGATTCCGAGGTTGTGTTGACGGGCTTTCTCGGGAAGAAGACTATGTCCGACGGTGTAGTAATAGAGTTCGTTGAAGTTGGGTACACGGTAGGTCTCTTTATAGAAGTAGCGGAGAGAGAAGTTTTGAAGGGGAATAGTCAGGCCAAAGTAAGGCGAGAGGCGGAGGTAGGGTGAGGAGGCAGACGCTGTTTCGTGGTCGCGGATCCATGTGCCGAGGAGGTGGGCATTGAGCCGAGGCTGGAATGGACTGGGTAGTTGATGGACTAAATATTCGGCTGATAGGACTCCAAGATAGGATAGGCGTTGGACATTGTTGTGTTTGTTCAGGTTGCTGGAGAGGTGGCTGACGGACTCGTCGGTGGAGAGGCTGACAGAGAAATAATCATGCTTGACCCCTCCGGTATGGAAGCGCACGGTTTGTGAGAGATAAGCCTCTTGTTGCCGATAGTCGTTGTGGAGCAGGCCAATGCCATGGACGGCGGTGTCCTCGTAGACATCGTGGCTTGACTGGTATTTGGCGAGCACCTGAAAGTCCCAATGAGAAGTTGTATGACGGAAGCGTGCTTGTGAAAAGAAGAGTTGCTCCTCGCTGTGTTCAGACCCTTTGTTGGAATAATAGATTACAGGACCAGGAAGTGCATGAAAACTATTCATATAATGGGTTTTGATTTGCAAACGGCTGTGGTTGCTGAAACGATAGAATAGATTCAAATCGGCGGTGCCCAATCTTGCCTGGGAGTTTTGCCTTATTTCGCGCGAGCAACTGTCGGTGCGCCCCGGAGTATAATAGAGGGTGAAGGGATAGTTGCCTTCGGAACGGAGATAATTACCCCACAGGGAAAGTGACATTTTGTTACTTATTTTTTGCTCGTAAGAAAGAGAGGGGGAGAAGAGTCCGAAAGAGCCGCCTTCGACAGCGGCACGGAGGTTGAAAGGACGTAGGCCGAATTCAGGCTCATGAGTTTCCATATTAATGATGCTGCCGGAGGAGAAAGCGCGTGCCGAATTGAGACTGTTGTCTGTTTGTCCGTTGGATAAAGAAATATAACTGCTGTTGCCGAGCATGTAGCGGCCAAGGTCAACTTGACCGTTTTGGCAGTCGGTGACGGCTATGCCGTCGATGGTAAGAGTGCTGAATTGGCTACCCAGACCCCGCGATGACACTGTTTTGATGCCTCCGATGCCCCCGTAGTCTTTAATGGAAACACCCACCATGCGGCGTAGTACATCGCTGAGTTGTGCATCGCCGAGTTGTTCAATCCTTTCGGAAGAGGCCACTTGGGTTGGGGTTTGGGCTTTGATGGTTTCGGGACGGCTGTTGACTTGGATGACGTTGACGACAGGAAGTGTCACGGCCTTGCGTGTAGTATCCTGAGCAGTGCCTGCAAAGTGGAGCAGGCACACAAGTGTCATTAGGATGTACAGTGTTTTCTTTTGCATCGTATTTACTGAGCCTTTCCTCGAGGTCGGATAAATGATGGTTTGGCAGGTCTTCTGACTTACCTCGCGGAGACTTTGCCTTCCCATGGGGCATAAATGCCGCACAGTGGCTTTGGTTTCCTGTCTCCGCAATAAGGGGCTTACAGCAGCGGGACTGTTGCCGATTTTCACGGCATTCCCTTTTCACGCCAAATGGCGACCAAACCGGATGCAAAAGTACGAAGAAAAAACGACATAATGGAAAAAAGAGTGTTTGGGACTAATTTAAAGGGTTACATTTAAGGTTTTAGTCCTTTAGGGTTTTGCGTACCGTAGTCACTTTCACCCTTTCCAAACATAATCTTTTCGCTATCTTTGCACAAAGAGTGCTGCAGTTGTCGGTTGAATCTATAGGCAGTTTTATTTTGAGGTTATCACAATAAAAAGGTGTCAGAGTCGTTATCGTGTATCCGTAGTTGTAGAAAGATATATATGGCTAAGAACGCAGAGAACGACTCCCCCTTGATGAGGCAGCATGCTGAGATGAAACGCAAGTTTCCCGATGCGATGCTGCTGTTCCGTGTAGGCGATTTTTATGAGACTTTCGGCGAAGATGCCCGCAAGGCTTCCCAGATACTGGGTATTACCCTCACCCGCAAGGCAAGCGGCGGCGGTGGGTATACCGATTTGGCCGGAATACCGTATCATGCGGTAGACCAATATTTGCCAAGGCTGGTGAGGGCAGGTTTGAGGGTTGCTATATGTGAGCAGTTGGAAGACCCAAAGACTGTGAAAGGGTTGGTGAAAAGGGGAATCACAGAGCTGGTTACACCGGGTGTTTCGTATAACGACATGGTGTTGGACGTGAAAGAGAATAATTTCTTGTGCGGACTTCATCTGACAGATAAGATACATGGCATTTCGTTCTTGGATGTCTCCACAGGCGAGTTTTTTGTGGCGCAAGGTGATTTGGCCTATATTGACAAATTAATGCAGAATTTCCATCCCTCGGAGGTGGTGTTGCAACGTAAGAAGCTGCATTGGTTTCTTGACCATTTTACGGAGAAATACTATACCAATACTTTTGATGACTGGGTGTTTACCAGTGATTTTGCAAACGAGTTGCTGATGAAACAATTCGGCACCACTTCGTTGAAAGGGTTTGGTGTGGAAGAGTTGACAGAAGGAGTGGTGGCGGCTGGGGCTGCATTATATTATCTTCAAGATACCCAACATGACAGGACACAGCATATTTGCACGATAAACCGAATAGAAGAGGACAGATATGTGTGGCTGGACAAGTTTACTGTGAGGAATCTTGAGCTGGTCAGTTCCCCACATGAAAGTGCACGCACTTTACTGGATGTTTTGGATCAGGCTGTGACCCCAATGGGGTCGCGTTTATTGCGCAGGTGGATAGTGATGCCGTTAAAGGATAGGGTGGCGATAGAGGAACGATTGCATGTGGTGGATGTATTGGTCCGCAACCGGGATTTGGCCATGAGGCTGTTACCCCAAGTGCAGGCTGTGGGGGATTTGGAACGTCTTATATCGAAAGTTTCCGTAGGACGGATAAACCCGCGAGAGTTGCAGCAGTTAAAGAGGTCGTTGGTCTCCATTGCCCAAATACAGCAGCTTTGCGCAAGTGTGGAGGATGCATCGTTCAAACTTATGTCAGAGCAACTGAATCCCTGCCAAATAATATATGAAAGGATTGGGAGGGAGATAGAAGAAGAACCCCCTATTAAATTGGATAAAGGTGGAGTGATTGCAGCGGGTGTGAATGCTGAGTTGGATGAGTTGCGTGGTATGGCCGGTTCGGGTAAAGAATATCTAATGGAATTGCAGCGTCGTGAGAGTGAGCGAACAGGTATCCCATCGCTGAAGGTGGGCTTTAACAATATATTCGGCTATTATTTGGAGGTGACCAACACCCACAAGGACAAAGTGCCCGAAGAATGGGTTCGAAAGCAGACCCTAACCAATGCAGAGCGGTATATCACACCTGAATTGAAGCAATATGAGGAGAGGATTCTGGGCGCAGAAGAACGGATATTGGCTCTTGAATCACAGATTTATGAGCAACTGTTGTCGTCATTGATGGCTTATCTGGAGCCAATACAATATGATGCTCAGTTGGTGGCAAGACTCGATTGCCTCCAGTGTTTTGCCGAAGTGTCGTTGGCAAACAATTATTGCCGTCCCGAAATTGCGGATGACACTACAATAGATATAAAGGAAGGCCGGCACCCTGTTATCGAAACGCAGCTCCCTCTTGGAGAACAATATGTCAGTAATAATGTTTATTTGGACAGGGATACCCAACAGATAATAATCATTACAGGTCCTAACATGTCGGGTAAGTCGGCATTGCTTCGTCAGACGGCACTGATAGTGCTGATGGCTCAAATTGGGTGCTACTGCCCGGCCAAAGAGGCTCATATTGGTTTGGTGGACAAGATATTTACCCGTGTTGGGGCATCTGACAACATCTCTTCAGGAGAGTCCACTTTCATGGTGGAGATGAACGAGACAGCCAGTATCCTTAATAATATATCTGACCGAAGTCTTGTTCTGTTGGATGAGATAGGCCGTGGCACCTCGACATACGACGGCATATCAATAGCATGGGCTATCACTGAATATTTGCACAATTATCCCAAAGCACGGGCAAAGGTGATGTTTGCCACGCATTATCACGAGTTGATTGAAATGGCAGACCAGTATGAACGGATACAGAATTACCATATTTCAGTGCGTGAGGTAACCAATAAAGTTATCTTTCTTCGTAAGTTGGAAATGGGGGGGAGTGAACATAGTTTTGGCATCCATGTTGCAAGAATGGCGGGTATGCCTGCGCAGGTTTTAAAGCGTGCAAACAGTATGCTTGAACTCCTGGAATCGAAGAGTGAAAAGATATCCGACTTGAACCCCAAAAATGAAAAAAAACAGCAAAAAAAAGAGAAAAAAACAACAGAATCGGGGTATCAATTGAGTTTTATTCAGTTGGATGACCCAACTTTACTGGAAATTCGAGATAAGTTATTAGACATTGATATTGACTCTCTTACACCGATTGAAGCTTTGGTAAAATTGAATGAGATAAAAAATATTGTCAAGAAAAAATAAAAAAAAGTTTGCTGATTGAAAAAAAGTTTGTACTTTTGCACCCGCTTTTGAGGGCAGAGAGACGCTTGAAATAGTGGAAAAGCAGTATGCGGAAATAGCTCAGTTGGTAGAGCACGACCTTGCCAAGGTCGGGGTCGCGAGTTCGAGTCTCGTTTTCCGCTCAAAGGTAAAAAACTGCGGAAATAGCTCAGTTGGTAGAGCACGACCTTGCCAAGGTCGGGGTCGCGAGTTCGAGTCTCGTTTTCCGCTCAAAGGTCACCAATCCTAACTAGTCAGACCTGTAACTAAAAACGAGTAGTTAGAGAGCTCTGGTGGTGGAATGGTAGACACGAGGGACTTAAAATCCCTTGCCCGCAAGGGCGTGTGGGTTCAAGTCCCACCCGGAGTACAAAAAATGTTTCATAGACAAAGAGAGTTATTTGAAATAATAATAAAAGCCAAAAGCACGTAGTACACAATACTCGTAGCTCGAAGCAATAATGTCGTCTTGGTAGCTCAGTTGGTAGAGCAATTGACTCTTAATCAATGGGTCCAGGGTTCGAGTCCCTGCCAGGACACTACTGCGGGGTGTAGCGCAGTTGGCTAGCGCGCCACGTTCGGGACGTGGAGGCCGGAAGTTCGAGTCTTCTCACCCCGACCAAAACTCTCCTCCCGGGGAAACCGCTTTCCAAACAATCTTACATCAAAACCGCATTGCCACTTTAGCTCAGTTGGTAGAGCAACGCATTCGTAATGCGTAGGTCTGCGGTTCGAGTCCGCAAAGTGGCTCCACGTTTTTACGTCATAAAATATTAATAATTAAAAAACAACAAACATGGTAAATCGTTACGAAACCGTTTTCATTGTAACTCCCGTTTTGTCTGAAGAACAGATGAAGGAAACGGTAGAGAAGTACACCAACTTCTTAAAAGACCATGGTGCAGAAATCATCTACACCAACAACTGGGGTATGCGCAAGCTGGCTTATCCCATCCGCAAAAAGAACACCGGATTCTATTACCTCATTGAGTTCGAGGCTGAGGGCAGCGTCATCGCCGACCTCGAGGTGGCTTACAAACGCGACGAGCGTCTGCTCCGCTTCTCACCGTCTCTCTCGACAAGTATGCTATCGCCTACAACGAGAAGAAGCGCAACGCCAAGAAGGCTGTTGAGGAACCCGCCGAGGAGGCAAACAATTAAAATTAGTGTAAGCGAGAATAAGAATTATCCCCGCAACATTTTAAATTATTAGAATCATGGCTAACGAAACCGAAATTAAATATCTCACCCCGATTGCCGTCGAAACCCAGCGCAAGAAATACTGCCGTTTCAAAAAACTCGGCATCAAATATATTGACTATAAAGATGCTGACTTCCTGCTGAAGTTTGTCAATGAGCAGGGCAAGATTCTGCCCCGCCGCATCACCGGTACTTCCAACAAGTATCAGAAGAAAGTGTCCAAGGCTATCAAGCGTGCCCGCCATCTGGCCCTGCTGCCCTATGTAGCCGATTGTTTAAAATAATAATAGGAGGAAGAATAGAATGGAAATTATACTTTTGCAAGATGTGACCAACCTCGGTTACAAGGACGATATCGTCAAAGTTAAAAACGGATACGCCAACAACTATCTTCTCCCCAACGGCATGGCCATCATCGCCACCCCGTCCAACCGCAAGGTTCACGCCGAGAATCTCCGCCAGCGTGCTTTCAAAGAGGAGAAACTCCGCAATGATGCCGAAACCCTGAAGGCTGCTGTCAACGAGAAGAGCGTCCGCCTTGTCGCCAAGGTCGGTGAGAACGGCCACCTTTTCGGCTCCATCACCAGCGACCAGATTGCTGAGGCCCTGAAGGAGCAGCACAACTACGACATCGACCGCAAGAAGATTGTTGTGGATGGTGCAAAACTCAAAGAGGTCGGCACTTTCCCCGCCCAGATTAACATCTACAAGGACATCAAAGCCCAGATCACTGTCGAGGTCGTCGCTGAATAATATCAGCAATGATGATACCCTAAGCCGCTCCAAACGAGCGGCTTTTTTTTGTCTAATTTGTGGGAGAAAAGAAAGACAAGCCAATGTTGACTCGTCTTTCTATGTAACATGGGAGCAGTGCTTTACTTGCACTTGGTCTCCTGAACCATACCTCCAACCTTTTGAGAGGCGTTGAGTTTTGAGCAGTTGGTGGATTCCTTCTTTTTTGAGCCATTCCGCCGACAAGAACAGAGTCTCTTTGGCGGAAAATTCTGCTCCTTTATTTCGATTAGAGCCCTTTTATGGGAGAAAAGTGGCATAAGAAAAAAAATCAAGATTACTGTATGTATATTACAATCAGCATAATCGGAGATAAGTCTTTGATGTAAATATCTGTTATGGAACAGCCTTTCTGTTGAAGAAAAAAAGCAAGGCAAGCCAACGGCTTGCCTTGCTTTTTTCTCTATAGGGCTATCGCCTAATTGCATTTGGTCTCTTGCACCATACCTTCAACGGTCTGGGTAACATTTAGTTTGGCGCAGTTTGTGGCTTCCATAGTAACAGTTCGAACAACTGCACCGTTCATAGTGGTTGTGCAGGTGCATTTTTTCTTGCAGCTGCCAAGGCAAAATACTACTGCAACGATAGCGAGAACTGTAATAACTTTCTTCATGATTCTGTATTTTGGTGGGTTCTATTTATTAACTTTCTGGTCATCCAAACAGACAGAACCCATTAATCTGCCAGACAACCGTTGTTTAACATTCAGTTTACGAATGCAAAGATACGACTATTTTTTCATTTGACAATATGTTATTTGTCATATTTTTTTGATGTGTATAGGTAACGACTTGATATTGTATCTATTGTATTGCAATTAAATTAAGTTGGTATTTCTTAATCTGCTATAGTCTGCACATAATAATAGACAAGGTCTGTCAGTGTAATGTTGGCTTTTTCCTCACAATTCCCATTCTACGGGACATCAGGTCTCCCATTGTTTATACCATGAATCGCTGATATGGCATAAACAGACCTGAAAAAGAGAGATTGATTGAAAAGACGGCCTAGACCGATTTGGGATTATAGCACGTGACATCGCCATACAGAAACGGTGTGCTATGGCTGGGCAGACTGTATGTCTGCAACAGTGAAAGCAGAACGATCGTTATACGCGAGGAGACAGAGGTCAGGTCGTGAGGATGGCGATGGCTTGCACGGCATCCTTCGCGGTGAGGCCGCAATCGGGGTTGGTATTGATGAGATAGGGCCGCTGCTCAGGCAGGAAGTCGAGTGCGTCGTCGAGGATGACATATCGACAGGTGTCGGGGTCGGACTGGGTATTGGAGTAGAACCATTGGTTTATTCCCATTCCACGGTTGAACATGAAGCCGGACATGACGATGGGGGTTACATCCAGCAGTGTGCCAGGCATGTTGCGGCATGTCCATAGCGCCTGAAGGGTGCTGAGCCCTTTGTATTTCCATGAGGATGTCACGACGATGCCAGCATCGGTTGAGTCGATAATGGCGCGCAAGTTGGCTACAGCCTCGGGGTCGAAATAGGGGCCAAGGTCATCCTTGAGGGGCTGGTGTCTTTCGAGGAGGGTTTGTCGGTGCTGCTGTGTGCAGATTACTCCGTCGAAGTCGAGGAAGATGTATCTTTGCATAGATTTTCGATGGAGGAGCATATTGCGGCACAGGGTGTGTGTTGCGTCCCGGTGCCGCAGGGATGTTGTCCTGTTGTCAGTTTTTCTTGCGCGATGTTGTACTCCTGGACTTGCCTTTTGTGCTGTCCGCTTTCTTCCTTTTGGCCTTCGGGGCGGACTTTTTGGGTTCGGCCATTGGTGAAGAGGCCTTCTTGCTTCGACCGCGACGGTCTTTTGCCGTCTTGCCGCTTGGGATGTCGTAGGTCTCGTCTACCAACTCGAAATCAATCAGTTTTTTCATCATGTCGACACCTCTCACACGGATGGTGACGGGGTCGCCCAGTTTGTAGCATTTGCCGTGACGGCGTCCGATTACCTGATAGTTGTCTTCGTCCAGCATGAAGTAGTCGCCTTGCAGGGAGCCGATAGGAATCATGCCTTCACATTTGTTGCCTTCGATTTCGGCATAGATGCCCCATTTGCTGACGCCCGAAATCAGTGCAGGGAATTCCTGTCCCAGTTTGTCGCTCAGAAATTCGGCCTGTTTGTATTTTACGCTGGCACGTTCGGCGTCGGCGGCTTGTTTCTCCATACGTGAGCAGTGCTTGCAGTATTCTTCATATTCGTCGGCGCTGACGGAAGTACCGCTGTGCAGGTAGCGTTCCAACAGGCGATGGACCATCAGGTCGGGGTATCGGCGGATGGGCGAGGTGAAGTGGGTGTAGAAGGCGAATCCCAATCCGTAGTGGCCGATGTTCTGGGTGCTGTAGTAGGCTTTGGCCATCGTGCGGATGGCGATATTGTCGATCATGTATTCTTCCCCTCGTCCGGCAATAGTGTCGAAGAGGTCGTTATAGCTGTGGGCAAGGGCTTGGCGTGAGCCCACTTTGATTTTGAATCCCAGTTTGGCTACGAATTCCACAAAGGTGTTCAGTTTTTCGGGGTTGGGCTCGTCGTGTACTCGGTAGACGAAGGTCTTTGCGGGGGTTGGCTTGGAATCCTTTGTTTTCCCTTTCTTGGTCATGCCCACATGCTCGGCCACTTGTTTGTTGGCCAGCAGCATGAATTCCTCGATGAGCCAGTTGGCTTCTTTCGATTCTTTGATGTATACACCGATGGGCTTGGCGTTTTCGTCCAGATGGAATTTCACCTCCTGGCTTTCGAAGTTGATGGCGCCTTCGCGGTAGCGCTCTTCGCGCATGATGGTGGCCAGTTTGTGCAGCATAAGTATGGCGTTGCCGGTAGGTTCCTCGCCAGCTTTCACGCTGTCGGTGTCGATGATTTCCTGGGCTTCTTCATAGCTGTAGCGGCGGTCGCTGTTGATGACGGATTTGCCCATCCATACTTTCTTCACTTTGGCTTCGGCGGTCATTTCCATCACGACACTGAAACAGAGTTTGTCTTCGTGCGGGCGCAGGGAGCAGACACCGTTGCAGAGCTTCTCGGGGAGCATGGGGATGGTGCGGTCGACAAGGTAGACGCTGGTGCCGCGGGTGTAGGCTTCGCGGTCGATGGCGGTGCCGGGTTTAACGTAGTGGGATACATCGGCGATGTGTACGCCCACCTCCATGTTGCCGTTGGGCAGTGTGCGGAAGGAGAGGGCATCGTCGTAGTCCTTTGCATCTTCGGGGTCGATGGTGAAAGTGGTGACTGAGCGGAAGTCCTTACGGCCTTCATAATCTTTCTCGGTAGGAGGGAGGATGTGCTCGGCCTCTTTCTCGGCCTGTGGCGGGAAGTCGAGCGGGAAGTCGTATTCGGCGAGGATGGACTGCATCTCCACGTTGTTGTCGCCCGGGCGGCCGAGCCGTTTGATGACGCGTCCCACGGGGTTGTTCATGCGCTCTGGCCAGTCGGTCATCTCCACCAGGGCTTTCTCGCCGTCGGTGGCTCCGGCCAGTTCGTTGAGAGGGATGAAGATGTCCACTACCATCGAACGGCTGTCGCTCACCAAGAAGGCAAAGCGGTCCTGCCGTTGAATGATTCCGACGAAACGGGTGCGGGCGCGATGTAGTATTTCTACCACCTGGCCTTCGGGTTTGTGCATCTTGCGTTGTGGGAACATCAGCACTTTCACGGTGTCGCCGTGCAGGGCGTGGCGGGTGTTGTTCGGAGTGATGAGGACATCCTCGAGGCCTTCGTCCTGGGGTATGACGTAGGCTTTGCCGGTCTGCTTCATGTCGATGGTGCCGACAATATAGTTTTTCGGCAGAAGGTCGTCGTTGATGTTCTTGGGGTTGATTTTGAATTTGCCGTGAGCGTTGTCGTCCTCAACCAGTATTTTGTCCTCTGCCAGTTCCTGCATGGTGGCAAGAACCAATTGGCGGCTGCCCTTGTCGTGGGCGCCGAGGCGTGAGGCTATCTGTTTGTGGTTGAATGTGTCAAATGGGTTGTTGGCAAATATCTTTAGTATCTGTTTTGCGTAGATTTCGTTCATGTTTAATAAGGTTAATGTTTAATGGGGGAAGGGATAAAGGCTTCTTGGATGAAACCGCATCGAATCAGCAAGGCATTGTTGTCCGGGTCGCGCCCCATGAAGTTGCGGAACAGCACAGAGGGGTGTTCGGTGCCCCCTTTCGACAGAATCTCGTGACGGAATGACTCGGCGGTTGCTTTGTTGAAGATGCCTTCCCGTTTGAATTTAGAGAAGATGTCGGCGTCAAGCACTTCGGCCCATTTGTAGCCGTAGTACCCTGAAGCATAGCCACCAGCAAAGATGTGGGTGAAGGCTGTGCTGGTGCAGGTGCCTTTCACGATGGGCTGCAGTTCCTTCATACGTGAGTGCTCGTATTCGTCTATGCGTCCCTCGATGGGTTCTTTCAGTGTGTGGAATGCAAGGTCAATCCATCCCAGGTTCAGCTGACGGACGCAAAGCCATCCGGCCAGATATTTTTCGGCAGCCTTGATTTTGCGTATGTAATCGCCGGGGATGGTGTCGTTGGTAAGATAGTGGCGGGCAAAGGTGTTGAGGAACTCAGGTTCGTAGCACCAATTTTCCATCACCTGTGAAGGCATTTCGACAAAATCGCGCTTCACGCTGGTGCCGCTGAGGCTGGGATAGGTGCAATCGGTGAGAAGGCAGTGCATGGCGTGTCCGAACTCGTGCATAAAGGTCTCCATCTCGTCGAAACTCAGCAGCGAAGGTTTGTCTCCCACGGGTTTGGAGAAGTTGCATACCACCTGCACCAATGGTCTAATCTGTTTGCCTCCTATATTGCTCTGCTCGCGGAATGTGGTCTTCCAGGCACCGCTGCGCTTGCTGGCTCTCGGGTGCATGTCCAGATAGAGCACACCCATGAAACGGTTGCCGTCCATCACCTCGTAAACCTTCACGTCGGGGTGGTAGACTTCGATGTTGTTGGTCTCGCGGAAGGTGATTCCATACAGGCGACCGTACAGGTCGAAGATGCCCTGTCGCACTTTCTCCATCTGCAGGTAGGGACGCAGCAGTTCCGCGTCGAAGTCATACTTCTGCTGCTTCAGCTTCTCGCTGTAGTAGCTGAAGTCCCAGCGTTGCAGCGGAAGCGTGGCACCGAGCTTTTGTGCAAAGTCCGATACCTCGTCAAGGTCTTTTTTTGCGAAAGGCATGGCCTGACTGTAGAGGTTGGTAAGGAATTTGGCCAGCTTTTCGGGGGTGTCGCACATGCGGTCGCTCAGCACATACTCGCAGTAATTCTCATAGCCCAGCATCTTGGCTTGTTGGTAGCGCAGATGGGTCATCTCGCGTATCACCTCGTTGTTGTCGTTCTCGTTGCCCCGGTTGCCGCGACTGTTGTAGGCACGCCACATTTGCTCGCGCAGGTCGCGGTTGTCGGCATAGGTGATAAAAGGACCGTATGACGGGTATGCAAGCGTGAATACCCAACCCTCCATACCGCGCTCCTGAGCCTCGGCCCGTGCGGCGGCCACCACATTCTCTGGCAGACCGGACAAGTCCTCGCTTTTGGTGATATGGAGGATGTAATTATTGTTGTCCGCCAGCACATTCCGGTTCATCTGCTGCGACAGCTGCGATAGGCGTTCGCTGTTGCGGGCATAGGTCTTCCTCTCTTTGCCTTTCAGGTTTACGCCGTTGCGCACAAAACCCTTGTAGGTCTTCTCCAGCAAAGTGCGCTGCTCGGTGGTGAGGGCGAGCTTGTCGCGCTGGTCGTAGATGGTTTTAACCCGTTCAAACAGTTTCGGATTCATGTCCACGCTGTTGGAGAAACGCGTCAGTTCAGGGGTTAGTTCCATCACGATGTTCTGCAACTCGGTGTTGGTGTTGCACTCGTTCATGTTGAACATCACATTGCAGATCCGGTCAAGCCGTTCGCTGGCCGTCTGCAGGGCGACGATGGTGTTCTCAAACGTGGGTGCCTCCTTTTGTCGGATGATGCGTTGGATGTTGCCCTCGGCCTCCTTGATGGCTTCCTTCACGGCAGGAGCATAGTGCTCGTTGCGTATCTTGCTGAACGGCGGTGTCTGATGGGGAGTGTTCCACTCTTGCAGCAACGGGTTGGCGCTCTGCCCTGCGGCAGGCTGTGCAATGGCGACGATGGTCATAATCAAGATGTATTTGGCACTATTCTTCATTTTTTTTTAGATTTATTATGATTCTTTCGTTGACAATGGTGCAATAAAACTGCGAATGTTTCGTTTTCACATAACGCAAAAAAATAAAATTATTGCATAGAATAGAAAATTAAATTGGAATAAACACAACAAAACACATTAATGCCATGAAGAAAATTGTATCGGTATTATCTCTCGCCATGGTTGCCATGGTTTTTGCAGCTTGCAACACCCACCAAGCCGAGTTGGACGCTGCCATCAAGACAAACGACTCGCTCTCCTTGATTATCCAGAACAAGGATACTGAACTCGATTCGCTCTTTGCCACCCTCAATCAGATTGAAGAGAATCTGGCCGCTGTCAACTCTCGCTACAATACTGTTCAGGAACTGCGTCGCGCCAATATGGAAGGCCAGCCTAACGTCAAGAGCCAGATCAGTGCCCAGATTAAGGACATTGAGAACCTGATGGCCGCCAACCGCCAGAAGATTGCCAGCCTCCAGGCAAAGATCAATACCGAGACCAAAGAGGGCACCCGCCTTCAGGAACTGGTCTCCCGTCAGGAAGAGCGTATCGCCCAGCAAGAGTCGCAGATTGCCCAGCTCCTCACCGAACTGGAGAACAACAAGGTCATCATCAAGAAGCTCAACCAGGATGTCAGCGACCTGACCGCTTCCAACGAGCAGAAAGAGCAGTACATCAAACAGCAGACCGCCGAAGCCAACCGTGCCTACTATGTGGTTGGCAACTACTCCGACCTCAACGAGGCTGGTATCGTAAGCAAAGCCGGTGGTTTCATCGGTATCGGCCGTCGCCAGGGTACCAACAGCGATATGCCCCTCGACCGTTTCACTCAGATTGACCGCACCAAGGTCACCACTATCCCCATCAACATGAAGCGCGCTCTTGTGGTCTCCAAGCACCCCGAGAACAGCTATGAGCTGGTGATGGACGAGAATGACGATAAGGTGGTCTCCTACCTCCGCATCCTCAATCCCGCCAAGTTCTGGGAGCAGACCCGTTTCCTGGTCATCTCTACCAAGTAAAGGACACGGATAATCTAATCTATTAACCTAAAGGAGACAGGGTAATGCCCTGCCTCCTTTTTGTTTTTCTATACAATCAAAGAGCGGGTGGTGCGGCCAATCTGCTTGATACAAATAAACCCTGATGACCGATTTGGGATAAACCAAACAACAGCCATACTAGATGTTTTAGGAATGCAGTGAGGAGTGTGTGCGGTTAGCGGGCGGTCTCGAGGGCTTTTTGCATGGCTCGGATTTGGTCGCGATATTTGGCAGCGGACATGAAGTCCATCTCTTTGGCGGCTATCTGCATCTTGCGTTGGGCTTCACGAATCTCTTTGCGCAGTTGGGCTTGGGTCTTGTTGCACCACTGCAGGTCGTCTTCCTGTGCGGTATTCGTGGTCTCCTCGGCGGCAAACGGTACGGGTGTGTCGGGCAAGGGCTGCTGTTGTGTGCGGGAGGCTCGTTGCTGATGGCTCCCACCGTGGGCCGGGGTGTTGAGTGCGTATGGCGAGGCGGCGATATTGGGGATATTGGGGCCTTCAGGTGCTTTCTCTTCATAATGCTCTTCGGCGGCACGCTCGATGACGCTGGTGGTGCCGATGATGGCCTCGGTGTTCTTCACAATCTGGCGGGGCACGATGCCATGTTCCAAGTTGTATCGTATCTGTTTCTCACGATGACGGTTGGTCTCGTCTATGGCGCGTTGCATGCTGCCGGTAATCGTGTCACCGTAGAGGATGGCCTTGCTGTGAACATTGCGGGCGGCGCGGCCGATGGTCTGGATAAGGGCGCGGTCGCTGCGCAGGAAGCCCTCCTTGTCGGCATCGAGGATGGCCACAAGCGACACCTCGGGCAGGTCGAGTCCCTCACGCAGCAGGTTGACACCCACTAGCACATCGAACACACCCATGCGCAAGTCACGCATGATTTCCACGCGTTCGAGGGTGTCCACATCGCTATGGATGTATTTACTGCGGATACCGAGGTTCAGGAGGTAGGAGGTCATCTCCTCGGCCATGCGTTTGGTGAGCGTGGTGACCAGAACACGCTCGTGTTTGTATACGGTCTTCTCTATTTCGTCCAGTAGGTCGTCCACCTGACTGACGGCGGGACGCACTTCCACCACCGGGTCCAGAAGGCCTGTGGGGCGGATAATCTGCTCCACCACCACGCCTTCGGCCTCGCTGAGTTCGTATTTTGCTGGTGTGGCGCTGATGTAGATGGTCTGTCCGGTGATGGAGTAGAACTCATCGTAGGTAAGGGGACGGTTGTCGAGTGCCGAGGGAAGCCGGAATCCGTATTCGACGAGGGAGGTCTTTCGGCTGCGGTCGCCGCCGTACATGGCGCCGATTTGGGGTACAGTCACATGGCTCTCGTCAATCACAAGGAGGAAGTCGTCAGGGAAATAGTCGATAAGGCAGAACGGGCGGCTGCCTTCTGAGCGGCCGTCGAAATAGCGTGAGTAGTTCTCTATGCCGCTGCAGTAGCCCAGCTCCTGTATCATCTCTAGGTCGTAGTTGACCCGCTCCTCAAGTCGTTTGGCCTCGAGGGGCTTGTCGATGGAATAGAAATAGTCGCGGCGTTCAAACATGTCCGACTGAATCTGCCGCAAGGCATCGGCCATGTTGTCTTTCGAGGTGAGGAAGTTGCTGGCAGGGTAGATGGTGGCTTCGGTGAAGGTCTCTATCTTGTGGCCGCTGATGGGGTCGAAACTCTCTATGCTCTCAATCTCGTCGTCCCAGAAACTGATGCGGAAACAGAAATCGGCAAAGGAGGGGAAGATGTCCACCGTGTCGCCCTTGACGCGGAAACGGCCGTTGGTGAACTCTATCTCGTTGCGAACGTATTGCCCGTCCAGCAGTTGCATGAGGAGGTTGTCGCGGGTGATGCGCTGGCCTACTTTGATGTTCACAGTGCCGCGCTTGAACTCTTCGGGGTTGCCGATGCCATATATGCAGCTCACCGAACTGACCACGATGACGTCGCGCCGTCCGCTCAGCAGGGCCGAGGAGGCACGCAGGCGGAGTTTGTCGAGGTCGTCGTTGATGGCCAGGTCTTTCTCGATATAAGTGTTGGTGGCAGCGATGTAAGCCTCTGGCTGATAGTAGTCGTAGTAGGAGACGAAGTATTCGACGGCGTTGTTCGGGAAGAACTGCTTGAACTCGCCGTAGAGCTGGGCGGCGAGGGTCTTGTTATGGCTGAGCACCAGCGTGGGACGCTGCAGTTGGGCGATGACGTTGGCCACCGTAAAGGTCTTGCCGCTGCCGGTAACACCTTGCAGCACTTGCGCGCGCTGACCGCTGCGTACGCCTTCCACCAGCTGGCGGATGGCTTCGGGCTGGTCGCCCATGGGGGCAAAGTCGGATTTTAATTCAAAGTCCATGATTGGGGAGTGGGATTAGTGGTTGTAGTGCATTGATGGCGTTGATGCCGTCGAGGGCCGAAGAGACGATACCGCCGGCATATCCAGCCCCTTCGCCGCAGGGGTAAAGACGGCGCAGTTGTGGATGCTGCATGGTCTCGTCGCGCGGGATGCGTACTGGCGACGAGGTACGGCTTTCCACTGCCAGCACACTCGCCTGCGCAGTGTAGAATCCGTGCATCTTGCGGTCGAACAGCTGTAGTCCCTGCTGTAGGCAGCGGACCACGAAAGGCGGCAGCAACTGGTGTATCGGGCAGTCCACTGTGGGACCGAGGTAGTTGCTCTTGATGTTGCGCTGGCTCGGGCGGCTTTGACAGAAGTCGGTGAGCCGTTGGATGGGGGCCGAGATGGTGTCGCCTGCCGCGTGGAATGTAGCAGCCTCCACATCCTGCTGGAATCGGAGCAAAGCCAGTGCACCCTCGTTGGCATATTGGGGTGCATCCTCAAGCCCCACGGTTACGGCGATGCCGCTGTTGGCATAGGGCGAGTTGCGTTTCGAGTTGCTCATGCCGTTCACCACCTGCTGCCCTTCTGCGGTGGCGGCAGGCACAATCACCCCTCCCGGACACATGCAGAACGAGAACACCCCGTGGCCCTCTACCTGTGTGGTGAGGCTATAGGCCGCCGGAGGCAGGAAACGCATGGCTGGCGAACGGTGGTATTGTATCTCGTTAATGAGGCTTTGCGGGTGTTCCACCCTCACACCGAGGGCAAACGGTTTGGCCTCCAACATCCATCCCTTGTCGGCAAACAGACGGTATATGTCGCGGGCCGAGTGGCCGGTGGCAAGGATTACCGCGTTGCCGCTGTATGTGTTGCCGGCCGTGTCCCGCACACCTTTTACAATTAATTGCGCTCCTTCGCGTTCCACAATCAGGTCGGACACACAGGTGGAGAAATGGTATTCGCCCCCGTGGTCTTCGATGGTGTGGCGCATATTGGCGATGATTCCGCTCAGCTTGTCCGTACCGATATGGGCGTGGGCGTCGATAGCTATAGCGGGGTCGGCACCGTGTTCTATAAAGCGTTGCAGCACATAGTCGATGTTTCCACGCTTGGTGCTGCGCGTGTACAGCTTCCCGTCGGAGTAGGTACCCGCACCCCCTTCGCCGAAACACCAGTTGCTCTCAAGGTTCACCTGTCGGGTCCGTCCTAACTGGGCGATATCAAGTCGGCGCTGCTCCACCGGCTGCCCCCGTTCTATGATGATGGGTTTCAGCCCCACCTCAAGCGCACGCAAGGCGGCAAATAGTCCCGCCGGGCCGGCACCCACTATGATGACCGCTGATTTGGTATGGCAGTCTTGGTAGTGTCCGCGATAGTCGCGTGGGGTGTAGTCCTCGTTGCAATACACCTCCACGGTGGTGTGGTAGCGGATGCCGCGGCGTGAGTCGAGACTCCGTCGCAGCACTTCCACATGCTTTACATCGCCGGTCTGCAGGCCTGCTTTGCGGGCCACAGCCTGCAGCATCATGGCAGGAGTGAAGTATTCCTCGGGGCTGAGGTCGATGTCGAGTGTCTTTCTCATAAGCCCCCCTCGAAAGTGAACGAGAGCATAAAGGTGCGCGACAATAGGCTGTTTGTCGACTGGGTATAGTAGTCGTCGTCCATCACCTTCAGGTCTATCAATCCGAAAGCCATCTTGAGCTCAATGGCAAACTTCACATAGCGCAGGAAGAAATCAAACCCGACGCCTGCCGTGTACCGTAGGTCTATCGCGTTCAGTCTGATAATGCTCTCGTCGTTGTTATTCTTGTTTTTCCGCAGCGAAGCGAAGTCGAACCCCCAGCTGGCTCCGGCAGTCAGGTAGGGACGGAAGTTGGTGTACCGCTTGGCACGAAACTTCAGCTCTATGGGGATTTCTCCGTAAACCGACTCCACGGTGCGCCGCAAGTCGTATTTCCAGTGGGTCGACGTGTAAGCCTCCGACCAACTGTAGGCCATATCCCTGCTTATCAGTGTTATGCCGGGCAGGAGACGGAGGTTGAGATTGTCGTTCAGACGCAAGTCGCCAATCACGTTGATGTGGAATCCGGGGCTGTAATACGATGTCACGCCCTGTATGGTCTGTCTCAGCGTGTCGTTCTCCGAGAAGCGAAGGTCGAATTTCGACTGGGTATAACCCACCTGTATACCCCAGTGCAGCAGTCTGTTGTCAAACGACCCCAGGAATGCCGCCCGTGTCTGCCCCTGCATCGCGCAAGGCAGGCACAACATCACTAACGCATACAAAAGAATCTTCCTTCTCAAGACACTCGTATTAGGTTGTCAATACACTAGTTTCAATTCTCCGACATCTCACCCCTCAGCGACACGCCCAGGCACTTGCGCACGTGGTCGAGGTCGTCGGGGTAAGTCCCCAGCAGGTACATCATCTTGGTCACGGCAGCCTCCAGCGTGATGTCTTTGCCGCCTATGATGCCGATGCGGTTCATCTCGCAGCTGGCTTCGTACTGGCACATCACCACCGAGCCCGCCTTGCACTGTGTCACGTTCAACACAATCACGCCGCGCTGCAGTGCATCCTCCATCGCCTCGATAAACCACGGCTCGGTAGGAGCGTTGCCGCTGCCGAAGGTCTCCACAATCACGCCGTGCAACCCTTCGGCACCCAGTATGGCTTTCACCACCTCCGGGGTGATGCCCGGGAAGAGCTTCAGCACTGCAATGTTGCGGTCGAACCGTTTTCTCACCTCCAGCGGTTTCTCCCCCTTGGGAAGGAACAGGTGGGGTTTGAAACTGAAGTTGATGCCTGCTTTGGCCAGCGATGGGTAATTGAAACTCATGAATGCGTCGAAATTCTCCGCGCTCACCTTTGTACTGCGGTTGCCACGATACAAGTGGTTTTCGAAGAACAGGCACACCTCGGGAATGAACGCCTCGCGGCACGAGGCCAGTTCAAGGGCACAGATGATGTTCTCGCGCCCGTCGGTACGCAGCACTCCCATTGGCAGCTGGCTGCCGGTCAGGATAATCGGCTTCGACAGATTCTTGAACATGAAGCTCAACGCCGATGCCGTATATGCCATTGTGTCCGTGCCGTGCAGCACCACAAATCCGTCATAGTCGTCGTACCGCTTCTCAATAATCTCTGCTATGTCCACCCAGAAATCGGGTTTCATGTTCGACGAGTCGATGATGCGTTCCATCTGATAAGTGTCGACGGTATAGGGGCATTTGCGCAGTTCGGGGAGCAAATCGTAGATGTGTTCCATCGGGAAAGGTCTCAGCGAGCCCCTCTCGTCCTGCACCATGCCGATGGTGCCACCGGTGTAAACTATTAATACTCTGTTCTTCATAGTACGTTGCATTATTTCTTGGCACGCGCCGCGAAATCAGTTGCCATCATTCTTGCGGCTGCCCGCTTTGTTCATAACGCAGAATCTTTTCTTTTATTGTGTCAGGAATTACCGCTCCGCGGTGTGTGCTGCGGCTGTATCCCGCCATTACAGTGCGGCAGCTGGCATAAGCCTCGCCGGTGGTGTCGTCCACCACCTGCTGGCGCACGGCCAGACTTTTATTGCCGAAGTGGTCCACCGAGGTGGTCACATGCACGTGGTCGTGATACCGTATCTGCTTGTGGAAGTCCACCTCTACACGCACCACCATCACCGTGAACTCTCCCTCCTCGGGCGGCAGCCCTATGGCGGTGAAATACTCCGATTTCCCCAAGTCGAAAAACTCCATGATGACGGCATTATTCACGTGCCCCATCTGGTCGATGTCGTTAAAGCGTAATTGAATAGGTGTGATATGCATATACTGTTGTTGTATTGTTTACAAGTTGTTGCCATAAGGCTATTCCGCCGCCCGTCGGCGCAGTGAGAAGAAGAACTCGAGCCCTCCGCCGTCGCGGTTCTTTACATAGATGTCGCCACCGTGGAACAGCACGGCGTGCTTCACTATCGACAATCCCAGTCCGGTGCCGCCGTTCTTGCGGCTGCGTCCCTCCTCGATGCGTACAAACCGGTCAAACAGTCGTGGCAGGAACTCGTTCTGCACACCGCGTCCGGTGTCGTAGAGATGGAGGTAATAGTGGGTCCCGTCGCTGGGCTTGTAGCTCTCGATGCCCACCTGGCAGCCGTCGCCGGCATACACGATGGCATTCTCTATCAGGTTGCGGAATATCGAATACACCAGCAGTCCGTTGCCGTCGACGGTCATGCCCTCCTCCAGCCGGTTCTCGATGGTGATACTGTGCTTCTCGGCTTCCAGCCTCAACTCCTTGATTGCCTCCTCGGCCTGTTCGCACAGGTCTATCTTCTCGCGGGTGAAGAGGTCGTTGCCCTCCTCCAGTTTGTTGATTAAGGCCACGTCGTTTATCAGGTCCGACAGCCTGAGCGTCTGGCTGTAGCATCGCTCCATGAAGTGGCGGCGCTGTTCCTCGCTCACCGGTCTGTCGCCCAGGAGTATTTCCAGGTATCCTCTGATCGAGCTCACAGGGGTCTTCAACTCGTGTGCGATGTTGTTGGTCATCTCCTGCTTCAGCCGGCGGTTGCGCTCTTGTTCGGCGGCAAACTGCCGTTCGCGCACCTCCGCCTCCTCGCGCAGTTGCTGTTCGGCCTTCACCCTCTTTCGCAGTCTTGCCCACATCCATGCCACCGTGGCAAGTGCCGCTGCCAGCAGCACCGTCGTGATAGTGAAAAGCGAAACGTCAATATTCATAGTCCTGTCGTTGTCTTGTCGGTTTTGGGGGAGGGATGTCAGCCGCAGCCTCGACGCTACCTGTGCGGTGCTAGGCCTGCATGGTGTATCCGAACCCGGTGCGGTTCACAATACGGCGCCCCTCGCTGCCCAGTTTCTTCCTCAGCCTTGCAATGTGGACGTCCACGCTCCGGTCGTTTACCAGGGCGTCCTCGGGCCATACGCGGGTCATAATCTCCTCGCGGGTGAAATAAATGTTCGGGTTCTCAGCCATGAGGCACAGTATACCATATTCGCGCCTTGTCAGCTCCACACCGCGACCTGCCGCTGTGACGCTCTGTCTGCCGGGGTCAATCACTACGCCCCCGCAGCATATCTTGCCGTCGTCCTGTGTCGCCGGTGTGGCGGTCTTGGCTGCCGGTGCTGCTGTCCGTTTCAGTACGGCCCGTACCCGTGCCAGCACGGTGTCGAACGAGAAGGGTTTGGTGATGTAGTCGTCGGCGCCGCATTCAAACCCCTTCAGCTGGTCGTCGTGGCTGTCGCGGGCGGTGAGGAAAATCACCGGTGTGTTGTCGCCTGCGGCACGCAGCCTGCTGGCCAGCTCGAATCCCGACATCTTGTCCATCATTACATCCAGCAGTATCAGGTCAAACTGCGGATCTGTGGGCTCCGTCAGCAGCGCCAGTGCCCCTTCGGCATCGCCGCAGGTGGTCACCTCGTAGCCCTCGCTTTCAAGGTCGAAACGCAGAATGTCGCACAAATCCTGCTCGTCGTCAACAACCAATACTTTTGTCATAGCTACTGATACAATTATTCCCAACCTTTCTGCCGCCGCCTCCCGCATGGCGGGGACGGGGCGTGCATTAAAACAAAAAAGGAGGCACATCTCTGAGCCTCCTTTGCGTTCTTGTTGTGGCATTGA
>JAFXMW010000091.1 GCA_017530105.1 Bacteroidales bacterium
ACAATTCAAGTATGAAGTAAAACATCTTCACAAATGGAGGCGTTTTGATGGATTCATCATTTGATTATCCATACACTTTTTAAAAAAAATCTACTGTAAATAATTGAATATCAATATAACCGAACTTCCGAAACTTAAGTACTGATTATCTCTTCAAGAGTGTTCTTACCATTCAATTTCTCATCTGTATAAACAGATGGTGAGGCGAAAAAAAACAACCAGATGCCCAATACCAATAAAAGAATTCCTGGTATGATAAATTTTACATAACGATTCATTTCTTTATAGAAGTGTTAGCGTTAAACTATGAAGTGACATAACTCTATATTTCATTGATTTATCCCTCTTTGGGCATATTCATTGTCATTTCTGCCAAAAAATGAGGTGATGTGAAGCCCTATCCATATAAGACGACTATTCCATGGCCTTGCTGGTCTTGCCTGCCTTCTCAAGTATCTGATACATACGCTGTTTGCCTTGCTGCTGTTGTTGGTCAGACTTATGCTCTGTTTTTCCGTCGTGGTTTACAAACGGCATTTCAAGCATATATCTTGATAAGCCGTTTTTATCTGAACCATAATGGCAGAATGTCAGTCCAGAAGGAAGAGTACTCTCAAGAGAACTGATGAGTTTGGCATCGAAAAGGAGGCTGTCCTTTGAGTAAAACATAATGATATACCGTGCCCATTTAGGATATGCTACCGTGTCGATTCTCTCCGTATTCCTTACTACGAACTCACCAGACTTTGGATTGACGGCAACAATGTTGTCGAGAGTCATTACGTAGTCGTCCGGGGTGATGTTTGTCAGTTGAGACCCTTCGGGTCTAATGACAGCATATAAGTCATTGGACGTGTATAAACCCTCAGACTTCTTGCTACCGACACAGGACATTATAAAACATACACCCAGCATCCCTATCAAGATTTCCTTTAGTCGTTTCATTTTAGTTTTTTTCTTTTCTTGCATGTCATAATTAGCGAACATACAAATATAGGTGATATATTGTATGCATCACTTCTTATTTGTATTCTTTAACAGTTAAAAAAACTAAACCAAATCTTAAACTTTGTTGTCCCTCGACCACTTCACAATTGTCAAAAAAATCAACAAGATGACACCAAAGAATCCATTATCGGGTAATAAAAATTTGTACCGTTTAAAATGGGATATTTTCAATTGTTATTGACTGTCAGGGATTTACATAATTACGAAAGGCTTCCATATGAATGGACTTGGATTTTTCGGGAATAATATTGGAGTTGCAAGGGTGTATGGAATGCATTTCTCGAAAAAATGATCATGGAGAGCCGTCCAGATGACCATCCCCTATAATCATAAGATGGCTTAAAACGTATCAGATTCCCCGTCCCCCTGATACACAGGAGTACGTAGCCTAAGGGCCTGCGGAGCCGGGGTGGGGGAGGTTCTATGCGTAGCGGCGCATCCTCCCATCCACCTACTCCGTAGCCATTTTTATCCGATGCGGGCCGTGTGATAATCCCATTCAATTCCATATGAATCCCACATGAATGAAAATCGGCATAAACGAACCGATAAAAATTATAGAATAACCTTTGTAACTTACTGTCTCACAATTAACTCCAGTTAACAGCCCTAATCAGCCGCCTATTGTCAGTTTGCTTGATTTAGAGTATTTTTGTACCGTATTTGTACCTCGGTTTTGGACGGACATGGACGGAAGGTTTGCACCAACACGCACTATCGTGCTCTACCCTGCACTTTCCTGCACTTTTCGTTAAAGACCCACGCTCTAATTTTTTCATGAAAAGATTCAAGCGATTGAAAAAAACTTTCTATCGGCACAAGTATTCTCCCAAAAACCTTTTGGCCTTCGTACATATGTTAAACCATTACCATCAGGCGATATACAACTCCGATATAACGGAGGAACAGGATATTATTTACGTGATTCTGTAACAACCAATAAAGATCAAATAGATAAGTGGAAAGTTATTACTTCATGTCTTACAGCTGAACATGCAGGAGAGACCGATAAAAATGGACAGAAACGCATTTTATCAACTTTGGAAATCCTACCTCCTGGTACAATATGTACAGAAACGTATATGTTGTTAAGCGTTTTTGACCACAAGGAAGAATGTGAGAATTTCATGGCCCTTCGACCCCACCATCCGGGAAGAAGTCGACACCACGCTGCCCGTCGAGGAGCGCCCCATCGGTGGTCTGGGCATCCATCTCATCCGCCGCCTGATGGACAGCATCAACTATGAGCGTCGTGAAGGCCGGAATATCCTCACCTTGCGCAAAAGAATCCATCCCACAGAATAGAAACTTACATCCACTAAATAAATCCCCAACACATGAATACCAAATTCACTAAAGAGAACAACAATCTTGTGATGCGGCTTGAGGGCCGGCTAGACACCAGTGCATCCACCCAGGTAGGGCGCGAAATGGAAGTCCTCTACGATTGCGCCGGACACGACATCATCCTCGACTGCTCCGCACTGGAGTATATCTCCTCGAGCGGACTGCGCCTTTTCCTGTCGGTGCTCAAGAATGCCAAGAAGTATGGCAGCAAGGTCATCATCACCGGCTTGAACAGCAATCTCCGCAAAGTGTTTGATGAAATCGGGTTCACCAATTTGTTTTGTATCCAATGACGGATGAGGAAATACAACGGCTGCAAGAAGAGAATGCCGAACTCCGCCAAGAGGTGGAGAAACTGAAAAACGAACTCATCCGGCTCGTCAGCCGAAACCTCGACCTCTCCGAACGGCTGGAGGAAGACCAGGAGTTGAGACGCCGCACCGAAGTGGCCCGCGAACTGCTTGAGGGCAATATCGAGCGGCAGCGCAATGCCGACCTGAAGGACGACGCCCAACTCATGGCGCTCATCGAACTGCGTGTGGAGCAGGACAGGCCACATCTGCAGGCCGATTTCGACACGGCAGCCCTCGCCAGGCTCCTCGGAGTGAGCCAGGAGCGGCTCAACCGCCTGTTCCGCCATCAGACCATCCACCGCACCCCCGAGGCCTACATCGACAATCTGCGTGTGCTGTCCGCCCTCCGCCTGCTCCGCGAGAAGCCTCAGTGGAGCATCGCCGCCGTGGCCGAGGAGTCGGGCATAGGCAATGTGCGCACCCTGTAGCGCCGCATCCAGGAGGTCGTAGGCATGACTCCGGTGGAATACCGCCGCATGCTCACCCGGGATTTATAGAATTTTCGGGGGGTGTTTTTGTCAGTGATAACACTCCGCCTCTTGGCTTGGAATCGGGGGGACAGGTCCCCCTGATTTCTGTCCCTGATTCTTTATTTGATGATGAGTTTTCGGCCGTTTTTGATGTAGATGCCGTGGGTGGGGGATGTTACACGGCGGCCTTGGAGGTCGTAGATGGTATCGTCGTTGGTGGTTGTCGTTTCCTGGATGTCGCGGATGGCGGAATGGTTGAGGATATACTCAATGCCCTTTGCCGCATTGATTTTTCCATAGCCCCAGCGGATGGGGTCGTGAGCGGTGAATTTGTCGTTGACCGCTGTTTCGCGCAGCACTTCCTTCACATCGTCCAGCGTAAGGGTGGGATTTGCCTGTAGCCAGCATGCCACGATACCACTTACTGCGGGGCACGACATCGACGTGCCGCTCTCGGCTCCGTAGGGATATCCCTGCCACTGCATACCCTCGAGCACGGTCTCACTTTCATCCAGGCAGTAGTGGTTCCATGCCGAGACGATGTTGACGCCGGGTGCGCTCACTGTGGGTTGGGTGATGCCGTTGGGCATTGTGCCATAACTGGAAAACCATGCGTAGTCGCCCACTGTGTATCCCTCTTCCTCTTCGTCGTCCATAGTAGAGCCGTCGTAACTGCGGTAGTCGGTGTTGGCGCAGTAGGCCCCCACGCTGATGACGTTGGGAGTGCATGTCCAGTCTCCCCCCGACATCTCGCTGTCGCCGATTACATATCCCGGCAGTCCGAAGATGTTGAAGCCGCCGAAGTCGTCCCATATGTCGATTTCAGTGCCGTTGGAGCCAGAGACCGTCAACTGGAAAATGTTGAGGCCGTTCATGGAGCCGTCAATGTTTGTTGCGAAACTCAGTGTGCCGTCGCCATTGTCGAGCGCAGCGATACTCACCGTTCCGTCGAAGTATTTCGACAGCGTGGCGTTGTCTTCGCTTTCGATATTGATAATCTGTGGTTCGCATCCTATCGTGGCGGTCAGTTCCTCGGAATTCCACACCTCCTTTGTCCTTCCCAAAGCATTGACGTTGCACAGACCGACCTTGATGCTCACGCGGTCGCCGGTGCAGGTGTATCCCACCGTCTCGTCGCTGATGGTGAAAGTCTCGCCCTCTTCCATGAGCGCCAAGAGTGTCTTAAACGAACTGTTCCTTTCGGTGAATACGCGGTGGAGGTGGATGGGGTAGCCACCCTCGTTGCCCGCCGACATCACGGGGATGATTGTCTCCGAGGCAGCGTCGATGGCCTCGGGCACGGTCCCGGTGCCATTGTGGGGCCCGCTTTGGCTGTTCATACTGCCGCTGAACACCATTGGCTGGCCACTCTGTCCGGCGTATGCGGTGGCAAAGGCGAACACCAGTTCTATGATGTCTTCCTCGTCCTCCATATATTCCATCATTTGTTCTTCGGCAAAGTCATCCGTCATGCCGATAAAAACGATGTCGGCCTCTGGAGCCATGCCGCCGAATCCCATGGGAGAGACAGAGCCGGCGGCAATACTTGTGGTATGGGTGCCGTGATACTCGTCTTTTGAGTCAGTGGTCAGCGTGGCGATGAGTTCGGGCGTGTCGTACACCGATCCGGGAAAGACAATTGTGCCGGCCTCAGGGTCTTCGATGGTAAACGGCTTGCCTCCCTCGTCGCCAAACATGAAGACACATTTGATGCGTGAGTTGCCCTCTGCATCCTTGAAGGCGGGATGCTGGAAGTCGATGCCGTTGTCGAAGATACAGAGCGTGATGCCTTTGCCAGTGTAGGGAGTCTCCACGGTGGCCGATGCGCCGTTGATGAGGTTGATGCCGGTCTCTTTTCGGGTGATGTCGGTCTTCCACTTGCCTTTGTGTCCGGTGTCGATGCGCTGCACCCCTTTCATCTCGCTGATGTCGCCGATACGCTCCACGGGGATGCTGATGATGGCTTGATGTCCAATCTTTCCCTGTATCTCTGCTCCTGCCGCCCTCAACTGGCTGTAGGTTTCCGTGGCATTCTCTTCTGCCACCTTCACCACCAATGTCATTCGCTGCTGTGCCGGCGCCATCGCTATGCCTTTGGCGGTGGCATGTGCTACTTTTGCCTTTTTCTGAGCAATCTTCATCTGAGCCTGCGGGGTCAGTTTTCCCTGTGCCATCGCCATCAGGCAGATGGCGCACATCATCATCAATACTGTCAGCCGTTTCATTTTGCTATGTTTTTTTGTCGTTGTTTCAGAAACATTGATTTCAAAGTGCAAATTTAGATAAAATTTTTGATTGATCAGCCAGTCCCCTGTCATTTTAACCATAACCAACGCTGTCCCCAGTCTTCCATGATCTCATTGCGGACAAAGATTGTCAATGCAATCAAAAAAAGTACGATTCTACTCATGGTTGGATTGTTTGTAAATTTATCTGACACAAACACAGTGCAAAGGTAACACATTTTTCCGATGAATCGTATCGGCGGGCCACACATTTGTGTATCCAGCAAATCATCTTTCTTGTTCTTCCACCAAGGCTTCTGGGAGGGGGTTACGCCTCGAAGTGGGTGTTGGGGGGTCAGAAAGGGACAGGTTTTGGTAAACCTAAATTCCGCAGCACTTTAGTTAAACATTTTTTATAAGTTCCTGAGCAACAAAAAGTTGCTCAGGATTTTGCCATGTCAGATTTTTCACTTATCTTAGTGCTGCAATTCAAGACAAGTGAGTTGCATGAGTGGTCGTAGTAGGCACAGAGCATCTTGGCCGCCATCGACTTGCCGAAGCGGCGGCATCGGGTGACGCAGCTGAAACGCCATTCAGAGAAAAGCGTGTCGTTGACCACGGCAATGAGCCCTGTCTTATCGATGTATTCCCATTTGCGAGAGGAGCGGAATCCCTCATTCCCAACGTTGATATAAACACCCATGACGCCAGTTTTTATTTCCAACTGCAAAGATAGCCTTTTTTTTGAAAAAGGAGCGCATTGCTCAAGAAAACTTGCTTTTGCATCCATTCACACACAATAGCTGAGCTGGAAACAGAAATCGGACGGTAAGAGTGCGAGACGCCGTAAAGACGCCGCAATGCGACGTCTCTACGGCTTGAGGGAGATCACGACTTTTTTCCCGTTATTGATGTATATTCCCTTCTGTGTGGGCTTCCCGTTCAGGAGCTGGCCGTCTATCGTGTACCAAGCATCGCTTGGATTGGTGTAATTCGTTGTTGTTATACCTGTGCTCTCGCCCTCACCAAAGTTCAGCGAAAAGGCGCGGATTCCGTTGGCCAGGTCGCCTGCTGTGATGCCGTCGCCCAGTTCGAAGTAGGCGCGGAAGGCACCGATGGTCATGGCATCGCTGGGATAGTAGAGCGTGTTGTCGGCGCCGAGGTAGAGCAGCGAGCGGTTCTCGCCGCTGACGGTGTAGGGCGAGAAGATGCTGCGGAAGATCACCTCGTCGGTTGTCACGTCGGCAGTGGTGTTGCTGATGGTCACGTCGCGGAACATGGGGTTGACGATGTTGTGTGCGTCGTCATCCACATAACCTGCTTCCTTCGTCCACATCACAATGTAGGGTTTTCCGGCTTCGATGCTTTCCAGGCTGTTCTCGCTGAAGTTTAGCGTCAGCGTGCCATTGTCGAATGATGCGCTCTCCAGTGTCTTCACCGTAGCCCCTTCGAGCGGTGTACCCGTGAAGTCATTGACAGCGAAGGGCAGGCACAGCGTGTTCCATGAGCCGTCCTTGTAGAGGGTGCGACCGCTGAGGGCCACGGGCCTAGCCCACACATTCCATTTTGCGAGGATGGCTGCATTGTCGGCCGCGTCGTTGAGGCCCAACAGGCCGCATTTGCACTCTCCGTCGCTGTTGAAGGTGTGGGTTTCTGTAAGGTCGGCCTCACCGGTCAGACAATAAGTGCAGGTGGTATGATGCGTGGTGCCGTCGTCGATAATTATGCCGGCGCCGCTGTGTGTGCAAGGCTCTATGGCTGCATAATATTTGGTTAGGCAGGCCGTAAGCCGCAGATTGGCAGTGAATAGCTCAGCTGCATCGGCCGAGTCTCCGGCCTTGACCATGAAGTCGTCGGGCAGCGTGGTGTTGGCAGCGCATACATCTAAGTTAGCACCTCCGAGGGCACGGCATTCTTTGGGACGCCTGTCATTATTGCCCGTGGCATACACTTTGCCGCCGCTGATGTTGATAGTGCCTTTGAAACTTAAAAGTTCGCCTTCGCGTGAACCGCCACTACCAATGGCTGTTGTGCCCGTGGCAACGACGGTACCACCGCTGATGCTGATTTGTGCGGTGGCATCTGCGCTTCTGCCTCCGCCAATGCCGGCACCTTCCGTACTCGTGGCCGACACGTTGCCGCCAGTGATTATAATGTTGGCCCATTCGCTTTCACAGCCGGTTCCTATTCCTGCACCGAAGCTGGAAGTAGCGTTCACCGTTCCCCCCTTGATGGTAATATATCCTCCTTTAGCATCATCGCCATAGCCGCCACCGATGCCTGCACCATATGTGGATATGGCTGTGACGATGCCGCCATGAATGTAGGTTTGTTCTCCGGAAGATCTAAAACCGCCGCCGATGCCGGCAGCACGCCTGTAATTATCGCTAACGCCGCCTGATGTGGCAGTGACGTTGCCGCCATAGATGTGGACGATGGCACCCTGGCTGCTGTCGCCACCGCCGATGCCGGCTCCACTCCAGCTGCCGTCGGCTTGCTCTTGGGCCTGTATGGAACCGCCTCCGGTGGCTGTCACCGTGCCGCCATAAATCGTGACATAGCCAGCAAAGTCTTCACAGTTACCACCGCTGCCTATTCCGGCTCCGGTTTTGTCACCTTCTGCGGTGACGCTGCCGCCATAGACGGTGAGACCGCTGAGGGATGTCATGCCAAACCCAGCCTCATATCCGCCACCGATGCCGGCCCCTTCAAGATTGCCCTTAGCTTGGATGATGCCGCCATGCACGACGAGTGCACCGGCTTTCAATCCCTCGCCGCCGCCTCCGATGCCTGCACCGTTTTCGTAGCTGTTGTTGGCGATGAGTGTGCCCGAGGCGTTGCCAGACTGTCCGTAAATGCTGAGCTTGTATCCCTCTTCCAGCTTCACACCGCCCGTCACGGTGAGCGTCATGCCGTCGGGGATGATGAGGTGGACATCGGTGCCCAAGATGTTGAGCGTCTTGTAGGCGGAGTTGCCCGTCACCACATACCAGCCGTTGTACAGTCCCAGCCAGCCTCCGTCGCTGGTGTCGTTGCCGTTGATGGGGGTGTAGCAGCTGCAAGCTTTGGTGGTCTCCGTCACCCGCTTCTCCGTGGCGTCCCACGCCCTTTCAATATACTTTACGCCATAGGCCACCTCGCCGGCTCCTTCCACGCCAGCGGGACGGAGGCTAATGACGTAGGCAGGGTTGTTCGAGGTAAAGAAAGATTGGGGATCCGTTCCTGCATGGTAGTTGGGGTAGTTCAGGGTGAGGTGTGTCTGGTCCACTTTCTGGGCATTCAGGCCGATGCTGGCGCCGGTGGTGAGGGCCGCCGTGAGTGTGACGAAGCTATATTCCGTCAGGTAGAGGTCGCCCACCACAGGCTTGTCCTGAATGTTGAGTGTTGTTCCCAGGTTCTGATAGACGTCTTTGCCGTAGATACTTGCGGTGTTGCCAGTGATGGAACATGCGCCCTGCAGTTGCACCGTGCCCGTGCCGAACAGATAGATGCCGCCGCCATTCTGGGCGTTGTTGCCGCTGATGGTGACGCCGTCGAGGGTGAGCGTGCCTTCGGTGCAGATGGCTCCGCCGCCCGTCTGGGCAGTGTTGCCGCTGAGGGTGGCGCCGCTGATGCTCACCGTTCTATTGCTATAGATGCCGCCGCCATAGGTTCCAGCGGTGTTGTCGGCGATGGTGCCACCGGTCATGGTCAGCGTGCCTTCGTTGTGGATGCCGCCGCCGAATTGTCCGGCGGTGTTGCCAGTGATGGTGCCGCCCGTGATGGTCATCGTCCCGTGGTTCTCGATGCCGCCGCCGAAGCCGTAGCCGCCTCCTGCAATCTGGTCGGCGCGGTTGCCGGTGATGGTGCCGCCGCTGATGGTCAGTTCGCAACCCTCAGACACATAGATGCCTGCGCCCTGGAACGACCAGCCGCCGGTAATCGTTCCGTCCGTGCCGCCGTCGGTGATGGTGAGCTTGCCGTTGTTCTTCAGAAAAATGACCTGCCCGTTCTCGTTGGCAGCCGTCATGGAGCGGCTCAGCGTGTGGCCGTTGAGGTCGAGGGTGACGGTCGTGCCGTTGATGTCCAGACGGCCATTGGTCAGCGTGATGTTGGTGCCGAGCTTCACGCGTTGTTGGTCAGTATTCACTAACGAGCGCAGGGCGTCCTCGGTCATGGCGGTGCCCTGTGCCCATGCTCCCTGCAGGGCGATG
>JAFXMW010000092.1 GCA_017530105.1 Bacteroidales bacterium
CTTTTCCGACTGCAAAGATACTAAGAATTTTCGATTATAATAGAAAATTCTTATAAGATTTGTCGATTATAATAGAAAATTCTTATGTTTTTTGTTCTGCCATGACAAAATGAATCCATTATTATCAAACAATTTTACAATTTAAATTTAAACGGTTTTTTGCCATGTTGGGAATTTGTTGTATCTTTGCATGTGTAAATCGGTTTCTGTTACATCGCATGTGGGACAATGACAATATCTTGCAGGTTCTGCGCTCTTCGTTGGGGGGTGCAGATGTGCGCACTCTTGCCAAGGAGGTGCCTTGTTTGCTCTTGCTTCCTCGGCTGTACGATGATGACTTTCGGGTGGCACGCAACGCCGCCTGGGTCTTGACACACAAACCTGTCTCTCAAATACGGACACTTCCGTACAATGACCTCATTGACTTGAGTATGGCCACCCCGGACACATCCCTTCGCCGACTGGTTCTCAATCTTGTAGAAAAACAAGAAATAACAGAAGAGTCAATGCGTACCGACTTCCTCGACTTCTGTCTGCAGCACATGTACATCCCCATCGAGCCACCCGGCGTGCAGGCTCTCTGCATGAAACTGGCCTATCGCATGTGCCTGCCCTATCCCGAACTGATGCACGAGTTCCGCGAAACCCTTGACATGATGCAGAAGGAGCACTACAAGCCGGGTATGACACACTTGATTAATAAAATAAAAAATCAATAATAAAACCCATAGTATGAGCAAAATAAAATACATCATCTTCTTTGCCATCCTCGCGTTTTCTGCCGGACAACTCCTTGCCTGGGGACCCACAGGCCACCGCGTTGTAGCGCAGATTGCCTACGACAACCTCAACTGTCGCGCCCGCCACCGTGTCGACCGAGTGCTGGGCAAGCATGGCATCATCTATTGGTCCACCTGGGCGGACAACATCAAGAGCGACACCATCTATCCTGAAAGTTACGACTGGCATTTCCAGGACCTTGACTCAGGGCTTTCCGATTCTGCCGTTCTCGCCGCCATGACGCATTATCCCACCGTGGGCGGCAACCTTTTCAGGGCCATGGACAGCCTCGTCAACCTGCTGCGCCACGACCCCGGCAACGTCGATGCCCTTCGCTTCCTCATCCATATTGCGAGCGACCGCTTCTGCCCCATGCACATGGGCCATCTCGAAGACCTTGGCGGCAACACAATACGTTTCGATTGGTTTAAACAACCCTACAATCTTCATCGCCTTTGGGACGAAGGGATCATCAATGCAGTTGGATACAGCTACACGGAATATGCCAACTATCTCGAAGACCGCTTTGCCGACCAAAAGAAAGCCATCCGCCGCATGTCCGACGGTGAACTGCTGTTGCACAACTACCGTCTCACCGAGCAAATCTATGCCTACCAGCAGGAATGGAACGGCAACCCCTACGTCTACGTCTACCGTTTCGCCCCCGACATGGAGTGGCAGCTCTACGCCGCCGGCATCCGACTGGCAAAGCTCCTCAACGAGATTTACGGATAGTCGGTCAGAACAATAGAGACACAAGAAAAACAAAAGCCAACACGTTGAGGAAAACGGTTGGCTTTTGGTTTTCTGTTACGAAATAACTTTTATACCTCGGCTTTCACTTGCTCCGCCAACTCGTTGGCTCGGGCTTCGGAGTGTGATTCGCTGTAGATGCGGATGATGGGCTCTGTGTTGCTCTTGCGCAGGTGTACCCAGCCGTCCTCAAAGTCTATCTTCACCCCGTCGATGGTGGTCACCTTGCAGTCGGGATTGGCCTGGTACTTCTCGGCTAGACGTTTCAGCAGGCCGTCAACGTCCATTCCCTCGGTCAAATCGATACGGTTTTTGGAGATAATATAGTCGGGATAAGTCTTGCGCAGTTCACTCACCTTCATGCCCTTCTTGGCCAGCAGGGTGAGGAACAGGGCCACACCCACCAGTGCGTCGCGACCATAGTGCAGGGCAGGATAGATGACGCCGCCGTTGCCTTCGCCGCCAATGACGGCATCGGTCTGGCGCATCAGTGTGGTGACGTTCACCTCGCCCACAGCGGCAGCATTGTACTCACAGCCCGCATAGCGGTGTGTCACGTCGCGCAAGGCGCGTGAGGAGGAGAGGTTCGACACGGTGTTGCCGGGGGTGTGCTGCAGCACATAGTCGGCCACCGAGACCAAGGTGTATTCCTCGCCGAACATCTCACCCGTTTCGCACACCAGTGCCAGTCGGTCCACGTCGGGATCCACCACCACGCCCAGGTCGCACCTGTTGTCGCGCACCACGCGCGAAATGTCTGTCAGATTGGCGGGTATCGGTTCGGGGTTGTGGGCAAAATGACCTGTGGGGTCGCAGTTCAGCTCCACCACTTCTTTCACGCCCAAAGCGCGAAGCAGCTTGGGAATGGCCAGTCCGCCAGTGGAATTGACAGCATCAACAGCCACTTTGAATCCGGCTTTGCCTATGGCCTCCACGTCGACAAGGGGAAGAGCCAGCACCCGCTCAATGTGGTGGTCGATGGTGTCGTTATCCACGGTCACCTGTCCCAAGTCGTCGACTTCGGCATAGTTCAGTTCCTCGCTTTCGGCCAGGCGCAGCACCTCGGCACCCTCGGCGGCGTCGATAAACTCGCCTCGGGCGTTGAGCAGTTTCAGTGCGTTCCAATGCTTGGGGTTGTGGCTGGCGGTGATGATGATGCCGCCGTCGGCGTGCTTGTCTATCACGCTCATCTCGGTGGTGGGGGTGGTGGATAGGCCGGTCTCAATCACATCGATGCCCATACCCTGCAGAGTGCCCACCACCAGACGGTCGACCATGGCGCCCGACAGGCGTGCGTCGCGTCCCACCACTAAGTTGAGGCGTTTGCCAGGGTTGCGTTTTTGCAGGAATGTGGCAAAAGCCGATGTGAATTTCACCACGTCAAGGGGACTCAGCCCGTCGCCCGGCTTACCGCCTATGGTGCCACGGATTCCGGAAATTGATTTGATTAATGACATTGTTATTATGTTTTATTGTTATTATCCGAATATATTGATGTTGTTTGTGTTTAACTGAATAATAACGCAGGCTTGTCGCGATTATTGCCCGATGATTGCAAAAAAGTCATTGATAGGACGTTCTTTCTTCGATTCTGCTTCATTTGAATGAGGATTGACTTTCACTTATAAAGTGGGAAACAAGTGTGATACAACTGGGAAAAAAGTGTAAAACAATCGAACCTTGAACGAACCTTCGGCGAGGGTCGCTGGACGGGAGAGCGCCCTGCTGGTTGTTAGGGTTCGTTTTTTCTTTATCCCCTGATAAAACGCGAATGGCCTTTTAAGGGGCCTTCGATTCACCCCCTTGGGGGTGAGATTTGAATAACACCGTACGCAGTGCGGTGATTGTCTGAGACAACGTAGTGCGTCCCGACAGGGACGCGACTCTGTTCCTATATACGATTTAGATAAATATCCCTACTTGTGGGTGTATTTGTTGAAGGGAACATAACATGAATTACCATGTAATAATCATAAATTAATGACCCTTAATGGTAATTCGTGTTTTTTTAATCATAACATCAAATTACCGTGTAATGACCATAAATTAATGATTAATTGATGATAATTCGTGTTAAAAAAC
>JAFXMW010000093.1 GCA_017530105.1 Bacteroidales bacterium
AAAAGTGCGTAACTTTGCACCGCCAAAAGAGAATCACGACGGTTTATGCCACCAGTGATGAAAAATCCAGCGGGGCATCGAGCCCCGCCTGGATTTTGCCAAAAGAGAAGTCACTCTGGATTGTCCCCCAGTAATGAAGTAAGGGGTGTCAAGCGATTCAGTGTAATTGTAAACTCGAACAGGCGAAAGAACCGAAAAGTGTAAACCGAATCCGTGATGGTGTAAACCAGATTAGGGATATGGACGAAACAATGTAAACCGATTCAGTTTAACCATCCCAAATCTGTCAACCAATTCCAGGGAAAGTCATTGTAGCAGTATTTTACAATGCAAAGATACAACTTTTATGGAATTAAATCCACAAAAGTTTAAACATTTGTGGATTTCACTCCACGAATGCAGCAACTTCTGTAGATTTGCCCAAGTTTCTACCGTCACCGAATCAATGCCACCCTGCAGGTTTTCAACACATCCTACATCCTCATTGGTGGGTATACCAGGGTACAAACCCGCACTTCAATTGAGGCCGATAGCAAATCTGCCCCAACAAACAATATCCAAATAGTCTGAAAAAAATTTTATCAATCCAAATAAAAGTTGTATTTTTGCAGTCGAACTCAATAGTTGAGTAAGTCCTTTAGTATACTTTCTTGCTTTATTCGGAATGCTTATTCCTAAACTAATTGTGATAGTTTCACAATTGATGGAAGGCATAAAAGCCTTGGTTAATATAATAACTCATCTTAAAAAATTAATTAGAATGAGAAAAAAAAATAATATCATGGAACCGAAGAAAAAGAGAAAAATAATACTATTGTCAGCACAAACAATGCTGGAAGTAGCGGGACTGGGAATAACTTTCCGAAAAGGTGAGTTGTCTACTTTTGGCTTACTAGTCCCGTCCCTCCAAAAAATACTAAAGTCAAAATAATACCAATTAGAGAACTACAAAACTAGTTCTCTTATTTTTATTATTCCTCAGTTAAATTGGAAAGTGACAATTTTATGCAAACATCTCCTTACCTTGTAACAAGCCCAAGTCACTGGAATCTCAACTTCTGTAGCTTAGGCTACTCGTAATAGGTTTCAATCATCACCGAATCACTACCACCCTGCGGGCAAGTGCGTCACCAACCTTGACCAGATACACACCCGTCACGGGCGCATCAAAACGCAGCAGACCTCCGTCATCACGCTTGACAGCCAGCACCCGACCATACACATCATACACCATCACTCGATTGCCTTCCGCACCCTCCACCACAATCTGGCCGTTACGTTGGTAGAGTTTGACCTTCTCCTCTGCTGTCTCCTCAATGCCCTCATCTTCCCCATTGTCTGAATAGAAATAAGCAATAATGGTGGTGTCCTGTTGTACCACGATATGGCGTGGATTATCCCTATTTCCGTCGCTCCAGTGGTCAAAATGATATCCATAAAAGGCGTTTGCCTGCACTTGTGCCTCTCGATTGGTGCATGTTGGTTCTGTGACTATTGACACCGTCCCACGGCTAGCGTCGTTAGGAATAGCAACGACATCAACAACCTCTCGTATGTCAAACCTTGACCACGGAACTGTAGTCGCGTAAGTCCCGGCTGCACCGCAAGGAACTTTTAAGACAATGAAGCCGCTTAAACCTTGAACGGCATTACTATTTTCCAACGTCGGCGGAGTCATCGACCTGCAAGTGATGCTGACCAATCCAGTACAACCCACAAATGCTTCAGACCCAATTGTAGTCACCCGTCTACCCATAGTGACATTTCTCATATTCTCACAATTATTGAAAGCCTTATCCCCAATAGTGGTAACAAAATCACCAATAATGGCGGAGGTCAGACCTGTGCAACCATAGAAAACAAAATCACCAATTGAGGTGACGGAATTGGGTATAACAATGGAAGTCAGGCCAGTGCAACCCCCGAAAGCATTATCTCCAATAGATGTAACTGAATTACCAATGGTAATGGTAGTCAGACCGCTGCAACCCCCGAAAGCACCATTCCCAATAGAAATGGTGGAGTTGGGGATGGTGATGGAGGTAAGGCTGCTGCAACGAAAGAAAGCACAATCCCCAATAGAGGTAACGGAATCGGGGATGGTGATGGTAGTCAAGCTGCTACAATCTTCAAAAGTCTGAACCCCAATAGCGGTAACGGAATTGGGAATGGTGATGGAGGTCAAGCTGCTACAACACCAGAAAGTTTGATGCTCAATAGAGATGACGGAATCGGGGATGGTGATAGAATTCAGGTCGCTACAATAACTGAAAGCACCACGCCCAATAAAGGTGACGGAATTGGGAATGGTGATGGAGGTCAGGCCGCTACAAAGGTTGAAAGCCCAATCCCCAATAGTGGTGACGGAATTGGGAATAGTGATGGAGGTCAGGCCGCTACAACGTTCGAAAGCACAATCCCCAATAGTGGTGACGGAATTGCCAATTGTGACGGAGGTCAAGCCTTCGCAATAATCGAAAGCATGACTTCCAATTGAGGTGACGGAATAGGAGTTTCCCCCATAGGATACACTACTTGGAATTGTAAGACTTCCCGTTGGTTCGGTGTACCCATAATAATAACTACCACTATTAGGATAAGTGACTTGCGCGTTGCCACCAACGATGTTGTAGTACAAGGTCTGTCCACTTGGTGCTACTGCCGAAAAATTATAGGCAAATGTTGTACCTTGCCCAATCCCAATTACTATTATAAACAAAAGTAATCGTTTCATCTTAAAACAGAATTTTTTTCTCGCTCAAATCAATCAAAACGTTGTCTGTGTTTTTTACCGTAGGATTATCTTCTATTGATCTAATTGCTTCATTCAACTCATCCCCATGTCGATTACCATTTTTCAGTAGAATGATTAAAGCGCATTTTACATAAATTGGGTATTCGACAGGATGGTTTCTTTCAGCTCCATCATAATAGTCTGCATTTACAAAAGCATAATCAAACCGTTCACAGTTGAAAGCGTCTCGCATAAGATGTTCGTAAATCATACGTGGTTCCATATTGTATTCCCTAATCCGTGTCGGGCGCAACCTTATGGGGTGGCGGTGATTCCCTGAACGCCATTGATGTTGTGTCTTGCTTGTAGGGTATATAAAAAAGAAGCGCGGGAATCTGCTACTTTGCTTATCCCGCTGATAGAGGCTCTCGCATTGCCTTTGGTTACAGAATAAGCAATGCCGAAGCCCACGCGTTGTGGATATAGTATTATCACTATATACCAACCATGGACGTAGTACATTGCGTTATTGCGGTAACCAGTGAACTTGCGAGATTCCTATCAGCCGCAGATAAAACGCCGTTACAACGTCTTTCTTATATGTCCTGTCGCCCACCCATCACCCTTGCGGGCTTCGGGATGTTTGACGTTGCAAAATTACAAAGATTATTTGAATTGGCAAAAAAATAATACTAAACGTATGAATTATTGCACGGGGCATTTGGCTGCTCCGCGCTCAATTCATTGCTCTAATTGTGGTAATATGGAAAACGGTTGGTCTATCGCTGAGCAGATTTGATTAACTGCTCAATGGCATCAATCATCTGTTTGGCAGGTGCTATTAGCTGTTTTAGGTCATCCGAATCTACATCGTAGGTACAATTATACTCACTTTCCTCACGCATCGACTCCAATTGAGAATATAACGTTCTGAAAGAATTAGGCAGCGCACCTGTCTTGATATAGTTTTCTCTAACTCTATGCGTACAACAATGTCGCGTTCTTCGTCGGATAAACTCATTTCAAAACTATTTTGTCTCGTTCTACATTTTTGTAAAAAGGGGAGAATGTCCAAGACTCCCATCGGTGGCGGGGATAAGCATGAGTATTTATTTCAGCCCCCCAGTCCAACCCTTCTAAGAACAGGTCGTAAACATAATGCTCATAATCCTCGTCGGTAATACGCTCTGTGTTAAGCAGCAGAAGAAGGTCGTAGTCGCTATCGGGATGTGCGTCACCCCGTGCCCGTGAGCCATACAACCACAGCGAACTGCCTTCCGGCAGCACTCGCTGGGCAAATGCCTTAATACGTTCGACTACTTCTTCCTGTTGCATATCCATCGTTTTTTGTTGCCCACCCCTTACCCTTGCGGGCTTCGGGGTGTTTGACGATGCAAAGATACAACTTTTTTTCGAATTGACAAAAAATGAGATACACCAGAAGGGAAAGTCCTGCCAAAAAACAAAAAGCCCCGCTGGGCGGCGGGGCTGGCTCTTTGCGATGTCGCTATTTCTCTACTGTATCACTTAATCACTTAATGCTGTCAGATTTAGGCTGATGCCGCCGTAGATGGAGCGACGGGTGCCCACAGCATATAACTCTACACACTTGAAGGGCTGGATGAAAAGACCACCGCCATAGTTGAACTCGTGGAAACGTCCTTTAATATAATAGTCATGGTAAATACTGCTGCTATATTCGCCACGTTCGATATTCACGGTACTCATGTCAGTGATACCGTAGTTTGTCTGGCTGTAGCCTATAATGGGGGCAATGCGCAGCCACGAGGTGATGGGAATCTGATAGCCGACATTGATGGTGTAAGCCTCATCGTCATGCCATATATCCTGATTGACGTGTTTGTCATACCGGTGCTGTGGACCCCGAAGGAGGAAATCAGCATAAAAGCCACATATCGACGCGCTGACACCCCATCCGAGACCTGCATAATCGGTGTGCCATCCAGTCTCTCCAAGCTGAAAACCTATGGTGAGACGACTGTTGTTGTTTGCCAAACTGAGAAACTGGGCATTTGTGCTTTTACCGACAAAAGCCAACAATAAAACGAAAAGGACAATCTTTGTTTTCATTTGATAACTATTTGTTGTTTAAATTATTATTATCAATAAGACTTGTGTTAATCCACAAGAAACCTTTGCAAAGATAATAAAAAAAAACGAATTAGTAACAAAAAATCTTCTACTCTGACGGGTAGAAGATTCTATTATCAACCTTTTCGTGGCGTCTGGATACGTCTACTTTATCATCCAGCTGACACCTGCAAGGAGATTGGTCTCGACCGTAGAACTAACGGCTCCCAGCCCGGAGCCGCCCGACAAACCGCCCTGCAACGTCAGCTGCAGATTGGGCGTGGCAAGATAGCGCACTTCAAAGACTCCCTTGAAGATTTCCGCCCAGCCGGGTGTGCTGAAGCCGGCACTGAGCAACAGGCGGTCGGTGGCTAACCAGCGGGCAAAGACGGAAAGGCTTGCCGGGTGATAGTCTTGACGCGGAAAATGCCTGTTCCAAGAGAAATCAAGGGTATAGTCCAGCATCCAGCCTTTGCCCAGGTTGTTGCGGAAACTCAACCCGATGGTGGGCTGGACAAGTGTCTCATCGGCAGTCCATTTGCGTCCAGTAATAGTGGCCAACGCCACGGAGGTGTAGAAAGTCACTTTTGGCAGCCAGGCCTTGCCCTCGTAGAGCAGCAGCCGTGCACCCACCGAGGGGGCGATGCCTGTATGGTCGTCGAAGAGATGCCTGTCATCCATTACAGTGCCATTGTAGCCGGAAATGTCCAAATTGAAATCTTCGTGGTAAGCTCTTACGCCCAGTGTGAGTTCGGCCCGACTGCCTATGCCAAAGCGGAGGTCAGTGTTGGCTCCATAGATGTCTATTTGGATGGCGGTCTTAAAATGGTCCCACTTCAGGGCTGTGTTCCACTGAATGTGGCCGGCGCCAAGCACATTGGGACCTGTGGTGGCGATGAGGGGATTGACAGTGTCTTGTGCGTTGGCGGTGGTGGCACCCACAAGGGCCATAGCTGCAAAGAAAAGCAAGGCAAAGCACGTGGACAGGTTTCTGTGAGTATAATGTTTTTTCATTGTGAGATTGTTTTTAAACGTTAGTTTCTTGTTTTATTATAGTGGAATCTATTTTTTTCATTGTCGCGTCCCTTCGGGACGCACTTGATTTTTTAAAGTCACCGCACTATGTCTACGGCTTGTACGGTGTTATTAATAGTCACACGTTTCCGAGATGATTTATATAAGTATTCTTATAGGAACAGAGTGACGCCCGAGGTGTAAATCTTTTCTCCCGTGGTGGGGTCCTTGTAGGTGGGCAGCAGGTTGGTGAAGAGTCGCACCCCGTGGGTCAGACCGATGAGGTCGGTGGAGAGGGTAAACCCTACTTCGACTTTCCAGGGCTGGATGGCGGAAGAGTGAAGGATGTTGTGACCGGCATTATCATCGTGAATGCCCGGCGATGGATTGTTGCGGATGACAATGTAGCGTGTCACAGCATATCCGGCGAAGAGGTCGAGCGAAAGGCTCAGCGCCTTTTTGTTCTGCGCCATGGGATACCACTTCAACTCGAGGGGGATGCCTAAGTGGCTGATGTAGGTGTATGCCTTTTGGGTGGTGGTGGTAGGTGTTTGCATAAACTGCAGCCCACGGGTGTCACCGTCATCCCAGGTGCCGGAAAACTCAACGTTGTAGTAGAGCGGATTCCAAGTGAAATCGTAGCGCAGGCCTGTCCCGAGCTGCCAGTGAGGGGACATGTCCCAGCGCAGCAAGAGCGGAAGCTGCAGCGAGAAGCCGTATTTGCTGTAGTAGGGCGAGCGGCTGTTGCCAAAGTGCAACGAGGCTCCGGCCGAGATGCCAAGGGTCAGGGAGATATCTGCCTGGCGCGACTGGCAGGTGTCGGGAAGGGTGTCGCTCAGTTGGGCATGGCCGCTGAACGTCACACCGAGGAGGATGAAAATGATTGCTATGCGTTTCATGCTATGTGATTATTTTGGGGTTTATAAGATATTAAAGGCTAACATGGTACCGTCCATCAGGCTGGGTTCGGCACGGAACAGGCTGAAGAAACCGCGGTGTTCCTGCTTAGGCTTCGACGTGGGTGAGGATTGTGCCATGGCCGCAGGCTCCATGTCGGTAACGAACGGCCCTTCCTCTTCAACAATCGGCATGGGTTCTTCCTGCACGACTGCTTCGGCTATGGTCTCCTCCATGACGGGGAAATCCAGCACAGGTTCCACCGCTGCCACCTCTACCTCAATAGGTTGTTCTTCTGCCACGGGCATCGCAGCCATTGCCTGTGTCTGGCGAACGGGAATTCTCAAAGGCTTGTCGGGAGCTGCAGCCGTCTGCCACAAAGTCTCCAATGTAGGCAACGGCAACTTTGTATTACGGACAACCGGAGCCTGGGCCACCTGCTCCCCTGCTGATGGGGAAGAATTGGTCAATTTCCATACCGAGGTAACCACAAACAGCGTGACCGTGGCAGCGGCGGCAAAGCGCACTGCCCAGAGTCGAACACTGCGATGGCGTTTCGAAGCCTCCTCGGCGGCCATCCGCTCTATCATCTCCGACAGCTGCTGCTGGCGGCGGGCATCGCGTCCCGCATGTTCCACCGAGGCGAGAAGCTGCTCGAGCGTGGGGGTATTGTTATTCTTTTTCATAACTCAATATCATTTGTTTAAGTGAACTATATGCACGTGAGAGAATAGTATATACATTCCCTTCACTGATATTCATTGTCTGGGCAATCATTTGAGTGTCGGCATCGTCGAAATGGCGCAGACGCACAGCCTGTGCCTGTCGCTCGGGCAAACGGCTGATAAACTGGAGTGCCAATTGCAGCCGTCCGTCATCCTCCACAGGCTCTTCGGCAAGGTTTACCACGGAATCAATATCCTCCATGGGGCGGCGACGGCGCAACACATCCACACAACGTCTCTTTACCAGAGTAATGCACCATGCCTCGCGGTTGGCAACACGGCGCAACTTTTTGCGGTCGTTCCAGAGGGTAACAAAACAATCCTGCACCACATCGGCCGCATCTTGCTCGTCGTGGAGAAGACTCTCGGCCATGCGCTGCATGGCGGGCTGCAAAGGCAGATAGTCGGATTCGAATTGTTTTGTTTCACTGTTCATGCCTTGTAGTCGCAAAAGGGTGCCAAATCTTACACTCTTTCCAGAAAAAAAAATCAAACAGACAGCCTACTGGCCGAGAAACGACTCTACAGCAAAGCGATACCCCTCCAGACCCAATCCACATATAACACCTCGACAGACATCGTTGAGAAGGGAATGGCGGCGGTATTCCTCGCGGGCGAAAATGTTGCTGATATGCACCTCCACCACAGGCGTGGTGATGGCGGCGATGGCATCGTGGATGGCCACGCTGGTGTGGCTGTAGCCACCTGCATTGAGCACTATGCCGTCGGCCGAGAAACCCACCTCATGCAGCCGGTTGATAATCTCACCCTCCACATTGCTCTGATAGTAGCCTATCTCTACATCAGGGAATTGCTGCTTGAGGCCCCTAACCATTTCCTCCATAGTGGTGCGGCCATAGATGGAGGGTTCCCGCCGGCCGGTGAGGTTTAGATTAGGCCCGTTGATAATCTCAATATGTTTCATATAATCCGAATTACTATTTCAGCTTGCAATATAATACAAACCTCTATTTCTTTACAAGTCCCTCTTTGGTGCGAATTATAAGGCCTTCGGCTTGAAGGTCGGCAAGGACGCGGCTAAGCGAAGGGCGGAGCACGCCAAGCACCTCGGCTGTGGAGCCAACGGCACCGATAGAGCCATGCTCGTCGAGATAATCCAAAACACGACTGCGGAGACTCTGGACAGCAAAGCTGCGCACCTTGCTGCTGAGAAACTGGCTGCGGTCAGACAGCAGCCTGAGGAAACGGCGAAGCACCTTGGGATGGGAGGTCATGAATGCAAGAAAACCTTCGCGGTTGATGAGCCAGACAGTGCCCTCGGTGAGCATGGTGACATCGACAGGAATATTGCCTTCAGTGCCAAAGAGGAAGGCAGGGGCAAGGATGTGGGGGGCCGACATGCGTTTGATGACCACCTCGCGACCGTCGGCACCAACCATGCGGCTTTCGGCACTGCCCGAAGTGAGCAGAATCAGCGACAGGCAGGGCGTACCGCCTCGCAGCACTAGGTCGCCCGCATGATAGCACTTGCGCTTATAGGGGGACTTCAACAATTCTTCTATGTCCGACTCGCTGCATTCTGCAAAGAGTGGCATGGTCTTTAACTCAGTATATTCCACTTTAACTCAGTATATTCCACAGCCGTAAAGATACATTATCCAAATGCAAAGATAGTATTTTTTTTCAACAATAGCACATTTATTTACCTCAAGGTACCAAATGATACCACTGGAGAGAAAAAAGCATACTATTTTTGCAGCCGAAAAAAAAGAAAAGCAATAATTATTAAAACACTAAATATGAACGAGAAAATGTTTTGTTTCCAATGTCAGGAAACTGCCGGCGGCACCGGATGCAAACTAGCCGGCGTATGTGGTAAGAGCCCCGAAACGGCACACGCACAAGACCTGCTAATCTATCTGCTGAAAGGGCTTGGTGTAATAGCAAACCACGTGCCCTACCCCAAAGGACACTACTGCGAGAACCGCCAAAGGATACACGCCTTTGTGAACGATGCCCTCTTCAGCACTATAACCAATGCCAATTTCGACTGTGAGAGTATCTACAGCCGTATAGACCACGCCCTAGAGTTGCGCAATTGGTGGAAGGAACGCACCGCATCGAAAGGCATAGAGCTGCCGCAAATGGACATGCTTGAGTGGCAAGGAGGGCGAAGCGACTACGAAAGCAAGGCAAAGCAAGTGGGAGTGCTGGCTGAGGACAACGAGGACATACGCTCGCTGAAAGAGCTGACCCTATACGGCCTGAAGGGCATGGCTGCCTACCTGGAACATGCCGCGCGCTTGGGAGAGGTGGACGGCGACAACAACGAATACATACTCCGCACTCTTGGCGAACTGGCCACTTGCCAGAACCCAGACACACTTACCGCAATGGCTCTAAAGACTGGCGATTGGGGAGTGAAAGCCATGGCGTTGCTCGACAAGGCTAACACAAAAGCCTTTGGCAACCCCGAAATCACTGAGGTGAACATAGGCGTGGGCAAAAGACCCGGCATATTGGTCAGCGGACATGACCTCAGCGATATTCAGCAGCTGCTCGAACAGAGCAAAGATGCCGGTATCGACATCTACACCCACAGCGAAATGCTGCCCGCACACTATTATCCTCAACTGAAGAAATACAGCCACCTCAAAGGCAATTATGGCAACGCTTGGTGGCGACAGCGGGAAGAATTTGCCTCGTTCAACGGCCCCATCCTGTTCACCACCAACTGCATTGTGCCCCCGACGGCAAACGCCCCATACGCCAATCGAGTATTCACCACCAACAGCACAGGTTTTCCCGGCTGGAAACACATCATTGCAGACAAGAGTGGCAAGAAAGATTTCTCCGAAATCATCGCTTTGGCCAAAACGTGTGCCGCTCCCTCCGACATTGAGCAAGGCAGCATTGTTGGCGGATTTGCCCACGAGCAAGTGTTTGCCTTGGCCGACAAGGTGGTCGAGGCCGTGAAGAATGGTGCCATACGCAAGTTTGTGGTCATGGCCGGTTGCGATGGAAGGATGAAGAGCCGCCAATACTATACCGACTTTGCCCAACGGCTGCCAAAGGACTGTGTGATTCTGACCGCAGGTTGTGCAAAATACAAATACAACAAACTCGACCTTGGCGATATCAACGGCATTCCCAGAGTGCTAGATGCTGGCCAATGCAACGACAGCTACTCGCTTGCCCTTATAGCCCTCAAACTCAAAGAGGTGTTTGGATTAGCCGATGTAAACGACCTGCCAATTGTCTACAATATAGCCTGGTATGAGCAAAAAGCCGTGATAGTCTTGTTGGCATTGCTGAGCCTTGGTGTCAAAAACATACACCTGGGTCCCACAATGCCAGCATTCCTATCGCCTAATGTGGCGAAGGTGCTGGTGGAAAACTTCGGCATTGGTGGCATTACAACCGTTGATGAAGACCTCAAGGCATTTGGCCTTGCATAAAAACAGGAACGCCACCACATGCATCAGCGGCCCCTGCCTCCATTAACGGGTGGCGGGGGCATCCGTTTTTCTCGGCTTGCACAATGCAAGCTCACAAAGTTGTATTTGCCAAAGAGGATTGGCAGGACATCGAGCAGTGTCTCAAGAGACATTGGTCGCTGGAGACTATTGTCGGTGTCAGAAAACGCGAAGGAAAGACGTGTGTGTCGATTGAATGGTTATACCACATTATCAGGCGGGACAAAGAACGTGGAGGGACGCTCTACACCTACCTGCCGCATCACCTCAAACATCGCAAGAGAGCTGTGAGTTCGCGTATCCCTATCAAGGACCGTGTGAGCATTGACGAGCGTCCTGCCGTGGTGGATTCCAAATCACGTTTCGGCGACTGGGAGATGGACACCATCGTCGGGAAGGACGGCAAGGGCGTCGATGCTGACCGAGGGACGGCGACGCCGCATAATGTCAACACAGCGGCACTTGACCAAGGTGATGCACCAAGCCTCGCGGTTGAGTACTCTTTTCAGGCTTTCGCGTTCGGACCAAAGGGTTACAAAACAATCCTGCACCACATCGGCGACCTCATCCTCATTGCCCAGAAGGCGCTCGGCCATGCGCTGCATGGCGGGCTGAAGAGGCAGATAGTCGGCTTCGAATTGCGATATTTCCTTTGATTGACGTTTCATACATAGTAGTCGCATGAACGAGCAAAATCTTACACCGCTATTGAAAAAAAAGTGAGAAAGATGGCTTCCTACTCTCCCAGAAAGACTATCTCAGAGACGCAGATGTCGCTGAATGTGGCCACAGGGTCGCCATTGGCCCAAAGGGTGCAACCCGTGACAAGGAAAGCGATTATGGCAAGGAGGCGTCTCATTGCTGCCCGTCGTTCAGGAATGACTCGACAGCAAAGCGGTAGCCCTCCAAACCGAAGCCGCAGACAACTCCGCGGCATACATCGCTGAGAAGGGAATGGCGGCGGTATTCCTCGCGGGCAAAGATGTTGCTGATATGCACCTCCACCACAGGCGTGGTGATGGCGGCGATGGCATCGTGGATGGCTACGCTGGTGTGGCTGTAGCCACCTGCATTGAGCACTATGCCGTCGGCCGAGAAACCCACCTCATGCAGCCGGTTGATAATCTCACCCTCCACATTGCTCTGATAGTAGCCAATCTCCACTTCTGGGAAACGCTCGCGGAGGCCGGACACCATCTCCTCCATAGTCACCCTGCCGTATATCTCAGGCTCGCGCAATCCTGTCAAATTCAAATTCGGCCCGTTTATTATTTCTATTCTTCTTTTCATATTTGTCATCATTTTCAAATCCAATCCATTGTCCAATATACGTTTATCAACCGAACAGCGGCATACAACTCCATATCCATCCCTTCTTCACAATCGAGTACAGCATCAACAACAACACCATCCCTGCCCCTATACGGAACAACACCCTCCATTGCCGTCCCCTCCGCAACATTTTCCTCTGACGTTCTTCTTCTCTATTTATATCTTCTTTCATGGTTTTTCATAAGTTAATTCAGTACCATGCTTCTATTGCTTTGGATACAGGCGTTCGCGCAAACGCATGGCCGGACGCTCCACGCAATAATACAACAGGAATGTACCCGCCACCACCATCAGCCAGAAAAGGCAGTAAGCCACCTCGCCGTGTGTCTTTGAAAACTCGCCCATAGGTCCGTCGATGATATATGCCATTAACAGGTTAATCATAAACATCGAATACGAAAGCAGGCTCACCACCATGATGCACTTGGCCACCTTGCCCTTTGCCTCCCGCCACGAACTGAGTGCAGGCAGCGTCAAACCCACTGCAACAGGCACCATCATCGGCAACACCACTATCGAGTAGAATCCTCCCAACGTATACCCTATCGCCCGCTCCGCGGCAAACAATGCCACTCCGGCAGCCAACGCCCACCATCGACACCTCTTCCAGAAGACAGGGAATTCACTGCTCACCCAAGCGGCAAGTACTCCCACATATATGCTGTCGGTGCGGGCCGCCAACGTCTTTCTCACCAGTATGTCGTAATGAAACATGTCGTCAACCCCCATGCACACCGTAGCGCGGAACAACGCCGACCCCACAAAAGCAAGCAACACCACTACAGGCAACGCCCAACGTCCCGCCACACGTCTCAGCGCAATGACCAAAACAGGGAAGAAAATATAAAACCACCACTGTATAGGCACCGACCACGACTCCCAATAAAAACCCAGAAAAGGAGTAAACACATTCTGTGTAAGAGTAAGATACTGGTACATCGGTGTAGCCGTCAGGTCAGCCGCAATCAACCCACAATACACCATCAACAAATTAATCAGAAACAAAGCATAATAGTTGGGCAGAATACGCAGAGCCGTTTTCCCATAGAAGCGCCACGTCCTGTGCCACGCATCCTCGCGCGAAGCCATCTTCATCACCGAAAGCCCTATCAGAAAGCCGCTGAGCACAAAAAACAAATCCACGCCATGGGGCAGCGGCATATTGGCCAGCCAGTCGAGCTTGGTGCCATATATCAAGTGCTTGCCATGCCTGTGGACCACACAGAAAATGGCGAAAGCCCTCAACAAGTCGAGTCCGAAAACACGCTGCCGTGTGCTGATGACAATTCCTAGCATGAATTAATAACGCCCAAACCCAACTATTATTGTATGAGAGAGGGATACAATGCAATAAAAGCAACCATAAAGCGTTATTAAATTATATGAGTCAAAACTATCATCCGAAGCCTGTCAAAATATACAAGTCCACCATCAGTTGTGTGATGTACGTATTGCTATTCTCGGCCGGCATTGCATTCTGCATTTGGGTTGCTGTCTCCAATTTCAACAATGACGCCCCCTCATGGATAATGGTATTGGCCTTGGGGGGCATGGCAGTGGCATGCGTCAATCAAATGATATACTACATCCGCTGCCGCCATGAAAAGATTGTCATTACCGAGCAACTCCTTACCATATCCCAATGCGTCAAACAGACAAAGAGCGGAGACTGGGCACCGGTAAAGAATGTCAAACTACAGTGGAGAGACATCAATCACATCAAGGCCCAATGGGAAAGACCCACCAGCAAGAGCATACGCAAGAATGTACTTGTCAGTGCAGGGAAGAAAGACGTCTACCTGATTGACCCGGACATATACGATGTCTTCTTTCTGGAAAAGAAACTACAGAAGTATCAACGCCAATACGGGAGTACCAACAGGAGATAGGGAAAACTCATCCAACCACTCAACATGACACAAAAAACAGAGCCACCTGCATGGGTGGCTCTGCTATTAAATAGAGTTGGAATCAATTAGATGATACCCTGGGCCATCATAGCCTTGGCGACGCGCATGAAGCCGGCGATGTTAGCACCCTCTTCCATGGTCTCAGAACCATATATTTCCGGCTGCCGTATCCCTGTAAGATTAAGATTCGGACCGTTCATTATTTCTATTTTCTTCATCATACCGTTATGTTGTGGTTTAATTCAAAGAACTCGATTCATCCTTCCTTAGGGGTGAATAGTTCTAATTGCTCGATTCTATATCGCACCGCAACCAAACAAAATCAAAGTCTCATATTGGCTTTACGCACCCTCCACAGCATGGACTCTACCCATAGGCTATCCCCTGGCAACTGATACCGACAGTTCCCATCGGATGAAGGGGTAAAGAGTGTCCTACCATCTGGGGTGAGTTCCACTGTCCCCCTGTCTGAGAGGTCAAACAAAGGATTACCCAGCACGGCATGAATCACGGCCAATGGATCCCACATCTTCTGCCCGGTATTGCAGTCGCAACGCATATAAACCTGTTTTATGGGATGCACGTCCGTCCACGAAATATCCTCAATCACCTGTTCGGGCGTATACTCTATCGCATCCCCTACTTCACCGGGAGAGAAGTATAGTTTCACTTCCTTCGGCCATAGTCTAAAGAACGTCATACTATAATTGATGGCTTGGGTAAAATTATAGTCAGGTTTAACAGCATCCCCAAACACACCGCCCATCACATAGGCACTTCTCAC
>JAFXMW010000094.1 GCA_017530105.1 Bacteroidales bacterium
AATCATACCTAAAACCATACTTCTTTCGAGGGACTTTCTGCAAATCAAGAATACCATTCCATAGTGCATACGTTGGAGACTTGCTACCAGGATCCAAGGTAAGAAAAGCAGATAGTTTTCCATAATCATCTTCTATATACCCGACAGCAACCACCCAATGAGCATAGTTCTTGCCAGCGAGTCCTAAAATGATAGGATTATCTGCATCAATCCACTCTTTTACAATTTCTACAATGTTATGTCCACTTGCTTTGCTAGCGCATTGGACATCTACGCGTCTGCGTATTGATATAGTCGTTGTCGGCCTCGAACATGCGGAGCAGGGCTTCCGAGTGGTTCAGTCCGGCAGCGTGTATTTTCTCCAGCACCCATCCTGGTCGAACCTTGGGGACGGGAATCTCACTTACCTGCAAATCCTCGGCCTTGCAGCAGCCGTTAATCACAATGGCTCTCATCTTATGCAATAATTACAATTTGCACGTTATGCACGCTAAAGTATTTCAGCTTACCAAGCAGAGAGTGGACAAGGAGAACACTCTCGACGAGAACACCCTGACTCAGGGCGATGGCAGTTTCTATGACTACTGCTCCGAGATTTCCGATGAGACAAGGAAGGAGATGATTGACTACCTTGTGAACGTACTGCTGCCCAAAGGCATGTTTTCCCTTATAGGCATCGACGAGATAGTCTATAACGGAGGTGCCGATGAATGGAAGGCCAAGTGGGTGAAAGCCATCCACGACAAGGCTGGAGAGGTGACCACCGAGAATGTTCTGGACTGGATAGGCCCGACCTACCAGTTGGAAAAGGAGTTGAAGAACCCGCTCCACACCGACCACCACTTCTATCTCTCTGAAGACTCCTGTCAATCCTATGCCGAGCCATCTGCAGAACTCATGGAAATGGTCTGCTCTCTGACGGTCGGCACCCACCCCTACATCGGTGGAGTCATCGACTTCCACTTCTAATTCTAAAGGTATCAATGGGGGGGGGCATCCCCTCCTTTTTTATTCACAATATAACATCTACTGATATGAATACTATGACAACGATTTTGGGCTTTGACATCAAGGGTGTCAACAACCCCATACTTATGACGGAAATACTCATAGAGACACCGAGCGACCGGAAGGAAATGACTGTGCCCATCGATATGGACTACATGGGCATCGACGAGGACACGGACTTCGACATGGGACTCTCCAAAGACTTCATCCGCGAGGTGGAGAAATTCTATAGGGACAATGGGCGCATCCCGACTGCCGATGAACTGAAAAGACTCGTGGAGAAATACGATTACGGCTGCCATCCTGCCCCTGACGGCGACATCGAACCATTTGATTAAGCGAGTGCAGAAGAGCTTGCTCATTATGCCGAGCGTGAAAATGGTCGAATGAAATTCAACCGATACTTCCTCCAATGCGAGATTGACGAGGTCACAGCCGACTGCAATATCGGTTTTTAAAATCCACATATGGAAAAACTCCACACCCCCAAAATCGAGGGTGTGGAGATTGTCAGTGCATCATGGTCGCCCATGCTGTGTATATTGTGTAAGCGCTTACCTGCGTCCACCGAAGGTTCCGTGAGCGGCTGATGTGCCACCATTGCCATGGCTGGCCATGTTGCCCGACGGACGGGTGCCGAATGTGCGGCTGGGAGACTTCCTTTTCCCTTAATTATCCTTTCCTTCCCTTAAACTTCTCTTCCCCCCCAGCATCTTTTTCACCTTAAAATAAACCAGGCACAAAAAAATAGTGATGCAGATACCATATATGATGTTTAAATCGTGTTCATACCACCAAACTCTCTCGAAGACCTCTCTTCCATCCACTGTTTGATGGTTCCATAACAGGTGATGAGGAACGAAGAATTTTACTACATCGTAAAAATAGGTGATGGCAAGTACCAAACAGATACTTTCTATAATGACTTCTGTTTTTGAGAGTCTGTATTTATACAATGCTATAAGAACAGGCAGGTTGAATAGCGGATACATAATGCTGCAGATGATTACAACAAAAAGAGGGGTATTAAATGGCGTTTTCTCCATGCTGCCGTCAAAATAATAAATGATGGTTGACATCAACAATGTTGCCACTGCGATGGCAATCACTGACCACCAGTAGCTCCTAAACAAATACAATAGAAATTTCTTCATAGGGCAAACATCGTAACATTGTCTTAATTTTGCTGCAAAAATATAAAACTTTCCGTTTGCAGCAAAATAAAAAATGATTATCCGCATCTTTCCGATAACGCCCCGAAGGGGCAATAAGCCTCCAGGGAAATTGGGAAGGAGGCAATCGCCCTATAGGGGCATAAGCCTTTCATCTACAAATGCTTATGCCCCTACAGGGCGACTATGAACATCTTGACACCCAAGGCGTTGCCTTGGGCTATGTGCTTGCAGGCCTTTCAGGCCGCCCTTCGGATACAAGCGGATAATCTTTAAATAAAACCTCAATTATCTCAAATGAATGGAAAGTTCCTTCCATTTCCCTTTAACTTCCCTTCCCTTAAATTGAGCTAATGCAAAATTTAAAAAAATCCCCACACCCCTAAAATCGAGGGTGTGGAGATTGTCAGTGCATCATGGTCGCCCATGCTGTGTATTTTGAGTAAGCGCTTACCTGCGTCCACCGAAGGTTCCGTGAGCGGCTGATGTGCCACCATTGCCATGGCTGGCCACGTTGCCCGACGGACGGGTGCCGAATGTGCGGCTGGGAGTATTGGCCGACCCACTGCGATGACTGTTGCCGAAGCCACCCATCGAGGGGGTGCTGTTACCCGTCATTGGACGGTTTCCGTGGTTCATTGAGGGATTGTGGTTGCCGTTGCCATTGTGGTTCCCATTATGGTTTCCACCGTGGTTCCAGTTTCCGTTGTTATTGTGATTGTAGTTATGATTTCCGTTATTGTGGTTGTTATGGTTGCCATGACCCCTGGGAGGGTTGGGCTTGTCGAAGTGGTGTCCGGCATAGAAGCTGCCACCTCTATGGCTATGGCCACCCTTGAAGGTCACGAACACTGCAGGACGATGGTAGAACATCCTTCCTACACCGTAGCGGGAGTAGATGGAGAAGGTCCAGCCACCAGTGCCCCAGACGACGGGACGGTAGAACCACTCGCTGGCCATGAAGCGGTCGTACTGCCAGGTGCTGAGCACATAGCGCAGGTCGCGGTTGCGGATGTCCCACCAGAGGCCGAACACGTCGGCGCGGGTATCTATAGTAAACGACATAATAAATTTCTCAATAAATTTTGAGATATAAAAAATAATCGCTACATTTGCGCCAAAAAAGAGCATTATGAAGCGAAAGGTATTCAAGAGTGATATTGAGACATTGAAAGAAGAAGGCAGAAGCATAATGGATGCGTCAATAGAATCCCGTTTTTACAACAGAGTTGCCGCGGTGATCGCAGTTTTGTCTGGCGTTTCTCCCTCAAAAGCTGCCGATTGGTTCGGTATGACTGGCAGGTCATTGACGGGGTGGGTAAAAAAGGTTGACGAGGAGGGCTTTGAGTCTCTAAGAGACAAGCAGAGGCCTGGTGCCCCTCCAAAACTCACTGCAGACCAGCTCGAAGAAATCGACAAGATGCTTCAGGGCGACCCCACCGACTTCGGCTGCAATGTATGGGACGGGCCTAGCCTTTCAGCCGCCATCAGGCGAACCTTCGGCGTTGATTTGGGAACGAGACAATGCCAAAGGCTTTTTCACAAACTCGGCTACGCCAGAGTCCGCCCGCAAACTTACCCTAGCAAGGGTTATGAGCAGACCGAGGCACGCGACTCTTTCCAAAAAAAAGAGCAGAGATAGAGGACGATCCGAACCTGATACCCGTATATC
>JAFXMW010000095.1 GCA_017530105.1 Bacteroidales bacterium
ACAGACCAATATGCCTTTGCGGGCTGCCATGTTGCCGGCTTTGGCCACACAGGAGGTGCCGTCCATATTCCAAACCTCATAGCGTTCCTTGCCGTAGCCGAGGGAGCTGCTGATAATCTGGGCGCCGTTTTTGTCGGCCCACTCCATGGCCTGTGTCCACCATACCTCCTCTTTGAAAGGTTCCAAATCCACCTCGGTACGGGCAAGGAGGAACTCTGCCCCTGTGGCGAGACCTATCTTCTGATTGAAATAAGCGATACCGGCAATGCAACTGAGGGTCATGGTGCCGTGGCTGTTCCAGCCATAGACATCCTCCTTGTCGTTACAGAAGTTCCAGGTCTTGATGATTTGGTGATTGTCGAAGAGGTGCTTAAACGCCTGATGGGTGTTCACCTTGGGGAAACCACCGTCGAAGACGGCAATGCGGACACCTTTGCCGTCGATGCCCTGCTTGGCAAATTCTTTACCGCCCATACGTATGAGCTGGTTGTGGATGGCTTGGTCGCCGAGCGTCTTGTCGGTGACGATGGGTTGGTCGGATTGTACAGGCAATGCCTTGCAGGCAGCTATCTGCATCTCGGAGGCAATGAGATGGATGCCTTTGACGAAAGACAGCTGCTCAATACGGCTCATCTGCTCAGGGGTGGCCATGACGGCAACGGCGTTGAGCCAACGGGAAGTGCCCACCTCCTCAGTGGCGATGGCGTCGATTTGCGACACATAGCTGCTGTTGAGCGGGTAGTTGCTGATGTCGTAGAGGTCGGCACCGCATTGGTTGTAACGCTCAATGGCTTTGGCGTCGAAATAGGTGTAGGGGTCGAAGGTGGTGCCCTGTTTGTCGGTGAGGAACACCCAATAGCACGACTGGCTGAAGGCCGGAAGTGCCATCATTACGGTTAAAAACACAAAAAGAATCTTCTTCATGGTTGTTGAATTTATTATTGTAATACAGTATGTAAGATTTCGTGCGACTTGAAGTTGCGGAACTCGCTGAGGTGCATCTGGAAGTATTCAAGCAGACGGTTGATGAGCTCGGTGCGCTGGGCGAGGGTGGCAACAGGGGCTGGACTGCCGGCATGGAGATGTTGGAGATAGCAGTGAAGCAGATGTGAGGTGGAGGGGTCGAGGGTGTGGTCGCCAGAATACTGGAAGCGGCCACTGAGCATATCGAAAAGGGGTTCGCGGGAGCAATAGTTGTCCAACGGCTCAATGCCCAAATGGTGCGAGACCGAAAGCATGAAAACAACAGGCATCTGAGCGTTGACTTTGAACGGTTGGGAGTGGACAATGTTGACCACATAGTCGAAGAGGTCGGGCATAGGCTCCTCTTCACGAAGTGTTTTGTAAAGCAGCTCTGTCATGAAGAAACGCATGGCATGGCGTGACATTTCATCGACCCTTGCCGAGGCCAGACTTTGAGGGATGCCTTTGTGTGGAGCCACCTCCTTGAGATAATTAATCTGGGTTTTGGGGTTGTTGTAGACCACAAGGTCGAGATAGCTGAGAGGCTGCAACAGATTTTGCTTGGTACGGCTACCGCTTTTGCGAACACCTTTGAGTATATAGGAGCGCACACCCAGTTGCCTGGTGAATATTTTGGCAATCACCGAAGTCTCGGAATAGGCTGTGGTGTGCAGCACGAGAGCTGGGGTTGAAAGGGTGGCAATCAAGATATAAAGAATTATGTGGTTTTGTTAGCGGATGATGAGGATTTTAGTTACGGAACGCATATTGCCTGAAGCATCGGAGGCAAAGACGAAATAGGTGCCACTGGCGACAGGTGTACCGTTAAGGGTATGACCATTCCAAATGGCTTGTCCACCATGGGCAGTGGTGGAAAAGACCACATGTCCACGAGTGTCGGTGATATGCACCAATGCATCGCGAGTGAAGCCTTTGATGGCAATAGGGCCATCGTAGCCAGGACGGACGGGGTTTGGGAAAGCATGAATGTTGAGGAGAGGCTCACTATATCCCACAGTGGCGGTGGAGCGGTAGGACTGAAGGCCCATATCGGTGCCGATAAAGACCACCCCACTTTCGGGATGGACGGCAAGGGAAACTATCTTGTCCGAAGCAAGGTGGCTGTTGGCAGTGGTGAAATGGTGTAATTGTTCAAGGCCATTGGCAGAGATGAGGTAGAGACCGTTGTTTGAAGTGCCTACCCATTTGCGGTTGGCCCCGTCGACTGCCATGCAGGTGATGCTTTCATAAGCCATGAGATATTCATTAATGCCATCCTCATTGTAAAGGATGTTGCTGCAATTGACAGGTGCCACCTCGCCTTTGCCGCCGTTGGAAAAAGCCCGGTAGCCATCGTAGATAACTTTAAGGCCTTTGTCGGTGCCAAACCATAGGTCGCCGGAACGGTCTTGAACCAAGCAGGTAACGGTGTGGGTCTCCAACTTGCTGCCGTTGTTAGGGTTGACAAAAGCCAGTTTGTCGACACCGTCATGGACATAGATGCGATTGCCTTTGCCAATGAACCATTTGTAGCCCGTAATGCTATCCCAAATGAGTTTGTCAATCTCCATCTTGTCTTTTGCCAGACCCTGAAACAAGGGACTGATATCGAAAGACTGCCATGAGCCGTCGCTGTAGCGCACGGCAAGTCCCCGATTGACAAGTGAATTGGTGACCCAAAGGTTGCCTTGTCTGTCATAGGCCAACCCCGAGACACGGAGGTGGGAGAATGAGTCACTGGAGAAAGGGGTAAGAACACCCGAAGTGTTGGACTGGTCGAAGATGGTTTCTATTACATTATCATGAATATCCAACACCCCATAGCCCCAAGAGGTGGCACTGAGGTGTTTGCGATTTTTGGGGTCAACAGCCATATAAAGCACATCCTGAAAATCCGGCAGACCTTCGGCACGGGACACCTGAGACCATCGGCCATTTTCAAATATTGAAAGACCTCCGGGAAGAAGGGCACTCTCGTAGGTGGGTTTCTTGCCACCTGGACAAAGATAGACTTTGCCCGAGGTTGCAACGACGCTGTAAACATAATCGTCGTTATTCGGCCCTTGGGGAGAGCAACTGATGGCAGATTCATAGTCCTGCGGAACCTGTAGCATACCTGCCCAGGGATGACCTAGCCAAAGGGTACCATCACTGTCGATGTCGGCATCGGTGGCCGCAACACCATAGAGGGGGAGATTATTGACCGTTGCCAATGGGGAGAAACTATTGTCGTACAGCTCTACACTATTAAAACGATTAAGGAGTGTACGCCCATGGCGACAACGGATGGATTGTATTTTTCCAGAGCCCAATTTATTCCAAGAGTCGGCACCCGCTTGATAGAATACCGTCATACTGTCGGGGTTGTCGGTACAGGCAGCGGCAACAATACGGTTTCCCGACACCTCCAACATGCGGACAGACATGTGGGCAAGAGGAGACAGGGTGTCGCGAGTCCATGTTTCGAAAATATGTAGCCTGTTGCTGTGTTTGGGGGCATACATCAGCCCGTTGTCGGTTCCGGCATAGATGAGACTGTCGGTGACAGCCACATCATAAACCACTCCGCTTTCGCCATCGGGACCGATGTAGTAAGTCTCGGCAATCTCCTGTCGGTTGGCGTCCACCATTACAATACCAAATCCTGTGGCAAGAAATATCCGTGAACCATCGAAACGAATTTGGTAGATTTTCTTATCGCCGCCCATATTTCCATAATGAATATCGGCAATGTGATGAACAGATTCACCTTGAATGATGTCAACACCAGAATTGGCATAGGCAATGGATAGGCAGCCCGAATGTTCGTCATAGGCAATGGCACTGATACCCACATCCGAAAGCCCTCCGACCTTGGTCATAGTATGAACAGAACTGTCGGTTTTATCATAATAAAACATGGCCATGCGTGTGGCAGCATAGACACGATTGGGGGTTACACAGAGATGACGAGCAGAGACGAACGAGTTGTGGTCCTGCCACTCCCCTATCGCTGACTGGGCAAAGGAAACAACACTGATTGCTATCAGCGAAAAAAATACCAATATATGTTTATGGGAAATCATCTCTTCTTCGGTGAAATCAATAATTGGCACAACATCATCAGTATCCAAGTTCCAACAGCATCTAAAAGCATGGAGAGCATTGTCATCCAGAAATTACCGAAACTGAAAGACTCCAACAGACAGTAGGTGAAACTATACACCAACGACATGACAAACAAATACACAGCAAATGGCTGCAAGGGTACGGAGTAAACGCTGGGGACATCAATGACTACTTCGGGGTCACCACGAGTGAGCATCCTGTTGCCAATAACAACACGGATAAAGGCCATCATAGTACAACTGAAAGTGTGGAATCCCGGGATGTTGCAGAAAAGGTCAATCACCGCACCAGCGGCAAAAGCGATGAGCAGTAGCGGAATATTTCCCAGACGGGTAGGAAGCATCAAAATGGCAAGAATGTAGATGAATGGTATAAGGTAACCACCAAAACTGACATAATTGAGCAAAAGAATCTGCAGCACAATAAGCACTACGAAACGTAATATATTTGAAAGAACCAGTTTTGTCATTTCTTTTCATCCTCCTTTTGTGTCCAGGCAATGAGCGAGTCCTGCTCGGCCTTAAAATGATTGTCAATAATATAAACATGGTCCAGCTTGGTGAACTCAGTAGCCAGACGCACTTTTATGGTATAAAATCCACTGCCTCTCTCACTCATGGTTTGTTCTACAAAACCTACCATCACCCCCTCGGGAAAATCGTTGGCCATACCACTGGTGACAATAGTGTCGTTGGGGTGAAGTTTATACGTTGTGGGGATATCTATCAACGTGGCATAGCGGAAGTCACCACCACGCCATACCAATGACCCATTGGTGTTGATACGACTAATCTTGACACTGTTACGGCTGTTGGAATGGAGTACCGGCATGACCGTAGCGAAATTGTCGGTAGTGTTGACCACAACCCCCACAATGCCCTGAGGCGAGATAACCGCTTGGTCAAGCCTGATGCCCTGCTTACGGCCTTTGTTTATCATGATGTAATTGTTGGGCTGATTCCAGGAATTTTTCACCACCCGTGCTTCGGTATAACTGTAGCGTTGCTTGTAGACAGTATCTTCGTGGGAGAAGACTCGCAGGTTATAACTGATGTAGGATGACTCAAGCTGTGCCCTAAGTTGTGCATTCTCGTTGGCAAGGCGCTCGTTCTCCTTACGCAAACCGAAATAGTCTCCCAGCATCGACACCGTTCCATAAATCCGGCCTGCCACCGCATTACCTGCCTGTACAAGCTTAGAACTTTGGTAATTACTGTTCTGTGTTATGAAGATGATTGCCAAAATCTCCAACAGCAGAAATACAAAGACAAAGTTGTATCGTTTAATAAAAGCCAATAATGCATCCATAAAATGTGATTGTATGTATTATGATGTTAGGGTATTGGGGTATTTTTGTCTGATTGTCTGTTTATGTTTATTGCACCTCAATCCACATAGAATCACCTGCTGAGGTAATTGTTGATAACACGCTGCGTCTCATCCACTGCACGGTTGAGGTCGTCATTAAGAATGGTAACATCGAAATGGTCGGACATCTTCAATTCTGCCGCACTACGATTAAGCCTTTTCGCTATAGCCTCCTCGGTCTCGGTGCCACGGTTGCGAAGCCTCATCTCCAACACTTCTATGCTGGGAGGCATTATAAACAGAGCCAACGCTTCCGAGCCGAAGTACTTCTTGATATTCATTCCTCCGTTTACATCCACATCAAAAATGATAACATGTCCATTGCTCCAGATACGGTCTATTTCCGACTTAAGCGTACCATAACAGGTGCCGGCATACACCTCTTCCCACTCCAGAAACAACCCATCTTTAACCCGTCTGTCAAACTCCTCGGGAGAAAGGAAATAGTAGTCCACACCGTCCTGTTCTCCCTGACGGGGAGGACGGCTGGTGGCCGAAATGGAGAATTCGAAACAATCAAAACGTTTCAATATCTCACGGATAATTGTTGTTTTTCCACTACCCGAAGGGGCTGAAAACAATATGGCTTTGCGGTTATTCATGTGTGTTATTATTTAGCCAGACCCCTTGGCTGTCAGCGAAGCTGCACACCCCCAAAAGTCTGAAAAAATATCTTTATTTGATTTAGAACTTTTTGTCAAAAATTTTGTAGAATGCTTTTACCACCAACGAATTCTCATGCCACATATTCTGAGCTGCCACCTCCGAAACATAAGCCAAAGCCTCCTCACGGCTGGTGTAACTGTTGAGCTTCAGAATAAAATCATTATAGGCTTTCATATTGTTGTGGAACAACTCACTCATGAAACTGAACTTATCGTTTATATTGATAATCGTACGCAAATCATCCACCTTCTTTGCATTCATCCTGTTTTCCAATTGCTCTTCAACGTTCCGCCCGTTTTTATTCAACGCATCAGCCAGCGTACGCACTCTTGGCTGATCCCCGATATTGTCATTTTTGAAATAGTCAAACAACGAAGCTTCCTGTCGTTTGGCCTTGGGAGGCTGAGGTGTGGCGACTGGTTCATCTGCAAATAGTTCATCGTTGGAATTACCTTCTATCGTTTCCATCACAGGCTCAATTACAGGGGCTATTTCCTGCTCAGATGTTTCTGGTGCAAATATCGGCTTCACCTCGGCTTCGGCAGCCTTCCTTGCGGCTTCTTCCTCAGCCTTACGTTTTGCCTCGGCAGCCTTACGCGAAGCCTCCTCCGCTGCTTTTTTTGCAGCCTCTTCTTCAGCCCTACGCTTTTCTTCGGCAGCCTTCCGTGATGCCTCTTCTGCGGCTTTTCTTGCAGCCTCTTCTGCGGCCTTACGCTTTTCCTCCGCAGCCTTTTGGGCAGCCTCTTCCTCTGCTTTTCTCTTTGCTTCAGCGGCCTTCCGGGCAGCCTCCTCTTCAGCCTTACGCTTCGCCTCAGCAGCCTTGCGGGCAGCTTCTTCTGCGGCTTTCTTTGCGGCTTCTTCCTCGGCCTTGCGCTTTTCCTCGGCATCCTTCTCTGCCTGCAACTTCACCTCTTCTGCTTTAGCATCTGGCTCCACTGGGGATTCGGCCTCCAATTGCAACGCCACCATATAAAGGTTGCGCAACTCCTCCAAAATAATGTCAATCTCAATTTGGGGTATCGGTCCCTGATTTTGTTTGATGCGGGCAGCTATCAAACCCAGCCTCTCCATGCCATCCAAAAGCAAATTTCCAGTGTTCTTCATAACGTTGTGCTTATATTATTTCTCTGAATACAAAAACATTGCACCGAATTTACTGATGCAATACAAATTGTAAAGATACGAAATAAAATTCATTCATTCATTTTTTTCTAAAAGCTGAAGAATCTCGCCACCCCATCCTTCCCTCATAAGAAATCACCCAAAGTACATTCCAAATACTTTTTCTTTATTATCCGATTTTTTTTTGTAATTTTGAACTTTCAAATCATTGAAACAATAAACATATTTTATTAATTAATAAATAATTAAATGAAAAAAGCACGTTTATTTTTCTGTTTTGTGGCTCTAACGGTGCTCACATGTGGCACCCTCATGGCCCAAAAAACCTATCAGTACAAGACCTATCCCAACGACCCGCTGAATGTCCGCGAGTACACCTTGGACAATGGTCTGAAAGTCTTCATGAGCGTCTATAAAGATGCTCCCAAAATCCAGACCTACATCGCCGTCCGTGCCGGTTCCCGCAACGACCCGCACGAGACCACCGGTCTGGCACACTATCTCGAACACATGATGTTCAAAGGCACCCAGCGCCTCGGTACCACCGACTGGGAGAAAGAGAAAGTCCTCATCCAAAAGATTGAAGACCTCTTCGAAGCCTACCGCATGTTCAACGACCCCACCACCCGTGCCGCCATCTACCACATGATCGACAGCCTCAGCTACGAGGCCTCCAAGATTGCCGTGGCCAACGAGTACGACAAGGCCATGACCGCCATCGGCTCCACCGGCACCAATGCCTTCACCTCCAACGACTACACCATGTATGTCGAAAACATCCCCAACAATCAGTTGGAGACCTGGTGCGAGATTCAGGCCGACCGTTTCCAAAACCTCGTCCTGCGCCTCTTCCACACCGAGCTGGAGACCATCTACGAGGAAAAGAACATGTCCCTCACCAAGGACGGACGCAAAGCCAACGAGGCCATGTTTGCCGCCCTCTTCCCCCATCATCCCTACGGCAACCAGACCACCCTCGGTAGCCAGGAACACCTCAAGAACCCCTCCATGCGCAACATCCGCAACTTCGTCGCCACCTACTATGTCCCCAACAACATCTGCATCAGCATGGCCGGTGATTTCGACCCCGACCAGGCCATCCGCATCATCGACAAGTACTGGGGCAACATGAAACCCGGCAACGTCCCCGAACTTCAGTTCGAGCGTGAAAAACCCATCACCTCCGTCATCACCAAGACCGTCACCGGACTCGATGCCGAGAACACCATCCGTGCCTACCGCCTCGACAGTGGCAACGGCAGCCACGATGCCATGCTCGCCGACCTCCTCGAGAGCGTCCTCAACAACGGCAAGTGCGGTCTCATCGACATTAACATCAACCAGCAGCAGCGCTGCATGGGTGCCTATGCCGGCACCTACACCCTCAACGACTACGGTGCCTTCATGTTCGGTGGCCAGCCCATGCAGGGCCAGACCCTCGAGCAGGTTCAAGCCCTCTTCGACGAGCAGATTGCCCTCGTCAAGCAAGGCAAATTCGACGACTGGATGCTCGAAGCCGCCATCAACAACATGAAGCTCTCCATCATGAAACGCGCCGAAAGCAACAACAGCCGCGCCAGCCAGATGGCCTACGCCTATGTCGAACACCGCAACTGGGGCGATGTCTGCAACGAAATCAACGAACTCTCCAAAATCACCAAGCGCGAGCTCGTGGCCTTCGCCAACCGCCTCTTCAAGGACAACAACTACGTCATCGTCAACAAACTGAAAGGCGAACCCGAACCCATCCTCAAAGTCTCCAAACCTCCCATCACCCCCATCGAGGTTGGCCGCGACAACGAGAGTGCTTTCCTCAAGGAAATCAAAGCCCGTCAAGTTCAGCCCATCGAGCCCGTCTTTGTCGACTTCAGCAAAGACCTCACCAAGTCTAAACTCAAAAACGGCGCCGAAGTGCTCTATGTGCAGAACACCGAGAACAAGACCTTCAACCTCATCTATCGTTTCGACTTCGGCTACCGTGCCGGACAACTGGGCAAGACCCTCGACCTCGCTGCCGATGTGCTCGAATACCTTGGCACCTCCAAGCACACCCCCGAGCAGCTCCAGCAGGAGTTCTACAAACTGGCCTGCAACTACAGCGTCAGCGTCGGGCAGGAGAACATCAACATTAGCCTCAGCGGCTTGAGCGAGAACATGTTTAAGGCCATGCAGCTGGTGGACGAGATTCTCACCGATGTGCAGCCCAACGAACAGGCTTTGCAAATGCTTGTGGCCCGTATCCTCAAAGGCCGCGAGAACGCCAAGCACAACCAGCAGAACTGCTTCCGTGCCCTCGGCAACTATGGTACCTATGGTGCCGACTCCCCCACCCTCGACATTCTCAGCGAAGCACAGTTAAAGGCCTACACCTGCCAGCAGCTCACCGATGCCATGCACAGCCTGATGAGCTACAAGCACCGCGTGCTGTACTACGGCCCCGAGAGCCTAGACAACTTCAAGGCCACAGCCAACAAGCTCTACTACCAAATGAGCAAAAAGGCTCCCGCCAACAAGAAAGTCACTCCCAAGGCTGTGTCCGAGAACACCGTCTACTTTGTCGACTACAACGCCAACCAGACCTACATGCGCGAACACTTCCGTGGTGAGAAATTCAACACCAAGAACGAAGCCGTCATGGACATCTTCAACGAATACTTCGGTGGTTCCATGAACGCCATCGTCTTCCAAGAGATGCGTGAGAAACGCTCCCTCGCCTACAGCGCCCAGAGCTACTATGCCACTCCCAGCGACAAGGACGGCTACTTCACCAATGCCGCCATCATCGCCACCCAGAACGACAAACTCATCGACGCCATGAACGCCTTCAACGAGCTCTTTGACCAAATGCCTGTGGCCGAAGCCAACTTCAACATGGCCAAGGAAGCCGAAATCAGTG